>SVQM01000002.1 GCA_015065335.1 Oscillospiraceae bacterium | reverse complement strand
CCTCTTCGAAGTCCAACAACTTCTATGCACTGACGTAGCATACACGGGAAACGCCTACTGGGTGTTTATACCTTTGGGGCTTCCGGCTCAGAAGGGATGGGAAGTCTATAGTCCTTTACCGGGATCGCACCACCCCCGGCTCTCTGGGAAATTCGTTATAGGTTCCGTCTTCATCGACGCCTTTATTTTAATCGAAGTCTAACAACCTCTATGCACTGACGTAGCATACACGGGGTTCCCTACACACATGTTGCCTCAGGTTCCCGGCTCAGAAGTGAGAGGACATGGATATATAACACGCTGATTCACACCAACCATCAGCTCTCTTTGCTGCTTTTCTCCGTGACCATTCTTCGTCATAGCCTTTGACACTATTAAATTTGTTAAGTATTTTAGCACTTTAACGTAGCAATGTCAAGAGTTTTTTGAAAAATAATTTATTCTTTTTTGCGACAATGCTTTTAACTTAGCTTTTATATCATATTTTCACATTAAGTCTTTAAGAGCTTCACGTAATTTTTTAAGTGCCTTTTCGCATTTTTTGTGTGCTGTGTTGGCGGAGCTGTATTCGTGGTCGGTAGCAATATCGGTATACATCATCGGTTTGATGGATTTCTTCTTGAGATCGTCATGCTCGTCGAGGTAATCGTGATACATATAAAAGGTACTATAACATTCGAAACAGAAGCCAAGCACTGATCAAACATCCTTCGCTCCGTGTATTCGAGCTTGTCATATGCAT
Source organism: Oscillospiraceae bacterium (assembly GCA_015065335.1). Classification (GTDB taxonomy): domain Bacteria; phylum Bacillota; class Clostridia; order Oscillospirales; family CAG-272; genus UMGS1312. Next base: position 53,528 of record SVQM01000002.1, on the reverse strand, counting down.
CCCACAACCGGGCATAAAGCTCCACCTTCATATACAGCGTGTAAGTGTCGGAGGTAGTATCGTGGTGCGCTCCTTAAGTTCTTTCTGATTTGTCATCCTCCGCATACTATTGGTAAAGGTCGACACGGCTCTCTCTGAGTAAGCCACCGAGCAGGATAACATCGACCTTCGGGAATTTCTTTCTATCATCCGCAAATTTACCGACTTAAAGGAACTGACGCCCGAACTCGTCAATCGGCTCATAACAAAGACTGAAGTCTTTGACAACACCAAAGACGAGAACAATAAAAAGCACGTTCCCTTTAAGGTTCACTTTATCAACGTGGGTATTCTTGAAATTCCCGACACGCAGACAATTATTGATTCAAAAAAAGAAATCAGAAAGAATCAGCCAAGTGCGGCATAAAAAAGAAATACGGCGTAGCTTTAATCGACTACACCGTATCCTACATAACTCGACTGTCCTTAGCCACCCCCGGCTAAAGAGGTCGTTTTTTATTTTATCTGAAGTTCACAGAAACACTTTCATCCGGTGCAACATCTGATATAGTTGCAGTGATAACTCCGCCTGCAACTTCAAAGGTTACGCTGTGAGTATCACAGATCGCTTCGAGTACATCAGCACAATGAAGCTCTACTGTAATATTACGTGCGGTAATACCGTCATCGTAGTTTGCGGTATAAGGCGTAAGGGTAACACTTTTTTCATCATCATCGTAAGAAATCCCTGTGATACGACATACACCGAGAGCAATATCCGTGATTCCGTCGTCCTCATAAAGAGTTGAAACTCCACTGTCCCCTGCGTAGATAATGATCCTTGGAGATGTTAGTTTCTCGGCAGTCATTCTTGCGGTATATGGCTGAGTTACCACGGGATAACCTGCACGAAGGAACATCGGGAATGTATTAAGAGTATTCTTCACCGTGTGATGTCCCTCACCGTACTTCTCACCGGTAAACCAATCGTACCATATTCCCTCAGGAAAATAGATCTCACTCTCGACAAATCCATCTTCATCAACAGCCCGACAAACAGGTGCTGTCATGATTCCCTCTCCGAAGAAATACTGACCGGGATGCTTATAAGCTTCGTCATCCTCGGGATGATCTATATAGAGTGCACGAAGAAGCGGTACACTGAAATCGGAGGAATTTTTAGCCTCGGAATAGATATATGGCATAAGAACGCTTCTAAGGTGATACGCATCACGCATTACAGGCGAATACTCCCCCCATGTCCAAGGACGTCTGTCAAAATCACCGAGGCCGCACATATGAACACGAAGTGCAGGACTCATTGCTCCGAACTGTACCCATCTTGCATAAACCTCTCCCTGTCCGCCCGGTACCGTATCCATAAATCCGCCGATATCGTGGCTCCACCAGAAGCAGCCCACGTTTCCTGCGGAAACAGTCATCTGCACCTCGAATGCGAGGGTGTCCCAATTGGTAGTGGAATCCCCCGAGAAATACGCAGGATGCTTGTGATCACCGAATCCTCCCCAACGTGAGAAGGACATTCCTCTCTTGCCGCCCTTCTTGGAGTTCTCATAATACAGATGATTCAGCCACTTCAGGTGCGTGAGATTATTCATTCCGTGAACATTGGGGTAAAGGTAATCCTGCTGCCAGTCAAGCCAGCGGAATGCGGCACCCTTGTCCTCCATCTCCGCATTTGTTGCATCGAAGAAGGCATCCATATACACCTTGCTTCCTGCATTGAATCGGAAATTCTTGATTCCCTTTTCGACGTACGCCTTCTCCCTGTCATTTACTCTGTCCTCTATAGTAGGGACTACTTCGGAATATCCCGATTTTTCAAGATTTTCCATGAAGCGTGAATACACTTCATCCGCATCACGTACACCGTCACAAGGATGATCATTGAGAGTAACTGCAATACCGCGATCACCAAAATCCTTAATAATACCCTCGGGATCGGGGATAAGACGCTTATTCCATGTATATCCGGTCCAGCCGAGATTACCTCCTGCGTGTCCGTAACCGTATTCGTACTTAGGCTCGCCATCCTCATGGCCCCAATCCTGATAATGCCAGTCCATATCCATCACGAGGATATCAAGGGGGAAATCATTCTTATCATAATCTTCAACGATACCCTTAAATTCATCTGCGGAGTACGGCCACCAACGTGAATACCAGCTTCCAAAGAAATATTTTCTCGGGATCTCCATTTTGCCCGACACAGCCGCAAGATCAGATAGTGCAGCTTTGTAATTCCTGCCATAGGCAAAGAGATACAGGTCAAGCTTATGCTCTTCATCTCTGTTTTCGATCCAGCCATCCTTCATAAACGGTGTGGAGGAGTCATCGATAACATACCATCCGTCCTTTGACAAAAGTCCGTCGGGGAGAGGGCGGAATCCGTCTACTCCGTCAAGTGTATGAAGGGTTCCTCCGAGATTTTCCTTATTGGAATCGCCATAGTGCCACCTTGTCTCAAATCCGTCAACATGAATATCGGCAAAAAGTGACTCGGCAGTAAATTCGCCGCCGATGTAGTAAAGGGTAAAGCTTTCAGTTTTGATAGTAAGCACGTCACCATCAGTTACAGTAGCATCCCAACACATATCACGCTTGGCGAAAAGTGTTTCACCATCCACGAATTTACCGTTCTCGGAATACTCCATACGAATGACGCCCTCGGTCACGACAGTAAATCTTGCTTTATCTTTTATGTATGTACTCATTCTTTCTCCTTTTTGCCGGTAACACCGGCTAGCAATTATCGAGCCGGTAGCACCGGCTGGCAATTATCGAGCCGGTAGCACCGGCTGGCAATTATCGAGCCGGTAGCACCGGCTGGCAATTATCGACATAACTTCAGTCGAAAAATGACGATATTCCACGACCATAACGCCTCGGTGCAGAGGCACCTTCGGCTTTGGATTTCTCATTGAATATCATGCTTGCTTTTCTATATTATACCATTCTTTATATAAAAATTCAACAGCAATAAATGCGGATATAAAAAGATCACACTTAATTTTTAAGTGCGATCCTTTTATATCAGTTATTCTCATAGTATCCCTTGAGACGCTCGATAAACTCATCTCTTTCGTTATCGGAAAAGCCTCTGAAAAATACCTGTTCAATATCTCCGTGATTGAACAAATACTGAGATCCCTCACCCATATTTCCTTCGGGATACATTACTCCTATGTAATCGTAATCCTTATCGGTAGTAGTATCTGTCTGACCTACTCCGTAAATCATAAGCTTTTTCACAGCATCTTTAAGAAGCACAACGCTTCCGATAGGAAGAAGTTCCTTGAAATCCATTTTTATATCACCTTTCTGTTTTATCTTATTTAATTACGCAAATGCTTTTTTCCACCAACCACTTATGGCATCCCCTACTGCCTTTGCAGCATTACCGACAGCTTTTACAGCATTCTTAGCTGCATTACCTACAAATTCTGCTGTATCAAGAACAGCATCGGAAACAGTCTCAGAAAAGTCTTTACCCCACAAATTTTCAAATGCTGAGTCAAGTGCCCATTTTACAAGCACTGTTCCACCGACTACCACTGCACCGACAGCCGCACCGGGTGCAGCCAACACAGATACTGCTCCCGCAACACCTATTCCGATAAGCATATCTGCTCCGATATCTACTACGGTCTCACCGATAGTCTCAGCAAGTGCTCTGCCATTAGAGTTATTTTCGCCTTCTCTATCACCGGTAAAGTTATCAACACCGTTAATAATAGCAGACAGAGCATATCCTGCCCATTTTGCAGCAACACCTACGTTATGAGATACACCCTTGCCTTTTCCGAATTTATAGTCATCCCACTTAGGCATCTCCCATTCATCAAGACCAACAAGCTTTTTCCAATCGAAAGAAGAACCATCTTTAAATCCACCGGCAATATTCTCTACGATTCCGGGGATAAATCTTGCATCCTTCACTGAAACACCGCCGGTAAGAAGGGCTCCTACAGTAGCCAAAGCAGAGCCAATCGCTCCACCGCCACCTATAATATCAAGTACCCGTTCCAAGGCATCGGAAAGCACCGTATTTGTTGATCCATCAGGCGAGCTTGATGATCCGGAAGTACTCCACCCTGCAACAGCACCACCTACAGCAGCTGCCGCACCGATAGAAACATTTCTCGAAAGCTCTTTACAGCCATTCTCCATGCTGCGATATTCATCATAAATACTACCGAGAGTATTCCTCAATTTTCTGATAGATTCCTTGTTTCGTTGAAGCCTTTCACAAACCTCAGGGATCTGATAAGACGCACCGCTGGACCTCAGTGCTCTGCTGCTCATTGCATTTTTCTGAGCTACTACGGTACTTCTGACATTACCGATTATGTTTTCACAACGGCTGAGATAATCTCTGCTCGCCTGGAAATGATCAAGATCAACCATCAAATTCATAGTATTCTCCTGCTTTTAACTTAAAAATACCTGATATGTATATTTACCGATCCTCAAAAGATCTCCGTTTTCAATTCTTTCAGAGGATGATATCCTTCTTCTGTTCAAATATGTATGATTTGCCGATCCCAGATCCTCTATAAAGAATACACCGTTTATCTCTGAAATACGGCAATGGTTTCCGGAAATAGTCTCATCATTCGGAATAACGAGTGTCTGTCTTCCGTCCTTTGCCATCGTTCTTCCGACAACGACATCATTATTATAATAGCTGTAATATTGCATTCCTGTAGACTGCTCAACAAGCAAAATCGAATGACGTGCCTGATTTCCCGGAGACATGGGCATTACGGTATGGTTTGGCTGCAGACACACAGTGGGAAAACAGCAATCCTTCATACCGTTAAAATACATATGATCATTTCTGTGCATCTGTCCGGTGTTTATATCAACACCACCGCTGATGATCACGTCATGCCTGTAATGAGGAGTACTTCTTATACGTCTTTCCTCACGGTTATTTATGAACCACATCACAAGAGCAAATATCACAAGAAGCGCGATCAGCACAGATATCATAACAACGACGTATATAATCATCCTTTAGCTGCCCTTTGCTTTGCGATTTCCTCAGCCTTCTTTTCAGCCTCATATATTCTTCTTGCGGCACGGCGAAGATTATTTGCAATGACCTCAAGATCGTTTGCAGTATTGTTGATGTTGCGGTGCAAAAGCTCTCCCTTTCCGAAAAATGCAGATGCGCTGTCTGATTTCCAGGCATTCGCAAGAGTTTGCATAGACCTTGCATACTCATTAGCAGTCATACGTCTAAGCTTATCCGCACAACTGTCAAGCTGCGCAGCCTGACGCATGGTTTTTTCAAAATCTATAGTAATGGCACTCATAACCTATTTTCCCCATTCAAAATAATTTTAAATGATCACATCGGACGGCAAGGACTCGATCGTCTCATTCACAGCATTTTCCGCTGTTTCATATACCCCTGCCATTTTCTCAAGATCGGTAATATGCTCAGACAGACGAGACAGTATCTCTGCGATCTCATCCTTAAAGCCGGCATAAACCGATCTGAAATTATCAGCAGCCTCTCCATTCCAAAATGTATTGGAGGAGGATACCGTTCTTTCCATTTCATTGAATCTTGTTCTGATAGATTGTACTTTATTTGACACCGCTACTGATTGAGCACGAAGCTCATCCGGTGTCACCTTAAACTCTGCAGATGTAAATGTTATTCTTCCTGCAGCACCATTGATTGAACCTGCCATTCCCGTTCACCTCACTGTACTATTATTCAGAATCTGATAGCGGCAACGATATCCGAAACGTGTCGCTCACCATTATCGTATTGAGTCTTCGCCTGCTCAAGCTTACTGTTGTATTCTCCAAGCACATTACATATCTCAATAAGTCTTGCATAATCGGTAGCAAACTGACGGTTGAATTCCGCATTTGCCTCACCGTCCCACATTGAATCAAGATGGTTTATTCCTTCATATGCGCCATCAATTTCCGTCTTCACAGCTCTTATATTTTCAGCAAGCTTATTGATATTATGCTGAAGTGACGCAGTATCTATTTCTATCTTTTTCATATTCTACTCCATTCTGCCTTTAGCTATGAAATTTGGTTTCATTGCCTTAGTTTTGTCTGAACAGATCCGCAAGCTCATCCGGAACTTGTCCGTCTATTGCAATAAGCCTCGTCGTATCCTTGAGCTTATTATCCATGTTCTCCATTTTATTTATATTCTTCTTCTCTGTTCTCTCATAAACGGACATTACACTGTCAAGTGCCTGTATCATTGACTTTACCTCGCCTATTCTCACTTCAATATCATTCATCTTCTCATACAATTCCAAAGAAAGCTCTTCAAAACTATCTGTATCATCATCTGACAGCTCAACCTGAATTTTACGGATCTCGTCATACAGATTCTCCGCATTTTTATAGAACCTGATCAGGTCCTCGAGACATTTTTTCGATACTGTTAAATCTATTACCATATTTCCTCCGTATGCAACAGAATAACGAAGCTGAAAGCTCCGTTATTCCGTTGTGAAATTCAAGGGTAAGCTATCTATTCAAATCAAACGATAACGTCGGAAGAAAATCCTTCGATATCGCTGAGATTTGCGCTCTCAGCCTGGCTGTAAGCATTAGCCATATCCTGAAGATCCTGAACGTGCTCCTGGATCATTCTGTTCATGAGCTGAATGTCATCGTCAAGCCCTCTGAACTTGGTTACGAATGCAGTTGCTGCATCGCCCTCCCAGACTGATGAAAGTCCGGTTACCTGGTTTGTCATCTCTGATGTAAGGGAGCTGATAGTGCTGCCCTTTCCGCTGAATTCGTTTGAAATGCTGATAAGCTCAGCAGGTGTTACTCTAAGAATGCCTTCCATTTTCTTTTTCTCCTTTTCTCTTCTGTCTTATTATTAGTGGTATGTTCTTGCGGATGCGATCTCTTTGCTCGTTGCCTCTGCCTGCTGATACTTAGCAGCGATCTCAAGGAGGCGGTAGATGTATACCTCGATAGCATTGTAGAAGTTTGTCATCTGGATCTTGTCATTGGTGAATGCGGTGTGGAATGCGTCGTTTGCTTCGCCTTCCCACATGGTTCTCAGTGTCTCCTCGTTTGCCTCAAGCTCACCGATGGCTGCCTTAAGCTGTGCGTTAAGATTCTTGAGCTCGTTTGCCTTTGCTATAAGCTCGTTTGCTGATACTCTGATCATAGTAGTTTTCCTCTTTTCTTTATTGTTTTTTGTTTTGTTTTTGTGCTTTGTTCTTTCGACGGTATCATTATATCACATTACCGTACATCAGGCACAAAAACTGACAAACGACACTTCTTAGAGGATGAGTTGCACATTTTCAGCCGAAATACAATGTATCTCCTGTTTTTACACCGTAATCCCTCAGTGTTGCCCCGGGATCAATTACACATTTGCGCTCAAGGCTGTATAGCATAAACTGTTCGGGATCACCGCTAAGTCTGCACTGCTCCTTCTGGCAGATCACTTCTCCGATCTCATCTGCCAGCTCTCCCACTGCAGTATTTGAATCAAGACAAAATTCATAATCCGCATCAAACATCACGGAATGTATCATTACCGTTATCATATCTCGTCAAAATCTCCCTTCACGATCTTAAAGAGCTTTCTCTCAAACATTTCTTTATTATACATTTCAACGTCAAAGTCATTACCTCTGCAACGGACCGTATAAATTCCTGTAGGCATATGTGCAACAATGAAGCTCTCTCTTTCAAGTCTCACTTTGCTTATAATGTCTATCCCGAGAAGAAAACGCACATCTGTTATATCCCTCTTATACCTGAGCATATCCACCATGTTCATAAATATATCGGGAGAAACTACCTCGGGTTCTTCACCCACAGAATCAAATACCTCGCTCGGAAAATACTCCTTAGACAGAAATGACTCCATAAATTCCTTGCTTTTAAGATGTGTAAGGACCACTTGATTCTTTTTCAGCGAAGAAAAACCAAGAACGAGGACAGAGTCATCACTTTCCGAATAGATACAGTAATCTCTCAGCTCATCATTTGACGATCTTATGGTTATAACTTCCTTTGCATTGACCATGCAATCAAGCATCTCATCGTAAGGCTTTTTTACAATTATTTTCTCATCCCTTACTTCCGCTATTCCCTGCTTTACCATATGGTCAATAGCATAAACATAATCCTCTTTTGTTTCAGTTCCGTCAATAAACCCAAAGGAATGAATGCTTTTTTTGTTTTTTGATGCCAGTAAGAGAGCGAGCTCTGTCCCTCTCATGCTGTATGATTTATATACACTTTCTCTCATTACGATGCCTCTCAGACTATATCCTTAAACCTGCTCTTGTAGCTTCTCGACAGAGGTACTTCCATCTCATCATCCATCATGATGATACTCTGTGACAAAAGTATCTTTACTATCCTGTCCACGTTGACGATAAATCCTCTGTGTGATCTGACAAACTGCTTCGGAAGCTCTTTTTCAAGATTCTCAAGAGTATCGTAAAACGGATACTCTGCGTTATCTGTCACAGCAAACACCTTTTTTTCACGAGCCTCAAAACAGAATATTCTATCATAAGGAATGAGTTGTTTCCCATCCCTGCCGTCTACAACAAACACATCTTCCTTTACATCATTCTCACGAAACTTTTTGATGTAAGTTTTAACGGTTTTTCCGACGACTTCCTTGAGCTGAGCCCCGTCAAAAGGTCTGAGCAAAAGCGATGTTGCCATGACATCGGGACTTATGTAGCTCATTGGTGAAACATTTTTATCTGCTATTACAAGCATAAAGGTGTTTCCGCTGAGCCCGCGGATGTGCTTAGCACCGTCAAGTCCACCCTTCAACGTCAGATCAACGCAGGCTATATCTATGAGGGGACAGCCGTCAAGATAAGCAAGGACATCCTCCATTGACCGGAAAACACTGTATTCCCATTCATCCTCACTTACTCTTGCCGACAAAAATTTTGTATAATCCTCAAGGTACCGAAGTTCCTTTGAGTTGCCGCTGTTCAACAGAACAGAAACCATTTCATATACCGTACCCTTTTACAAAGGTTTCCTCTCTTTGAAAACTGTACAACACAATGCTTTACTGACACACAAACGATCACACTACGGGAATTACAATCCTCTCTGCCACAGAATCATCCTCAGCAGAGGGTACAAGTCCAATACCCTTCTTCATTGCCTTAGACTGCTCCGCATAAGGAATATTCTGGAATGTAAATATCCTCTGTGAATTCACGTTACCGCCAAGATGCACACCGGTCTTATATCCCACAAAGCTCTTATATGCCTGATATGTACCGGTAACAGCTACATTATCTGTATTTATGCAACCGAAAATGAAAATATTATGCAGCATTCCTTTTTCCATAATATTCTCTACAAAGCCCTTCATTTCACCAACTCCTGCCTCGGGGTTGTAAATGCTGTCCATAAATGAACCCATATCTGCCACAAACAGATACATAGGCTCCTCATTTTTCATTACACTGTATATCTCAGCCTCACTGCGACCGTCATTAACAAGGGAACGCTTTATCTTATTACGGCGCACAAACTCATCCTTGATACCACTCCAGAAATCAAATATTTCCTTGTCGGTTGAAATATACTCAGCACCGCATTTTTCGGCAGTCTTTTTAAGCTCTTGGATACCGTTTTCGAACACAAACATCTTTCCACCGAGAATATCTGCCGAAAGCATAAGAAGCTTCAGTGTATTTGTCTTACCTGTTCTTCCCTTACCACTGATAGCATAACAATACGTTCTTGACAGATCAACGCCGTAAACTGATGCGTCATTTTCACAAAGAGCATAAGGAAGGATTTCTCCATTGCCAACGACACTCTTATATTCATCAAGCTCCTCAAATACGTTCCATGTGAAGTCCTGAGGTATCTCGGGAATACGTCTTGCCTTAGCACCTGTCCAAGCCTCATTCATTTCCATACATTTTTCTTCAAGGATACGGCTCTTTACAAAGTCGTCATCAGCTACACAAGCAAGAGCCGTATGGAACTCAAGGATATTTCCGTCAACATTTGCAAGTCCCCGTCCCTTTACTCCCACCTCGGGAAGTGTTGTGATTCCCGTAGTCCTGAGAACATCCATGTACTTGAACTTATCACCCATCTCAAGGCTTATAACAGTTCTGATATTGTCTCCCACTCTTCCGGGGATCTCACTTATTCCGAATCCACCACCACTGATTACAAGGAAGATACCGTAACCGATACCCTCTTTTGCAACTCGAAGAACAGCATCATCGTACTCATTGTTCGTTTTCTCTCTGAATCCGGCGTAATTGTCAATCGCAACAACCCATGCAGGAAGATTGCCCTTGCCGGATTTGATATACTGAACGAAATCTCCTCCGCCGAGCATAGCTTTTCTGCGATTCATCTCTGCGGTGAGCATACTGAAGAACTTTGACACCTTATCTGTATCCTGATCAAATACGACACCACCGCAATGAGGTGCTGCTTCAAATGGAGCAAGCATATGACTGCTGAAATCAAGCAGATACATATTAAGATGATCGGGAGAGTACTTGCTTATAAGAGAATACATAAGCGTCTGCATAAACGTACTCTTACCGCTTACTACCATTCCACATACAGCATGATGTCCGTTATTTAAAAAATCCACAGTAAGAGGAAGCTGAGATTGATTTTTTGGATCATCATACAATCCCACGACCGCACTGAGATCCCATTTGTCAGTAGCGTTCGGCTTCCAACCCATCACAGGATCAAACATATCAGCATGGTTATTTATATCCTGCAGATACATAGTCTGAGGAAGAACGGGGAGCCAAAGCTGGAGATTATAATTATATCCCTCAGATGCAGCTACCTTTGCAAGATAATTAACGATCGCCTCAAGCTGAGTTTTCTCTTTTTTCTCAGGCAGCTTTATTCCGCCATCGGATGCCTTTTCCTGAACTGCTCTTATTACATCAGATATCTCTGATGTCTCAGGCCAAAGCTCTATAAAATTCTCAAGGCTCATTCTGTTAGCCTTAGTATCCGCAAAATCGAGTCCTCGGGATGTCATTTCCTTGATCACATCAGTCAAAAGGCTATCGGTATCACCACCATCAGTAGCTTTGAATGAAGCGACGCTGTCAAATCCCATTTCTTTTACAACGGTATCGATACACTCTGCAACGTGGCTGTACCACTCGTTTCGCTCTCTGTCCTTAGCCTTCTTCTGATGACGGCTTCCCACAATGGCGGTCTTTCCCGTATTCTGGATCATCTTTGCGATCTCTATCTTGGAAAGTCCCTCGTTTTCGTTATATGCGGCACCGCTCCAACCGGATTGGAACAGCTCATAGATCTCGTCATTTCCCACCTGAAGATATGCTCGTCCTGCTTGGGAAATATACGCAGCATCAGGCTTATGAAGCATATCGGTGGAATCCTGTCTGTCCTGAACTCTGAGACAGAGCCTGAACTTTGAGTTACTCCAGATATTATCATCTACAGTTCCGTTAGGCTTCTGAGTTGCAAGAATAAGGTGGATACCGAGGCTTCGTCCAACCTGAGCTACACTTATAAGCTCTCTCATGAAATCAGGCTCTTCCTTTTTAAGCTCCGCAAACTCATCAATAATGATGAAAAGATGCGGTATCGGCACACTGACCTCATGGTTTTTGTAAAGTCTTGTATACAGATTTATGTTATTGACACCTGCTTCGTTGAAAAGACGCTGGCGTCGTCTGTTCTCACTTTTAATTGAGATCATAGCACGGCGGATCTGGTTTCCGGAAAGGTTAGAGATCTGACCGATCATGTGAGGAAGTCCTTCAAACAGATTTGCCATACCACCGCCCTTGTAGTCGATTACGAAGAAACCGATATCCTCAGGGCTGTAATTTATTGCAAGAGACAGCATATATGTCTGAAGAAGCTCACTTTTACCGGAGCCTGTAGTTCCTGCAACAAGTCCGTGAGGACCGTGGAATTTCTCATGAATATCAAGATAACAATCCTGGCCACCGGCTTTTTTACCAATAAGTGCCTTCATGGTATTAAAAGTTCTGTTTTTTCTCCAACGCTCGGACACTTCAAATTCCGCAAGAGAATTGACACCGTACATTTCAAAGAAATCAATACCGGACGGTATATCAAGAACACTTTCTATCTCATTGACTCTTACATCTGACAGTCTTTTTGCAAGGCCCATTACCTCATTTGCAGATACGCTGTCAAACTTTACCGCCTTTTTCTTTGTTACGGCTTCAGTAGCATTGTAGATCCCCGAGAACTGTCCGTCATGCTGAATAATATTCTCACACTCATTGGGAAGATTCGTATAAAGATCGCTCATAATAAATGTGGTAAGACCGTATTCGGGACGGGGATCAAACACATATTTTGATATAAGCTGTCCTTCAAGCATCTCCGCATCATGAATAAACAGCAAATAATGAGGCTTTTGAATAGGCTGCTTTCCGCTTATAGAATCCTTTGTATTCTCGCCTCTGATTCGCATAATATTGGCAAGCTCATAGAACACGTCTGCTGCCTCATTCTTGTTTGTGGCAAGATAACGTGTTTTCTTATCCTCAGACCACGTATGAGGGAGCCATCTCGCAAAGTTCCACATATCACGGTCGGATTTTGTTTTTTCATTATATATAAAGACCATCTTTACGTCTGTGTAGCAGTTATTCGCCGCTACCTGTGAGACGATATCATACATGATCTTCATGGCACCGGATTTATTCCTACCGCCAACAATACCGTAAAGTCTCGCCTCTGCCATATCTATTCCCACGGGAACATTTCTGAGTGTTTCATATTCACTTTTTATAACAGAAGGCTTTTCTCTGAGGCTGTCCTGAACAACATTAAACTTCTCTCTGGGTATGGAAATATCCACCTGGAACGGAACATCTCCTATTCCAAGTCTACAGAAAAGAAAATCACTATGGGTACGGTTTCTGTTCCAGAGCTGAGATGTGTTGACATCATATCGGCTGCAATCTACGGCTGAAGGGTACATGCTGTTCATGGAGCTTACATTCTCAGCATAACATTCCTGAATACGGTTTACCTGCTCCATCAGATAATTGCCGTATGCATTAAACCTCTCCTGCTCCTCCTCTTGCTCCGTTTGCTTTGCATATCGCATATTGAGTATGCCCCAAATCATACCGATCACGGCAGAACCAATAGCTGTTATGATACCTGTATACATAAAAGCACTTGATGAACGTCCCATCATCTGCGAGCTTACGATAGCCATTCCGGAGCCGAGAAGCATTGGGATAGCCATTGTAAATGCGGGACCGATAGTATAAAGGAGAGGCTTCTTTTTTGAAAATTTTGGTGTCGGCGGTTCCTCTATATCTACAGGATCGGTGTTTATGTTATAATGAAGACGGGGAGAACGTCCAAAATACACCTCGTTATGACCGTCTGAAGAACCTCTTGTGGCTCTCTCTCTGGTAGGTGCAACATATTTTTTCAAATACTTATCGCTCACAGAAAGCTCACCGTAGTTTGATGCAACTGCGAGAATATTTCCGAGGAATACTATATGAAGTCCGAAAATGTTGATCTCATCACCGAACCTGAGATGATGTGTTTTGTTTATTCTTTCGGATTTCAGGAAAATACCGTTTTTACTTGTATCGGTGATATAGAATCCGTCATTATTACGTCTGATCTCACAGTGAAATTTTGATACAAGATCATTGAAGCTGTAGGATATGATATTATCCTTATCCTCACCAATGCTGATATATGAAGTGGCACTTATATCATATTTTTCAAGAACTTCAAAGGTTGGTGCTGTATCAGCAATAATACAGTTAAATCTCTCACCGTTTTTAGTTTTTATGGAAATAATATCTCCATGGTGAAGCTCGCATTCGTTTACAACTTCGCCGTTCAATTTGATACGGTAATCCTTTGACGCACGAAGCTTTCTCACAGATCTTGCTACTTCTACGTGAAGATCTATATCCTCTACAAACTTAAAAATATCTCTATCAAGAAGTATTGAAAAATCACTGTTATCTGTATTGGGAAGAACAAATTCCTTATACAGATCCGATCTATATGCAATAAGTACCATCTATATCTCCTTACTCACCGTACAATAATCGGTGCATCATCATAAATACCATAGAAACAAGCTTAAATTCCGATAAAAATCTATCTTTATCAAGTTATCTTTCTACGGCATACCGCACAACCAGTTTTACGTGATTGTGCGGTATATTATTACATCAAGGTCATATCAAAATAGAATACGACGACCTTAATTTTTGTAGTACCGATCTTCAGAACATCCTTTGATACAAGTATCATCGAATTACCGCTTCCAAGAGTATATGTAGTAAGCTTTCGTTTGACCTCAAGTCCGTTTGCTGAATTGAGATCCTGAACATATGCATTTACTCCATCAGTACTTATAACGCAATGCTGCTGAGACACTATAGCCTCATTTACACAGACCTGGTTTTTTTCCTTATCACGACCGATGTATACATTTTCGGCAAGATCAAAAACATACTTGCATTTACTCTTATCCTTAAATTTCATGTACAGCATCGGCTTAATACGATAATTGTCCTTAGATACATTTCCGTTATAAGGATTTTTCAGAAGATCGTCAAGCTTATTCTCTTTGAGAATACTTTGAGCAGCGCTGTAGTAATTGTTGATCTCATCATTTCTTGCTTTTATGAATATGACTATTCCTATAACCAAAACAATTAAAGCAAGTGCCCCTATTACAATTAACAACAATTTTATATTTCCTTTTAATTATATCACTTATTACCTGTAGGACTTCCCTGACCTGAAGTACCCGTATAGCTGATTCTTCCGTTAGAATATTCAAATACTTCCCATACAGGATCTGTTATACTTGAATCACCGGGAGTTTTGAATACATGAGGCTGAGACTCACCTGCCACATACACCTTAACGGTAACATCATTTCTCGAGAACAGCTCTCCTGTATTATGGAAATCACAGATCGCATATGAAAAATCACGGCTTGTATCATATACGGTTATGGTCTCAGGTCCGTATCCGGTAGTATCATCAACATCAAGCTCAGCAATAAGCTTATCACCGTCATAATACTGACGGTTACGGTAAGATACTCTAGCTCTTCCGGTATCATCTATATAGTAAGAATCAAGGTCAGTAGGATAATCGCCCCATTCAAGAACGATTCTGATCGCTGCATCCTGAAGCTCGGGAGAGATGGTTATGTTCTCAACAGAGCAGATACCTGTGGAATAAACCTCAAATTCAAATGTCTCAATAATATAATCCTCACAGGTCACTTCCATATTATATGTACCTGCATACAGCTCAAACTCAACATTTCCCTGACTGTCTGTACGGCCGGTAAATACAGGTGTTCCTGCAGTGTTTGTTCCTTCACGGATCGCAACATCCGCATTTGCAACACCTCGTCCGGTGGTTGCATCAACGATGCTTATAACATTAGTAAACTTCTTTACGATGTCACCTGCACCTGTACCGAACTTAGAGTACAGTCTGTGTGTAGAATCCATACCAAAGGTCTCATTTTCGTCAACAGTGATCTCAAATACACAGTTGTTGAATACAAACTGAACATAATTTCCGAGGGTATTATCATACGCCTGAGACTTTGTAACAGATGCACCGAGAGGCACAAGATCTGAAACCTTTACTCTCTGACCTACCTCAACACCGTCAAACATCATATACAGATCATCGAGAATTACATAGTTAGGTCTTACAGCATCGAAAGGAATATTCCCTGCAAAGTCGATGCTTTCACCTTCTTCACTGTTGAAGAAATAAACAACTCCTCTGAGACCGGTAAATGTGTATCTGTATTCATTATTTACCTTATTGAGATCTGCATTTTTGTAGTTGATCACATAATCCTTGAATGTATAGTTTGCGATAACACGGCTGTTTGAATAGCTGATGTTGATTTTTCCTTTTTCCGCATTCTTATCGTCATCCGTGTTTTCGATGTTTATATCTCCGTTATCCTCTGTGTTTTGATTGTTTCCACTCTGGAATTCTTTGAAATAAAAATCATAGAGATTCTTCAGTCTTGCGGAAGCAGTCTTTGCAATACCCTCTTCAAGGATCAGCTTCATATCCTGCATTCTGTTAAGGTCTTTGTACAGTATTGCAAGCTGATAGTACGCCTCATCATTTGTGGGATCCGCATCGATAGCTGCTTTGTATGATGCGATAGCCTGATCATATTCGCCGCTTTCAAGATACTTCTTACCGGTATCAAGCTTCTGTTGATAGATCTGTGTATCATCTTCCTGTTGTGTAAACTTATACACAACAAGTACAGTTCCGAGGCACAAAAGTATCGCAAGAAGTCCGCACAAAAGTGCAATCAAAGTTTTTCTCTGCATAGCTAAAAAGTCCTTTCATTGTTTATTTTATTAAAGTCTTAGCATCAGCACGAATATTGCCAGCAGATTTATTATCTGCATACCTATTATGAAAACTGCCATAGATATAAGAATATGATTTATATCATTGTTCTTCTTGTCGTTTTCATAATACGGTTCTTCATAATAATAATTATTATCGGAATAACCGTAATACTGGTTCCCGTAATAATCAGAATTATAATTATATTGGGTATTTCTTTGATCACGAGAATAATTACCGTGATCCTGATAATATACACGGTTATTTCTCATATTATTGTAAACCGGCTCCGTTTCGGAATTATACCTTGTGTTCGCATAACCCGGAGACGTAAGCTCATTACAATATGGGCATCTAAGGTAATTGTTCGGTAAATCTCTTCTGCAATTAGGACATTTCATTCATATCACTTCCTGTTATAATAATTTAAAAAATATACATATCATTATCTGTCATCATTTTTGCTTTTTTTGTAGAACAGCAAAATAAGTGTGATAGCTCCCACAAACAAAATCGATGACACTGCGATAAGTGCGATTCCGATGTCTATATATTCATTTCCAGACATAATACATCTCCTTTACACCTATCTTAATTTTTGCTCAAGCAGATACAGATTTCTTATAACATCACTTGTATTTTGATGCTTGTCCTTTTCTGTTGAGCTTTCATACAGTCTGACGGCACGAAGGCAATTTTCTCTTGCATTTGCATAGTCATTCTGTTTTTCATAGGAAAATGCCAGATACATATAAATTCTGTAATTCTCCTCTTTGGCAGCAGCATTTTTTAGATGCTCTATTGCCTTTTCGTATTTTTCAAGTTCCATATAGGATACTGAAATATTCAGTGTATCCCACAGATTATGATATTCGTTTGCCACTACTTTTTCATAGTAGTATACAGCCCTCTCATATGCTTCCTTTCTGCTCGATATATAATTCTCATGAAAGCCTTCTGCTTTTTTGATATATGCATCTCCAATCATTCTGTAGTTCTGAATAGACGGATCCACATTTACTATAGCATTAAGACAACCTATCTGAGAATCATACTCACCGAGCTTTTGATATGAGTCAGCCGCAAGGCGATATGCTCTGAGTGATATATCTCTGTCAAGGCTATGCATTAACTCTGTTGTAAGAGTAACAGTACCCCTGTGATCACTATTCATGCTTCTTATCTCCGCATCGATCAGCTTAAGGTTTTCTTCATCAAGTCCTTTTCCTCTCGCTTCGGCAATAACATTTTGAGCCTCTGAGATATTATTTGTTCTGATCAGTGCGATCGCATAATCTCGCATAAACACATTGACCGAAGAAGAATCTGCTCCAAGCTCCACCGTTTCTTTATAGTAACGACAAGCCTCATGATAATCCTCTTCGTAAAAATAGCACTCTCCTATATAATGCAGGATCGTATATTTCTTCTCGATATCATCCTCAAACACATCTCTGTATTCCACATTATTGAGTATCTCTATTCCCTTTGTAATAGCGCCTCTGTAGTCATCTGAATTGTAACTGATCTCGAAATCATTATATTTTTCATTGAAATCCTCAAGGTAGAGCATTCCCTTACCGTGAAAGTACATCCAGAAACCACACACAAGGACGATGGCATATACAAGAAATGTTACAAGAAGACTGCTTACAAGCTTTACTACAGCACTGTTGCCTCTGAGTATTTTATCGATATCACGAACGACCTCGGACGTGTTCTTATACCTGAAGGTCTTATTGGTCTCCATCATCTTATCGATGATCTCCAGAAATTCTTTGGAATAACCAAGTCCCATCTGGCTAAGAGGAGTATTAGGTCCTGAGATAGTCGGTATGATACCGGATATCATGTGATAAAACGTAGCACCAAGGCTGTACACATCTGTACGTTGATCTATCGTCACCGTTGTTTTGGTATGATAGACGATAGACATCGCTTTTTCATATTGCTCGGGAGATGCATAATACTGACTTATTCCCGAAAGCTCACTGCCTGTTTCTTCATCAAGAGATATATTAAAATCGATAAGGCAGACGTTGCCTTCGGATGTTATCATTATATTTCCGGGCTTTATGTCACAGTGGAGTATTTGAGGCTTTTGACTATGCAGATAACCAAGCACGTCACATAATTGACGAAGCCATGTCATCAACTGATGCTCAGTAAAAACGTAACCTTCTTTGATATATCTGTCAAGGTCACATCCATCGATGTAATCGATAACAGTATATATATGATTACCCATTTGCATGAAATCATAAACCTGAGGCAGGTACGTATGGTGAAGCTTTTTCAGTATATCGACTTCGGTTCGTACCTTAAGTATGTTTGCAAAGTTGTCTTTTATTCTTTTAAGGACAACATACTTTTCCAGACGAAGATGGTATGCCAGATAAATGACACCTGTTCCGCCGCGACCAAGCTCGCCCATTATCATATAGGTATCATCAATTATTTCATTACTGTTCCACATCGTTACCTCAAACAATAAATGCAAGAAGAGCCTCCGGCGGCAAACCACAGGATTACATCCTCCTTGTGGTTTGCCAGCGCAGAGGCTGCTTCTTATGTTTTAATTACTTTGCGCGTCTCTTTCTCATTACGGGAATTGTTACTGCAGCACCAAGAATAAGTACCAGAGCAACGATAGATGCGATAAGTACGGGAGTGTTGTTGATAAACAGTACCCAAAGGTTGGTAGATACGGTGACAGTCTTTGTGATGCTCTCGCTCGCATTTCCTGCCTCATCGTATACTACAAATGTAAGTGTCTGTCTGTCATCGGCAGCCTTAATGATGTGCTCGATCTGATCGGAGAGCTTATTCAGATCACTGAGATCGCCCTCACCGATCACATAAGTTACAGACTCATCTCTTCCACCTGTTACAGTTACCTCTACACGATCTACTGCAATGTTATCCTCATATGTGATAAATGCAGTGATCTGTTCAGCATCATAAGGTGAATCGTCAAGGCCGGATACGATGATCGTAGGAGCTGTATCATCAACGAAGAACTCAATGGTCTTTCTGTAATCGCCGGTTGCGGAAATATTACTAATCTTGTTGCCTGCACCATCCTCAGACTCTACAAGGATCTTGTAATTTCCGTCCTCTGCGAACTTATCGGGATTGATGATATAGCTGTACTCATACCAGTCACCATCAGTTTTTACCACCTCGATCACGTAATCCTTATCCTTCTCAAGAGTGATAGTCTGATTATCGCGAGTAACCTTTATAGAGATGTTTTTAAGCTCTGTACAGTTGATCTCACGGATAACGATCTTATCATTGATTACCTTATTAAATGCATTCTTAATAAGTCCATCAAGGTAAGAATCAACGAGATAGTTGGAGGAATCTCTGTTTACGGAGAAAGTCTTGGTCACTGTATCTGTATTTCCTGCCATGTCATATACAGTAGCCTTTATAGTGTAGATTCCGTCGGGAAGCTTTCTGGTAGTTGAATCATCGGTGTAAGTGATAGTTACCGTGTCAACCTTCTCTTCAGCGGCAATACTGCTGTGTTCGATAGCACTTGACCTATCTTCATCTTTCCTGAAGTCGTCAGTAACATCCTTACCGGTGGAGTCAGTTACTTTGATCTCATATCCGCTCTCACTGTCAACAAGATAAATATCTGTGTATGTAATAGTAAATGAGATCTTATCATTGTACGCAGTGGGAGTGTCGATGGTGACATCGGGATTTACATTATCTGTAAGAGTCAGATCAGGCTGAGTCTTATCGATAACGAAATTCGGTACATCGTTTCTTGTGTAACTGTTACCTGCCATGTCTGTCACAACACAACTGAAATTGAATTTACCCATATTTTTATCATCAACGATAAACTCAAAGCGACCGATATGTCTATCTCCGTCTGCATCCCACTTGCCATCGATCAATCTGCCATTAGTAGATGCAATGAACTTAGCAGGATCGAAGTTGTGCTCTGTTACAGTAACAGTAAGGATTCTGTCGTCATTGAAATAGCTTGTGTTAGTTGATTTGTTGTTATCGAAAGCCCAATCAATGACAGGTACGGTCTTATCGATGGTAAACTTAAAGGGATTCTCAGCATCATTACTTGTGACACCCTTTGCAGCATTTCCTGCTTCATCCGTATACTTGATATCGAAGGTATAATCACCGTCAGCAGTATACTTGATAGTAGCAGTATGCTTGGTATTATCACCATTTCCGTTTCCGTTAATGGTAGTAAATGCACTGATAGTAGGAACTACATTATCAGTATTTGTAATGGTTACAATAACGTCGGAAGGATCAAAGTTACGCTCAGTAATAACGATAGTAGCAGTACGGTTGGTCTTGTAGTATTCGCCGATTCCTGTATCATTACCGTAATCCACACTGATCGTAGGAATGGTAGTATCGATCTTGACCTTCTCTACCTTAGTATTAAAGTTACCTGCATTATCCTCTGCAGTTACCGAGATCTCTACATCATTACTGTTGAACTTCTTTGCATTAACTGTAATAGCCTTTTCATCTTCCCATACAGTCTTAAGCTGATCCTTACCGGGAGCGACGGTATCAAACTGATACAGAATACCGGTTTCCTTCTCATCGCTTACCTTATCATGAATTACATAAGTAATAGTTTTAAGTCCGGAATATACATCCTTGACATTAGACTCGGAGACTTTTACTGCGACAGTAAAGTCAGACTTATAGAATCCATTGATAGGCTTTTCGGGTTTGATCGTAACCTCAGGCTTAATGCTTTCAACAACGGGAGCAGTATCGTCAACGATAATTCCGTTGGAGCTGATATATGCTACATTACCTGCTGCATCGATTATTCTCAGATATACCGTGAACTGCTCGTTGGCAGCAACATCGAAGCCGTTTCCGAATGCTGTCCAGCTTACATTTGCAAGCTCATCGACAGTAAGAGCTGCTTCAGAATCGGTCTTGAAGTAATCAACATACTGAACAGGGCTTGTAACATCGGCTGAAGTACCTGTTACGGTAACAGTTCCGTTGCTGTACAGACCGAAGGTAAGCTTCTCAAGAAGTGCTTCCCACACTCCCAGATCACCAACTGTAACAGAACCGGTAGGAGCTGTGGTATCCACTGTAAATGCTTCTGCATTATAAGCCTCAGATGTGTTTCCTGCAAGATCGGTATAGGTGAATCCGAATGTATAGTTTGCATCAGCAAGGAATTCTACTGTAGCAGTATGAGTATCCTCATCGGGAGTTGCACCCTTAACATCTGTCCAACCTACAAGATGCATGTTTCCGTTTTCACCGAACTTAAGATCAACACCATATCCGTTTACATCAAAGCCCTTAATACCACTCATGATCGCAGTGTTTGCAGCTCCCTTATCGAATGCAGAGGATCTTTCGGTAATAGTAATGGTTGCAATACGCTTGTAGAAATAGTTCTTTACTGCATTATCAAGCTGTTCTTCAACCTCGAACTCAACTTCAATTACAGGAGCTGTTACATCGATCTTGAGAACATCGCTCTCCTTGATAAACTCGTTACCTGCGTTATCGGTTACTTTTACAAATACCTTTACATTATCGCTGTTGTTATCATTAGCGATTACTGTAATATTCTGATTGAATGTATTTGCGAGATCTCCGTGTACAGGATTCTCAATGTCAAATGCATAGAGCTTCTCTCTCTTTGTCTCCTTGTCGTCGCATACTACCCAGTACTCTACTTCCTTGATACCGGAATAGGTGTCATCGGGATCGGTTACTGCGATATTTACTGCAACATCGCTGTTGTAGTAGCCGTTCTCGTTAGGCTCTGCAGGAGTAATAGTGATCTCTGCTGCATTATCCTCAATGATAAGTCCGTTTGTACCGATGTAGCAGTAGTTTCCTGCATTGTCAACGATCTTGATGTAGATCGTTGCGATCTCATCGGGAGCGATAGAAGTGATAGCATCATCAGACCACTCTGCCGCATCGAGCTCAGCCTTAGTCATAACAGTTTTAGCATCAGTCTTAAGCCACTGAACATACTGTACACCGGATGTCACATCATCGGAGGTGTTGCTTACAGTAATAGTTGCATTGTAGTATCTGTTAAAGATAGTAGGATCTGCAGCAGTTGCGGAAGTAATCTCTTTCTTCCACTCCTCTGTAATATCGTTACCATCCTTATCCTTAACAGTGATCGTAATTGATCCTGTAGGAGCAGTGGTATCTACGGCGAAGCTGTCGGGACCGTAAGTCTCATAAGCAGTCTCACCAATCATGAACTGTGCTTCATTACCCGCAAGATCGGTAAAGCTTGCAAGCTCGAAGGTAAACTTTGCATTCTTATCGCAAGTAATGGTTACAGTGTGTGTATCCTCATCGGGAGTTGTATCTGATGCGGGAACCCATCTGCCGATAGTGTATGCATTCTCTACTGCATTACCCTTTGCATCAAATGCGTCAATGCCGAGTGCATCAAGAACTGCGTCTGCATCAAAGCCGCTTGATCTCTCGGTTACGGTGATCTTTATATCTCTTGATGTAAAGTTGCCGTCAATCGCTGCACCATTCTTGTTCTCATTGATATACTCAACATTTACAACAGGAGCTGTTACATCGATCTTGAGAACATCGCTCTCCTTGATAAACTCGTTACCTGCGTTATCGGTTACTCTTACGAATACCTTTACGTTGTCACTGTTGTTATCATTAGCGATTACTGTGATATCACGATCGAATGTATTTGCGATATCTCTGTGTACAGGATTCTCAATGTCAAATGCATAGAGATTCTCTCTCTTAGTCTCCTTGCCGTCGCATACTACCCAATACTCTACTTCCTTGATACCGGAATAGATATCGGGATCGGTTACTGCGATATTTACTGAAACATCGCTGTTGTAGTAGCCGTTTTTGTTAGGCTCTGCAGGAGTAATAGTGATCTCTGCTGCATTATCCTCAATGATGATTCCCTGAGTATTGAAATACTCGTAGTTACCTGCATTATCTACAACCTTGATGTAGATAGTTGCGATCTCATCGGGATCGATAGTTTTATACTCATCAGGAATAGCACAGGGCTGTTTCTGATCAATATCAGACCATTTAGCAGCATCGAGCTCAGCCTTAGTCATAACAGTTTTAGCATCAGTCTTAAGCCACTGAATGAACTGAACACCGGAGGTTGCATCGTCGGTAGTAGCACTTACATATACCTTAGAATTTCCGAACAGACCAAAGGTCAGCTTTTCAAGGATAAGTGCCCAGTCGCTCTTATCACCAACAGTAATATATCCTGTAGGAACAGTTGTATCAACTACAAAGCTGTCTGCCTCATATGCTACAGATGCGTTTCCTGCAAGATCGTTAAAGCTTGCGATCTCGAAGGTGTATCTTGCATCCTTAACAAAGGTGATCACTACGGTATGTGTATCCTCATCGGGAGTTGCTCCCTTTGTGGTAGTCCACTCACCGATAGTGTATGCATTCTCTACTGCATTACCCTTTGCATCAAATGCTGTGATTCCGAGTGCTGCGAGAACTGCATCTGCATCAAAGCCGCTTGTTCTCTCAGTTACGGTGATCTTTGCTCCTCTGGATGTAAAGTTACCGTCTACTGCACCGTCATTCTTAGTCTCGTTGATATACTTAACATCAACTACAGGTGCTGTTACATCGATCTTGAGCTCTACGCTCTTCTCGATAATGTTGCCTGCGTTATCGGTTGCACGCACATAGAGAACTACGTTATCGCTGTTATTCTTTTCAGCAATAACATCGATACTTCCCTCAAATACATTCTTGAGGTCATCGTATACGGGATCATCAACGATATCCAAATCAAGAGTATCTTTCTGAGTCTCAATGCCATCGCAGATCACCCAGTACTCGATCTTTGCGATACCGGAATAGATATCGGGATCTGTAACTGTAACATTCACAGCTACATCGTTGCTGTAATAACCGTTTGCATTAGGCTCTGCAGGAGTAACGGTAAGCTCTGCCGCATTATTCTCAATTACGAGTCCGTTTGTTCCAACGTAGCAGTAATTTCCTGCATTGTCAACGATCTTTGCGTAGATTGTTGCGATCTCGTTTGGAGCGATCTCGGTGATTGCTTCATTAGACCACTCTGCCGCCTCAAGCTCAGCCTGCTCCATAGGAATGGTGGAGTTGACCTTGAGCCACTGAACGTACTGAACACCGGAGGTCGCATCATCGGGTGTTACTGTTACGCTCACGGTCTCCTTATCAAAGGTAAGATTTCCTACGATATCGTTACCATTTACGGTGACGGTAGCGATAGGAGCAGTTGTATCTACTACAAATTCGTCGGGTCCGTAAGTCTCACTTACAGCCTCGCCGATCACGAACTCTGCTTTATTACCCGCCTTATCGGTAAAGCTTGCGATCTCGAAGGTGTATCTTGCATCCTTCGCAAAAGTGATCACTACGGTATGTGTATCATCATTGATATTCTCACCGGGAACAGTGGTCCACTCACCAATAGTGTATGCATTTTCTACTGCATTACCCTTTGCATCAACTGCGGTAATGCCGAGTACTGCAAGAACTGCATCTGCATCAAAGCCGCTTGTTCTCTCGGTTACGGTGATCTTCACTTCTCTGGATGTAAAGTTACCGTCAAGTGCACCGTTATTCTTGTTTTCACCTGTGAACTCAATATTTACAACAGGTGCAGTGTTATCGATCTTGAACTGTTCGCTGTTTCTAACAGTCTTATTGCCTGCATTATCTGTTACTTCTACATAGAGGCAGACATTATCACTGTTGTTCTTATCAGTTTCAATAACAACATTATCGGTGAAGGTATTTGTGAGCTTATCATATGCGGGATTTACATCACCGAATGTATAGAGAACACCTTCCTGAGTCGGATTTTCCGTATCATTGTCCTTTACTACCCAATACTCGATCTTTGCGATACCGGAATAGATCTCAGGATCGGTAACGGAAATATTTACATTGAAATCAGAGGTATAGTATCCGTCAGCCTCGGGATCATCGGAAGTAAATTCGATCACAGCCTCATCATCCTCTACGATGATTCCATCGGTGCTGATGTATCTGTAGTTTCCTGCAACGTCAGTGATCTTAACAAATACAGTAGTACGGCTGTCGGGAACGATAGTCTTAACAGCGAACTCTGTAAAGTCCTCTACACTGTCAATAGCTGTCCACTCAACAAGGTCAAGTGCCGCTACGATCTCTTCCTTGGTAGTACCAAGCTTGCTATCTACCAGTGTACCGTCGATCTCATAGAACTCAACGCTGTTTACGCCGGTAATGCTATCGTAAGCACTTCCGACTACCTCAAAGCTGTCATTAGTCCACAGCCCGAATGTAAGTGTTTCAAAAATGTCTGTCCAAAGCTTATCTGTCTTATCGATTGACAGATTACCGGTAGGAGATGTGGTATCTACTGTAAACTCTGTATCAAAAGGCTCCTGGCCCTTTTCCTCATCGTAATCGTAGGAATATTCAAGGTGCAGATTATAGATTGCATCGCCTGTGAAATATGCGGTTGTAGTATGTCTTCCTTCACCCTCATATATCCAGGGCTCGATTGTATAAAGGCTACCGTCATTATTCTCAAGCACATTGCCTTCGATATCGGTTGCAACAACAGTAAACTCTACAGTCTCAGCAAACAGCTCAAGATCATGGAAATCCTTGATCGCAAACTGAATTGTACGCTTACCGTAGCCCTCTTCGATGATGACCTCTTCGAGCTCGGGTCTGTCTGCACGAATGAAGAACTCTGTGCTTTCTACTGTTACGTTACCGGCTCTGTCAGTTGCAGTTACGGTAACATTCATTGTATAGTTATTATAATCAAGTGCCTTATAATAAAGGATATCGGTACCGGATTTTGATACGTTTCTTACAAGATCAGCGTATTCGGGATCCTCACTGTTATCAGCAAAATACTCTTCATTATCTACAATAACAGTAGAAACGCCGTCAAGATCTGTAACAACAACATTATATGTTACCTTAGTAATACCGGAAGAAGGCTCTGCGTCGGTAACATCAAAGTCAATTGTTACATCCTTATAATACACGCCGTTTGCAGTATCGCCTGTAACCGTAAGCTCTACTTCGGGAGCTGCAGGATCATGGATAATACCGTTAGTTGAAACATATACACAGTTACCTGCATGATCGGTAACTCTTGCGTATACTGCAAATACGGTACTCTCATCAGCCGCAATACCCTCATCGGTATAAGCGATCCATTCGGAATCTGCAAGTGCAGCCAGCTCATCATAGGTTGCGGTAGTAGTCTTATCGTAGTCGATATAGTACTCGATCTTTGCAACACCGGAGGTAGCATCGGAGGAAGTTACGGTGAACACATCCTCATCTGCATCCCAGAAAAGTCCGGTAAAGATGGAGAGGAACTTCTCCCATGTATTCTTCTCTTTTGCATTGATCTCAGCAGAAGGGGCAACGCAGTCCTTCTTAAAGAGCTTTGTATACTGTGCCGTGATAGCACCTGTATTATTATCTCTGAGGTAGAAGGAAACTGTGGTCTCCTTACTGTCATCGACCACTACATCGTCAAGAGCGGGAAGCCACT
Organism: Oscillospiraceae bacterium; assembly: GCA_015065335.1. Taxonomy (GTDB): domain Bacteria; phylum Bacillota; class Clostridia; order Oscillospirales; family CAG-272; genus UMGS1312. Next base: position 26,551 of record SVQM01000002.1, on the reverse strand, counting down.
CTGCATTATCAACGTGGTTGTCGAAACTGAGAGAATATCCATCCTCTGCCTGAATGGTTACGTTACCGATATACCACTCATTTGCCTCATAGTTCTTCTCACCTACAGGAGCAAAGAATTCTCTCTCGGGCTTCCAGTACTCTACTGTAAGAGTATATTCGGCAGTTGCGGCATTGTAATTTCTGTCCTCTGCCTTAGTTGCAACGATAACTACAGTTCCAACCTTATTAGTAAACTCTATAGCACCGGTGTTTACATCAAATGACTTGATAACACCGCTATCATCGCTCTTTACGGCATAGGTGATAGCACCGGTACCGAAGAGATCTCCGTCCTCAGTTGCAACAGGTACAGTCGCAAAATTGGTACCGGAAAGAAGAGTATACTTATCCTCGGGGAATACGATCTTCTGATCGTCGGGAATAACAGTAATTGTGTAAGAAGCTGTCTTCGCTGCATATCTTTCATTTTCTGCAAAGGTTACAGAAATGGTAGCTGTACCTGTACCGGTAATTGTAAACTTACCTGTAGCAGGATCAAGATCTGCCACGATATCTGTATTGGAAACAGAATAAGCGATATCGGTCACGGTTCCGTCATCTATCATTGACTGACAGAAAGCCTCGTTCTGATATACATTATCGTTATCGTTGAACTGTACGGTTACATCCGCACCGTTCTCAAACTCGATCTTAGGCTCAGCCTTATTGATAGTGAGTCTGTATGTAGCGGTAGCACCATAGTAATCAGCAGTATCTTCAGCAGTAGCAGTGATTATAATGACGCCTGACTTGAGAGGTGTAACAACACCGTTCTCATCAATAGTTGCGATATTCTTATTTGAAGTCTTATAGGTAACTCCGGTCTTGGCGATCGCCTTGTTCTGATATGTCTCGCCGTAGAAGATAGCGGGAATATCAATATTACCATTCTCAAAAGTCAGCTCCTGATAGCCCTTATAGATATTGAGCTCATAGCTGATAGTAGTCTCGGAGTAATTTCCGCCTGCGGGAGCAGTAGCAGAGATAGTAACGATACCTGTTTTGTGCGCAGTAACAACACCGTTCTCATCAACGGTTGCGATAGTATCATCTTCGCTCTTGTATACTACGGGTACATTTGTCTCACCATTACCGAAAGCGGCATTGGTAAATGTCTCTCCGCAAGCAACCTCAAGGCCCTCGGTTCCCTTCTGGAACTGGAAGCCCTTCTGCTTTGTAGCAACGATATACAGAGTATATGATGCAGAAACATCCTTATAATACTCATTTCCGGGCATAGTTGCAGTTACAACTACAGCACCGATACTGTTGGTCTTTATTGCTCCGACAACATTGCTCTCGGTGTCGATCTCAGCAACAGTCGCATCATCTGTAGAATAGATGATGTCGCTTAAAACTGTACCGCCGGAAGCAGCATTTGCAAACTGCTGACCATATTCGATAGAGTCGGGGCTTGCAATGGCAAACTCAAGAGGCGCCTGCTCAACCTTATCAATAACAAGGCTATATGTAGCAGACTTATCATTATAAAGCTCACCGCCGGACTTAGTAGCCATAATGGTAACGGTACCCGGCATATTAAGTGTAACAACACCGTCATTATTTACTGTAGCGACATTCGTATCAGATGACTTGTATGTAACATCACCATCACCGGATCCGCCAATAACAGTATTGGTATATGCGCCGCTCTTGAAGTTGAGAGCATAATCCTCGGGAACAGATTTTGTCCACTGCAGAGTTGCCTGATCACCCTTAACAACTACAAGGGTGTAGGAATCCTCAGCATAGAGGTAGTTCAGTGATTCTGCACGACGTGCGGTAATAACTACACCGTCAGCACCGGTAACATTTTTGATCGTAACATTACCGTTGTTATCAACTGTAGCAATACTCTCGTCAGAAGACTCATAGGTAACATTTGCTGAAGGTGCGCTGTTGATAAGGGTGTTAGATACACTGTCACCGTACTTTACGGTAACCTTATCTGCCGCAAACGCAAAATCTCCGTCATCCTTTGTGAACATGGTGATCATATTCTCGGACTTGAGATTAGCTGTAACAGCCACGTCCTTATATCCGTCGCAAGTAACGTTTATTACATATGATGCGTCGGTATATACACCTCCGATAAGGAACTTACCCACAGTGTCAGTTATGGCAATACCCTTATCGGCAATTTTGACCTGTGCTCCGGTAATGGCAGCACCGGTAGAATCCTTAACATAACCTACAACTGTTGTAGTAGGACGTCTGATCAGCTTTACGGTAACAACTGCACCCGCAGTAGTAACTCCCATAGCAGATGAGTATCCGTCCTTCTCCACCTTATAGGTCACATTATCGCCGGCATCGGCCTTTATTACCGCCTTGCCGGTTCCATCGGTTTCGCCTTTTGCAACCTCTCTGTTATCATCATAAAGAGTTACGGTTGCGCCGGCAACAGCCGCATCGCTTGCGTCGACTATCGCAAAGGTATACTCTGCTGCTGTATCGGCAACAACGGAGAAGATACCGAGAGGAAGAACGGACATTACCATCAGAAGTGATAAAAATCCACTCAACAGTCGATTGAAGTTAGTGTTCTTGCTTTTTGCAATCATTTTTTCTCACCTTTCTTCAAAATTTTATAGATTTGATAATTCTTTCCATCTATCATACAATGCATTATAAATGCAGAATATGTACCTGCGATAACCGGAAACATCAAATACTGATTTGCAAAACCCAAGATCAAATCAAGTATGATGATAACGATTCCGATCAGTATAACAGCATATAATATCAGGTGTCTGATATTCATACTGAAATTCATGATACCGGGAAATTTTTTCGGTATCTTTACGATCAAGCTCGGCATTCTTGCTCTTAGCTTATGTCTCAACTTTGTAAGTATAATGAGACTCAAGGTCCCCCATACAAGTCCGAGCCAAAACACAATCGCCACAATGATGCTGAAGGCGCCTATTTTTCCGTTATCCGTAATATCCGAGATCGGAACAAACAATATGGCAATTGCCGATAATATATATCCAATGACCGTTATATTATAACATAAGGAAAACTTTTTTATCATTTTCACAATGCCCCCAGAAATTCTTTGATGTTTTTGTCATCTGCCGAAGCTGTTAGCCGTTTGACTAATTTATTCGATCTCTAAAAATCCTCAAATAATCTCATCAGAATGTGTCATAACGATATTTGTTACTACATCAAATTTTCCGGATGTTTTTCTCTGATAGGAATACGCACTGCTTACAGCGTTATTCTGAACACCGCCGTTAAGCACGGTAGTTTCATTATTACTGAGCACGGTAGTTTCGATCTGCTGTCCCAGCACTGTAGTAGCATTTCCTTCTGCTCCGCCTTGCATCTGAGGCGTGCTGCTGATATCGTGGCTTGGTGTATGTCCTATATCTCCTGTCAAAGGAGCATCCTCTGACAGCATATATTCTTCGTTTACTCTGCGGAGTCTGCCTGTCTGAGCATTGATCTCCTCCATTTTTTTGATAGTCTTACGAGCACCCTTACCTGTTCTGACAAGGTACACTCTCGGAATATCGAAAATGAAGAAGAAAAGCACAGCAAGTGCGAGGCACACGCATCCCAAAACAAGGCAAATTACGAATGCGGTACTTGCAAATCCGCCCGCCTCCGCCGCAGCGGCATTTTTGAAAATCAACATTGAACTATTCATCACTATCACACTCCTTTACACAACGATCTTACTGATCTGCCCACATATCAGCTATGGTCTCATAGTTATCGAGAAGGCTCTTTACTTCCTGATAAGAAGCTGATGATGTATCTGCAATACCGATAAGAATACTGTTCAGATCACTCTTAGCCTTATCAATTACTTCTCTCATCTGACTATATGTTACACCGTAGCCTGCCATTTTCACGTGATTGTGCTGGAGTGCTGCGTGGATCCACTGATATACTCGTCTCTTTGTCATGGAATTTGACTCATTGAAGAATTCGAGCTTCAGAATTGAGGTAAGATCATCCCAATACTGTTTTTCATTGTATTCAGTATCTCCGGTGGGACCCTCTTCACCTACGTTTACAATATTTGTACTACTGTCTATAGACACATTGTTGTTTTTAGACATCTGATGCGCTACAGCACCGGAAAGCTTGCTGAGCATCTTTGCGTTCTTTATATCCTCGGCACTCATTCCGTAGTCAGTATCATTGATGGTACTTTCATACTCAGGACTTTTTGCCGCCTCATCGAGCCATTTCTGACAGTTCGCTATACCGGTAGTATAATTCTCATACTGGAAGAAATACGCAATACCGAGATCATAGCAGAACTTGTAATACTCATTGTTTTCTTCCTTTAGAGTATCAATGTTCTCTGTATCGGAAGGATCGAGAAGAGAGGTGAGAAGTGCATTTCTCTCGGTTGTAGTAAACTGAGAATCTCTCAGAATGATCTCGACCGCCTTTTTATAAGGTTCGACTCTTTCGGGGAAAGCCGATGCCGCAACCACCAGGTTTCTGAAATCCTCTATTGTTTCGGTATGAGTGATATTATTGTTAAATGCTCTCTCAGAATCGCTGTTTGCCTTGATCTTAAATCCCACGGCACCACCAAACATCACAATTGATGCAAGACTCGCTGCGACGAAGGAACGCCACTTGACATTCATCTTCTTGCGACTCTCAATATCGAAATCCTGATAGTGATCGAGAGCGTACATAAGCTCGGCACAGGACTGATATCTGTCGTTGGGATTTTTCTGAGTACATTTCTGAATGATCTGCTCAAGTCCGGATGAAAGAGCAGGATTCCACTGTCTTATGGGATACATCTCATAAGGATACTCACAAGGATTATGACCGGTAACAAGATGATAAAGAGTTGCACCGAGACAGTAGATATCTGTTCTGGCGTCAGTCTGTCCCTGACCTCCGAACTGCTCGGGGGCTGCATATCCCTGAGTACCGAGACAGGTAGTATCTGCAACACTGTTCGACTTAAACTCACGTGCAGTTCCGAAGTCGATGAGCATTACATCTCCGTCAGGTCTCAGCATTACGTTTGCCGGCTTCATATCACGATAGATGATTGGAGCAGTTCTTGAATGGAGATATCCAAGTACATCACAGAGCTGCTTACCCCATTCGATAACATTCTCCTGCGGGATCGCACCGAGCTCCCTCAATTTCTTATTAAGGGATACACCTTCGATATAGTCCATTACAATAAGGAAGGAATCGTCACCGTCGATTACGTCGATAATACTGGGAAGATGCGGGTGATTCAGCTTTTTCAGCATATCGACCTCTGCAACAAGTCCCTGTTTTACGACCTCAAAGTTAGTAACTCCGTCTTTTCTGACCTCTTTGATCGCCCACTGTTTATTGGCTCTCTCGTTCATCGCCAGATAAACGACGCTCATACCACCCTGGCCGATCTTATTCAGTATTTTATATTTTCCATCGATTACTGATCCTATTTCAAGCATCTGCAATTTCTCCTGCTCACAATTTAATGACCGTAAAATTACGGAAACAGTCACTGCCGAGCCCTCAAAAGCTCTTTTTTCACTCTCGTGACAATCACGTTTGAAAGCTCGGCAATGACAGTTTAATATGTCCTGATCAAAGCCGCTGAAATATTATCGTCCTCGTGACGATACTTATTGAGATCCACAAAATACTCAAGCGCCTGCTTCATTTTTGCCTCATCGGTCGCTACGTAAGGATTCAGGTACTCATAGAATTCCTCGGGAGTAATGAGGTGTCTAAATCCGTCAGAGCACAGAAGGAAGCACTCGTTGGGCATAACATCTCCGGTATAGAAATCGGGAGCAATATGATTGCTGGCACCGATACACTGGAGAAGAACGTTTCTCTGAGGATCTGTCTTTGCCTGTTCGGGAGTCATACGTCCCATATCCATCTCACGCTGAACATATGTCTGATCCTTTGTTATCTGCTCAAAGGAATCTCGGATACGATAGACTCTGGAATCACCGACATTCATAACGTAGTACTTATCACCTACAACAAACAACGCAACAAATGTCGTACCCATTGAACAGCGGTTTGCCTTACTGTAGTTCTGGATCTTCTCGTTCATGCGGTAGATGAAATTCTCAAGGCTGATGCGCAGAGAATTCGGATCCATACCCTCATAAAGAATGTCCGCAAACTCAGTTTTGTACCATTCTGACACTGCGTTGATAACAGTGGAACTGGCGACCTCACCTTTGGCAAGGCCGCCCATTCCGTCACAGACTACAGCCAGCATTACCTGGCCGTAGTCTGTTGAAGCTTCTTGTATCAACACAGAATCCTGATTTGTTTTTTTCTTTATTCCAATATCCGTGTGTGCTGCTTTTAAGAAGTTCATAGTTTCACCTAACAATTATAAACTGCTAAATCCTTTTGCGTAAAGCTTACGCCTTGAACTCGAATTCCTCGTCGGAGAGCTTGATCTTGTCGCCGTCGTTCAGGAGCTGCTCCTGACCGCTTGCAAGCTTAGTTCCGTTAACGAAAGTGAAGTTAGTAGAGTTCATATCAACAACGTAGCAAGAACCACCTCTTACGATGATCTTAGCGTGTGCACGGCTGATAGAGTTATTATCGGAGATGCAGTAGTTAACACGTCTCTTCTCCTTACCGATCACGAACTCGGGAGCAACGATTGAGATACGCTCACCGGTCTTGGTTCTGATAAGGGAACCGCAAGCAGCACCGCCGCCGAGAACGGTAGTCTCACCTGCACCGTCGTTGAGAACGGTAGTCTCACCTGCACCCTCATTCATAGGAGGAGCCATGGGACGGGGAGCCATAGGAGCTGCCATAGGCTGAGGAGCCATAGGTGCGGGAGGAGCCATAGGTCTCTGAGCGGGAGCAGGTGCGGGAGCAGCCTTCTTCTTGCCGCCTGCGAGAACTACGATGATAATTACGATTACGATAAGTACAACTGCGCCTGCAGCGATGAGGATAATGGTCATCATATCGAGACCGCCCTTATCATCATCCTTCTTATCTGCGTTAGCAGTAGTGGTTACACCGGTAGCGGGAATGATCTCAGTCTTCTTGTCGCCGCAAACGGTACACATCTGAGCCTTCTCACCTGCAGCCTCTGCAGTAGCTTCCTTGATAACGGTCCACTCACCATAAGTGTGCTGAGCCGCATCAGTCTTGGTCTCATTACACTTGGAACAGGTGTAAGTGGGAACGCAGTTGTTCATTACAGCAGAACCCCACTCGTGATCACAAACGTCATCACCGGGAGTAACTACTCCACCGTCTCTCTTGATGTACTCGATGCCGAACTTATCAAGAACGCCCTTCATCTCGTCAACGAGGAGGGAGTAAGCATAACGGCCGTCAGCAACAGCAACAGCACCTACCATACCTACAACAGTAGCATCGTCAAGAAGAGTAGGACCACCGGAGCTTCCCTCACCGATAAGAGCGGAATGCATGAAGTAGTCAGTACCGTCGATGGTCTCGTACTTACCGATCTTACCATCTGTAAGAGTTACATCGCTTGCCTTAAACTCGTTACCTACTGTCCAGTTAGTTGTAACAGAGGGGAATCCGAGACAGGTGATATCGGAGTCAACATCAACCATATCATCATTACCGAGTGCAAGGGGAACGATACCGTTAAGAGAGGTGTTTACCTTAAGTACTGCGAAATCATACGCCGCACTCTTTGCCTCTGTGGGAGTAGCATATACATGAACGTCTCTGTCAAGCATGATCTTGTAACCGAGTCTGTTCTTGTAGTTCTTGAGGAAGTACTCTGCTGCACTCTCATCCTCGTACAGATCTCCGTAAAGCTCTGCAAGGTCAGCAACCTCTGCACCGGTGAGGTTTACACCATGATCACAGGTGAGGATGTAATTGGAGTTGATGAAGAAGCCGGTCTCAGCCTTGAGGTACCACTCAACATCTTTTTCGTCGGTGTAGGTCAGATAGATCTGAACTACTGCTTCTCTTGCCTCTACTACGCCATCTGCTGCGCCGTCAGCTGCCTTTGCGAATGAAGGGATCGCAAACATTACCTGGAGCAGAGTAAGAACTACCATAGCAAGAGCAAGTCTTTTGGTTGTCTTTTTCATAGCTTTTCTCCTTGAAGTAAAAAATAAATTATTTTTTAATCTCTCTCCCGACAAGCTGATGCTTCTTGGCGGAAAAGAGAAATTAAACTTGTTTCATCGGTGCCTATATCATACCACATAAGCTCCGCTTTTGTCGAAATTTATGACGAACGACACATTTTATGGGATAAAATGCACATTACGGTCATTTTTACCGTTATAGCCGTAATATGGGCGCAGATACACTTATCCACATTATTTCATTATTCATCATATTATACCATTATGCGACATTTATGTCAATGTGTTTGAAACAATTTTGTAATAAATTTTTTGAATAAAAAAACTGTATTTTATAGCTTTTTTCACAAAACTGTTTTTGATCGGATTTTAGAAAACACCTTATTGTTCAACATCTTATTATGTAGTTTTCTGATATGCCTTTTTATTACCTGCTTATTTCCGGTATTATTCTTTTGAATATATATACATTTTATTTGATAAATATTCACTCGATGTATACGTTTCACCGCTTGGTTTGAATTTAATTGGATAATTTTGATCTTTATCGAAATCGTCTCCGAATAATCATGATGAAATTTGAAAAAGTTATTGACATTTTCGTTTTCATACTATAAACTTACCGTAACACTTATGATCCGCGGAGGTACCCGTAGTGCTTTATTTATCGAATAAAAAAGACACAAAATACGTTATTGTATACAAACAAGATCACAGCGAGTCGGAAGAGACCGCCGCTCTTGAGCTTGCAAAATATCTCGGTATGATCACGGGAGCAGAATTTCCCGTCGTAACAGATGATACCGAAGCTGCAGAGCATGAGATCGTTGTAGGTTTTTGTGACCGTATCGGATGCAAGGAAAACAAGGAGCTTGGCGATGACGGTTACACAATAAGGGTGTCTGAAAAACGCATTCTGATCCTCGGTTCTGCCGTTCGAGGTGCACTTTACGGAGTGTACACCTTCCTTGAGAAATACTGCGGATGTCGCTTTTTCACAAAGGATTGTGAGAGAGTTCCCACAGTTGAAAATACTCTTTATATTGATTCATCCATCGATCTCACAGAGATACCGGTATTTGAATACCGAAATGTGTACTGGTACTCTCTCATGAACGATGAGATGATCTGTGCAAAGCTAAAAAACAACGGTGGTATGGGCCACCCCATCACTGATAAGATCGGCGGTGCCATACACTACAACGGTGGATTCTGTCACACCATCCCGGAGCTTGCGGAGACGGGTAACATCTGGGATATGCCTTGTCTTATGGATGAGGATATTTATCAGACTACCCTCAAGAATGTCCGTGAGAAGCTCCGTGCGGAGCCTGACAAGAAGATCATCTCCATCTCACAGGTGGACGGTAACAACGGTGAATGCTCCTGCGAAAAGTGCCGTGCGGTATTTGAGGAAGAAGACAGTCACATCGGCACTCTCATCCGTTTCATCAACCGTATCAAGGAAGATATCAAGGATGAATTTCCCGACGTAGTGCTTGACACTCTTGCTTATCAGTATACGAGAAAGCCGCCGGAGAAGACAAAGCCTCATGATGGCATGATCGTAAGACTTTGTAATGTGGAAAGCTGCTTTAGACACCCCATAGAAAATGTATGTCATGAGGTAGATCCCGCATTCGGATCATTCCCCGAAAATCTCCGCAAATGGAGCAAGATATGCAAAAGGCTGTACATCTGGGACTACACTACCAATTTCACCAATATGTCCACTATTTTTCCGAATCTCATGGCACTTCGTGCGAACATGAGGCTCTATGCGGACAACAATGTTGTCGGTGTATTCTCTCAGGGTAATTCCAGTGATCTCAACGGTGAGCTCGGCGAGCTTCGTGCATATCTTCTTGCAAAGCTCCAGTGGAATCCTTACATGGGTGAAGCGGAGTACCGCCTCCATATGCAGGAATTCTGTGAAGCATATTACGGAGAGGGTGGCAAGTACATCCTGAAGTACGTTGACATGATCCACGACTGCTCCGAGGACAGTCACATGAATATGTATTTCGACAACTCCGCAAACCTCATCTCCATGAAGGGGTACAAGGATCATCTTGCAGGATGCTTTGCATTCTATGATAAAGCATCGGAGCTCTTTGACAGAGCTGAAGCGGAGACATGGGGTACAGGAAACAAATTTGCATACACCAATGTTCGTCGTACAAGGATCTCTCTCCACAACTATTACAATTTCGTACTCAAATCCGCAAAGGAACGTTTTGAAAATGAAGAAGACAAGCTGATGATCGAGCGTGCTATCGTGGAAAACAACCGTGAACACTTCATTCTCATGCGTGAATATGACGTAAAGGAAAACAGAGAATTCCACAGGATCGATTTCTCCGAGGTACCCGATTTCTCAACATACCCACTACAGTGGTAGTCGGGACGCCCCGACAGGCATGCTTCGGTGGAGTAATACCAAAGATGATCTGCACTGTCGAACATGACGGCTCAGAGCAATGGCTCTTTCGCCTGTAATACTGAAATCCATACACATCTGGTCGGGACGCCCCGACGGGCATACTTCGGTGGAGTAATACCAAAGATGATCTGCACCGTCGAACGTGACGGCTCAGAGCAATGGCTCTTTCGCCTGTAATACTGAAATCCATACACACATATCGGTAGCCCCGACGGGCAAACTTCGGCAGTCCGTAGCACGGACAGGCAGGTTTCGGTGGAGTAATACCAAAGATGATCTGCACCGTCGAACGTGGCGGCTCAGAGCAATGGCTCTTTCGCCTGTAACAAATTACTGATCTTAAACAAACAACTCCCACAAACCTTTTTGGTCTGTGGGAGTTGTCTCTTTCTTACTTCCTTACTTCGTCCACCATTCTTCCTTGGTACCGTTGGCGGGGTGGTGTCCCGTTCCGGGGTGAAGTGATACGTCATACTCCTCCTCGGCAAGCACACGTCCGTGAAGTGCGAAATTGTTCGGAATGGCAAGAGCCTTGAACTCCTCATATCTCTCGATATAGAGTGCCTTTTCTTCGGCATTACCGTTCACATAATGGTCCTCATAGCTTGCCACAAGTCCTGCAAAGCGCATGGGGAGCTCGAACAGCTCGATTCCCTTTTCCTGCAGCGCAGAGCCTGCGAGAGCCTTAGCATTCTCAAACAGTTCGATACAGTAACCATAGTCATTCTTCACCTTGATGAAGTCCTGTCTCTCCTGAGGATAGCTGTGTCCCTGTGTAGTAAAGCAGGTATCCTTCTCCGTAGTCTCAAGCCAGTCGAGATATTCCAGAAGATATGGCGTACCCTCTCCGAAGAAGATGGTCATATACTCCTCGATGAGTGCCGCATATTCCTCGTCGGTCATATCCGCATTCCACGCAAGCTCGGAGAGAAGATACGTAATGAGGTAGTCCTGTGTATCCCAAGAGGAGGGAGAGATCATACAGGGATATACTCCGTGAATTTTATATTCTTTGAAGTATCTGAAATCATCAAGGAGAGTGTCAAGTCCGGTAGTGGGGATCTGGTTATAGTACCAGTTGCCGGGGTATATCCACACAGTCATTCGGTTTGCGATCTCGCACCAGGCTTCAAATTCCGCTGCGTAAAGTGCGTTGTTAATGGGAAGTCCCGCAGACTCGGAAACAGTACAGTCATCACCGTTAAGGCTGTGATTTGAGCAATAATTTTTATTTGTATCACAGTAGAAGCAGTAGGAACAGCTTACATTCTCAAGAGGCTTTGTCACCTTTGGAGGCTTAGTGGTACCCATATAAACGAGTATGTTCACATAAATACCGGGATATCTCTCACCAAGTCTCTCTGCAAGAGTATTGGCAAAGTAGAGCATGGGGCCCGTATCGGAACCGTCAAGCATCACATACTCCATACAAGTATCGCAGGTGCAGAAGGCGGGAGTATCGTTCTGTGCAATGTCCACCTCAACGATCTCTCGGCCGATCTGCTGCCCCTTGTCAAGCTTCGCCTCGATCTGATCGATATAATATTGCTCTGCTGTATCAATAATGACATCATCCGTAAAGCAGGGCTGTTTGACTCCACTGATAACTAACTGATCTACCATGCTGAGATCAATGTACCCATGCTTGATGGGGCCACCGAGAAGTCCGTGGTTTGCACCCCGTCCATAACCATAACCATTGTAAGCAGCAGAACCTCGGATAACATCGTTCTCCTTCTGCTTTATTGCAATGTTACTGTAAGCATATCCCTGGTATCTTCCCTGACGGTATGCAAATGAGGGCACCTGTGTATCCTCAAGCCCTGCGGGAAGCTCAATGAGCTCTGCCTCGTAGAGGTAGTAATCATCGTCGGTGATAGTGTCCTTCATCGCCTGATAATTCACTATGAATCGCCATCCGATGTACTTTTCAAGAAATTCGTATGTACCATACATACATCCTCTCCAGCGTCCGCCGGAAATATAAAGATCACCATTGTCCTTTACGGAAATGGTAAAACCATCGTCTCCGAGAACTTCAAATCTCTCGTCCTCGGGCATTACCTGCTCGTATGCGATCATATGCTCTACAGGAGTACGCACTATATCAAGATGCACACCGCAAGCAAGCTCGATGTACTTCTGAAGCTCATTTGCGGCAAAGGTGTGACACTCGTCCGCACCCTCAAAGAGATATATTGAATACTCGGAGATATCTCGGCCCGCTATCTCTATACTTTTTACACGATAGCCCTCACCCGAGGTATGATTTACGTTTTCCGCATCCGCAAGATGATTTACATAGTAACGTACACCACGGTCAAGTCCGTCCTCAGTCTTACCGAAGATAACTGTATCACCGCCTACGTTTTTTATAACATAACCCTCGGCACGGAAATCAGACATATCGATGCCGTACACTTCTGCCTCTGCTTCAGTGCCGAGAACGATACCGTCTGCCGCATCACCGAGACGCTCCGCAAGATATTTCTTTGCACCGGATGATGTTGTGGATCTCTTTTCGTCCTGAGTACTGCAGGCCGCAAATGCTCCGAGGATCATTACCGCCGCCACTATCAGTGATAGGATTTTTCTCATAAGTCATAACTCCTTTCGGATCTCATTGTCTCATTTTAACACTTATTCATTTATATTGCAATAAGTATTCAAAAATAATTGAGTAATTATAGACATTCTTTTCAATGTATGGTACAATTAAACAAAAACATTCTCCGAAAGGATGGACAAAATGAAATTCAGTGAAAAAAACAAGCTCACCGCAGGCGCAGATGAGCGTACCCCATCAAGAGCCCAGTATTTCTCATGGATAAACAGCACCAATGAGGGTTCTACAGAGGCACAGACTCTTGCGAATCTTGCGTATTTTGAATATATGTACAAAAAGTACGGTATGCAACTTGAGATATACGCTTGGGATGCGGGAAACCTCGATGGTTCTCTTGAGACATTCCAATTTATGGATTCTCCCAAAATAAAGGCTCAGTATCCGAACGGATACCGCACCATCGCAGATGCTGCCGCAAAATTCGGCTGCCGCATGGGCGTATGGATGGGTCCCGGCGGATACGGCAATACTCCCGAAGAGGCTGCTGCTCGTCAGGAGCAGGTAGTGTCACTTTGCCGTGACTACAACTTCGCACAGTTCAAGTTTGACGGGGTTTGCGGTCCCCTTTACGAGAAGGACCGTGAGGTGTTCGTTGAGACCATGAAGAAGTGCCGTGAATACTGCCCCGACCTCATCACTCTCAACCACCGTCAGTATTTCGGTGAGGAAGGAATGAAGTATTCCACCACCTTCCTTTGGGGCGGCGAATATGTGCAGGGAGCAGATGAGACATACACCGATGTGCACATCGGAAACAATATGACCGCACCTCACCACCGAGGATATTTCGCTTCCCGCGGAAATACTCCCGATCTTCGCAGACTTGCAGAGGATCACGGCGTGTGCATCTCCTCCTACATCGATTATTTTGAGGACGAGCTTATCGTTCAGGCGTTCGGCCGTTGCCTGATCCTCGCTCCCGAGATATACGGTAATCCTTGGTTCATGCGTGACGACGAGCATGCTCATCTTGCACGCATCTACAATCTCCATCGCAGATACCGTGACATTCTTGTAAACGGTATGCTCATGCCCAAGGGTGATTACTACCCCGCAGGCACCGTTGTACGAGGATCTCACGAAAGACGCTTCATCACCGCAGGTAACACCTCATGGAATGAGGGTGCGGTACATATGCACCTTGACATGGAGATCGGTCTTGCTCCTTGTGAGAAGGTAACGGTCATCCTTCACCATCCCTTTGAGAAATACGTAGGTGAGTTCGACTACGGCGATATCATTGAAGTGCCCGTAGAGCCTTTCCGTGCGGCGCTCATTGAGGTATGTGACTCACGTATTGCCGATGTAATGCTGAAGGGGTGTGAATACGAGGTCATCCATGAAGACGAGAACGGTCATCCCGATCTTATAAAGATCGTATCCGCTGACGGCAAGGTGGAATTCACCGACGGTACTGCTCTCGATATGGATATTCCCGAATTTGACAACACTCTCCGTGCCCCCATCCTTCTGGGTGAGATAAAGAAGGACTCCTTCGCAGATGTCCCCGCAGACGTGGAGCATCAGCTTGAAGTCACATTCTTTGCTCAGGATCACGATTCTCTTGAAGCTCAGTCCGTAAAGCGTTCCGGCAAGAGCGATATCCCCGAGGTCAATGCTGCACGTGATGCTTTCTTCTCACAGGATACCTACAAGCTCCGCGGATGTGAAGCAAGATTTGCCTTTGACGGAAATGACGACACCTTCTTTGACGGGCTCTCAAAGACCTTCTTCGGCGGTCAGATGCGTCTTGACGGCGGATGCCTCCGTGTTGATTTCGGCGCTGAATATGATGCGGACTATGTTATGATCGAATTCTTCGATCTTGACGAAACTCTCATCCGTCCCTATAAAGTCCCCGCATGGATCACATGGGGGATCCCTCCCTTCCGCCTCGATCCTCAACAGATCCCCGCAAAGTGTGACTACTCCCTCGATCTTGCAGGCTGGAATGATTCTTACCTCGACGAGGTGAAGAATCTCAGAAATACAACTCAGGATGTACTCGTTCATGACGTACATAACATCATACAGGTCGACGGACGCCGCCGTGCCGTATACTACCCCGTAAAGGGTGGCATCCGCTATTTCCGTATGCCGAATCCTCTTGACCGCATCTTCAAGATCGCTCTCATAAAGAACGGACAGGAAATATCACTTGATTCTCCCCGTGCGAACAATCTCCTTCCCTACAAAAAGGACGTTCATTTTGCAAAAGAGCTGTCCGTAAAGGTATCTCGTGACGATTTCCGTGACGGATGCTACCTTGCTGTGGGACTTGAGGGTGAGCATGGCTCCGAGGGTGCATATGTCGTACTTGAGTGCGACGGAAAGTTTATCGGCTGTCCCGAGAGAGCACCTTCATTCCAGTCAAACATCTGGGAGTGTTGGGTACATTTTGCTCATGAAATGACAAAGAATCACACCTTCTATTTCGACGTTACCCCCGAAATGGCAGACAAGGATATTACAGTCCGTGTTCTCGGCGTCGACAAGGATAACAAAGACTTCGGTGTATCCGTCCATCTCTGTGACAAGAATTCTGAGCTTGAGGGATTTATAGCTGAGCTGTGAGTTATGGCTGATATCGGCGTCGGGTAGCCCCGACAGGCGGATTTCGGCGTCGGGTAGCCCCGACAGGCGGATTTCGGCTAAGTTTGGTCTTAACATAACGCACATCCCACGACCGTGACACCTCAGTGCAGTGGCACTTTCGGCTGTTATAACAAATTTGAATCTCAGAATGGCAATGGTAAATTTCACAAAACTCATTGACAATTCCGCACAGGTATTGTAAACTAAATATAACTATGCTGCATTGCAGCAATTCACGGAGGAATTCCAAATGCTTTACTTAGCTGATGACAAACAAACAAAATATGTGATAGTATACCGTAAGGATCACAGCCTGTCCGAGCAGACTGCTGTCGAAGAGCTTGCAAAGTATCTGAATATGATCACAGGTGCTGAGTTCCCCATCGTAACAGATGACACTCCCAAGGCAGATCACGAGATCGTTGTAGGCTTTGCGGACCGTCCCGGCTGCAAGGCACAAAAGAAGCTCGGTACAGACGGATTTACCATCAAGACCGACAAGGAGAGGCTCCTGCTTCTCGGCTCTGAGGTAAGAGGTGCTCTGTACGCAGTTTACACCTTCCTTGAGACTTACTGCGGTTGCCGTTTCTTCACCGTTGACTGTGAGAAGATCCCCACAGTTGAGCGTGCTCTCTACATAGATTCCAACATTGATGACACTCAGGTCCCCGTATTCGAGTACCGTAATGTTTACTGGGGTACCATGGACGATGAGATGATCTGTGCAAAGCTGAAGAACAACGGCGGCATGGGTCACGAGATCACCGACAAGGTCGGCGGTGCCATCCATTACAACGGCTCCTTCTGCCATACTATCCCCGTTCTCGCTGAGACCTTCAATCACTGGGATATGCCTTGTCTCTGCGACGAGGATATTTACCAGACCACTCTTAAGAACGTTAAGGCTGACCTCCGCGCTCATCCCGATCAGAAGATCATCTCCGTATCTCAGGTAGACGGTCTCAACGGCGAGTGCTCCTGCGAGAAGTGCCGCAAGGTCTACGAGGAAGAAAAGAGCCATATGGGTACTCTCCTCCGCTTCGTAAACCGCATCCAAGAGGATATCAAGGATGAGTTCCCGGACTGCACCGTTGATACTCTTGCATACCGTTACACCAGAAAGCCCCCGGCAGTGACAAAGCCTCATAAGGATATGATCGTGCGTCTCTGCAACATCGAGTGCTGCTTCCGTCATCCTCTTGAGGATATGTGCTACGGTCACGACGAGGAGTTCGATTCCTTCCCCGAGAATCTGAAGCAGTGGAATGCTATCTCCAACCGCCTCTACATCTGGGACTACACCACCAACTTCGCAAACATGTCCACTCTGTTCCCCAACTTTGAGGCACTCCGTCCCAACATGAGATATTTTGCCGAGAACGGCGTTGTAGGTATGTTCTCTCAGGGTAACATCACTCAGCAGAAGGGTAACGGTGAGCTTGGTGAGCTTCGTGCATACCTCCTTGCAAAGCTTCAGTGGAATCCTTACATGGGTGAGTCCGAGTACCGTCTCCATATGCAGGAGTTCTGCGAGAACTACTACGGTGAGGCAGGCAAGTACATCCTTGAGTTCATCAACCTGATGCATGACAATTCTCAGGATGCTCACATGACCATCTACTTTGACAGCAGTGCAGACAAGATCTCCATGAAGGGCTACAAGGATAAGCTTGCAGGATGCTTCGCATTCTACGACAAGGCATCTGAGCTCTTCGATAAGGCAGAGGCTGATACTTGGGGTGCAGGCAACAAGTTTGCATACACCAACGTTCGTCGCACAAGGATCTCTCTCCACAACTACTACAACTTCGTACTGAAGAGTGCACGTGACGGTGCATCTCCCGAGATGGATGAGATGATCCAGCGTCTCGTTGTTGAGAACAACCGCGAACAGTACACTATCATGCGTGAGCTTGACGTATTTGAGAACAGAGAGTTCAACCGCATCGACTTCTCACACACTCAGGATCTCCACACCTACGCTCTGTGGTGGAACTGATAATAAGGTAAAAGGAAAGCGCACCCGAGGGTGCGCTTTTTTATTGGTACAATGCTTGTTTGATGTTGATTAAGGTGTAAGGTAATAATCCTGACCGGTTGCAGTCTTAACTCCGGTACTGAACTGCTTATTTGAAAGGCCCTTGTATGCCATCATAGAGTCGAACTCAGAGTGGTTTGAAATGTCCTTTTCGCCCTGAGCTTCGGTCTGCTCACTTGAAATATACTAATATACCATCGTTCGCATCCCTCGCTCAGAACAAAAATTACTATTTCAAACTTCCCCGGTCGAGGTAGTTTCGAGATAAAATTTCGTTTTGGAGTGCAGGCATACTGATGTATGTCAAACGACAAAGCGTAATTTTAGCCGAAAATAACCGGCCAGGGCACTCTGAGTTCGACTCTATGATGGCATACAATTATGTTTTCCATGCCGGATGTATTTCTCCAAATAACAACTATATCATCACGCCAATCACCTGTAATATCAGAGACCGTAATTCTTGAGGAATAAGTCCCGGGGTTACGTTTGTTTTCGGTTTGTGTGCCTCCATAGGCGCTACCTAATCCTCGACTAATATTTGAAGTAAGATTCATATTATCTATCGGCAATATAAATCCATAGGCGCTGCTGTTGATAATTGTTCTTGACAAGGGATTTGCGTTATTTGGGAGTGTCGGATACGGTTCAAGGAGATTTCCAACATTATATTCACCGTATAGAGTATCTCCGTGATAAATTTTCACAATCATCCCGTCTTTAAACTCGCCTTCGAATACTTCGTTATCGCCATAAAATACTCTTGCTAAGTCTCCAGACGAAGATAAAATATCATTAATCATAAAATCAACGGTATTCCCTTTGTATATCGGAACAGTCATGTTTTGGTCGTCAAAATTATATGTTAAACTATGCGGACAGGAGTTATCTGTTGGATTCTTATGCACTGATGTTGATTCTCGAATAGAGCTTTGTGTTTCGGAAAGCTTATCAGCGTTCGAATATACTTCAATTCCGAATGAGTTGATAATCAGAACAAAGGTTATAACTGATACGATTACTTTATTGATCGAACTACTCTTCATAATTGAACTCCTTTCTGTTGTATGTTTGCCGCTATATCGTTATCTACATTTATTTCACATCGGTATCGCTGAATATTCCGTTTTCCTCAAGTCTCAACGGATGAATAGAAATCTTCACCTCAGATGAACTGTCTATCTTATCCGGATCTTTATGAGATATTGAAATCTCTACTCGGTCATTATTCCACCCATCATAAGTAAAAACTGACCAGTACCCGAACGGTTCGAGTTCTCCTGGACCGCCTCCTCTTAAATAAGTCAAGTTTTCGATGCTTTTTATTTCTTCAATAGTCAGCGTCTCAAAGGGCTTATTAAACAGTGAATCAGGAGAGACATTCATAACACCACGGCATATTTTACCGTCTTCAATGGGAAGATATTCGAATCCACCTTCCGGGTGGGAGACTAAATTATCTAAGTTTAAATTTGTGTAAAACCAATAATATCCGTAACCATTTTCAAGAACGTAATAACCGTCTCCGGGTCCCATTACATAGCCCACCAACTCCCCATGCTTTGCTTTAAGTTCACCGAAGCTCATTCCGTATTCTTCGATAAGATCCATATTCAGTGCCAGCTCGATGTTATCATCGGGAGTGCTTGTTGCTGCTTCAGTCGTATGCACCGTGCTTTCCTCCGTAGTCTGCGGTGTTTCCTCAGACTCAGACAAAGCGGTGGTGACGATCGTATCTGTTTTTATACTTTCCGCAGCTCCGGGGATCACCTTTTCACCCGTTTCGTCCGAAGGATTAGCACAAGCTGTAAACATAGCAATAAATACAAACAAAGATACTAATATCAAAAAATGTTTTTTCATAGCCGGTCTCCTTTTTTAATTACATAACAGCATATATCTTCCTTACTGCAATTCATACCTTCCCACCGGATTCACTCCCTTTTATATAGTTTTAGTTCCAATTATATATTACCATATTATTCCAATAAAAACAACACTGCAACATTTACAAAATTTACGTTACATATTTATCAAATATGACGAAGGTAGTATCACAAAATCACAAATCGATTCTTTCTGTTTTCGATGATCCCTTCATTTTTCAGCTTACCGATCTCTGCCGAAAGTCCGCTTCTGTCCACTCCGAGATAATCCGCAAGTTCCTGTCTGTCAAAGGGGATCTCAAAGCTGTTTGTGCCCGCCTCCTTGGCCACCGTCACAAGATACGTCATAAGCTTGTCTCTGGTGGATCTTTTTGATGTTATGTCAAGCTTTTTGTGGAACATTATCGTTTTGTTTGCAAGCTCCTTCATCAAATTAAAGATAAGCTGTCCGTGAAATCCGCAATTGTTCTTACAGGTATGAAGAATATGGGAACACTCAATCAGCATGACCTCCGACGGTTCACCGGCAATGATCGACACGGGAAGGAACTGCTCCTCGGCACAAGCAAATGCCTCCGCAAACATATCCCCCTCACCTATGACTGACAAAATACTTCTGTTGCCGTAGTAATCCATCTGTACTACCTGAACCGATCCGGAAAGCACTATGCCTATATGCTTCACCGATTTTCCCTCTGCAAATATCGTGAATTTTTTATCAAATGAGACCACCTTTGCTCCGAAGCAAGTGAGCATTCGCAAAAGATCATCTTCACCGATCCCGTAAAAAAGCGGGCACTTTTTCAGAATTTCAAAATATTTTTTCATTTTCTCTCCGTTTGTTGAAAATTCAACATATTTTCTCTTGTGATTATACTATAATATCCTCAGAAAAGCAAGGAGGCAATTAAAATGATACGTAAAATAATCAAGATAGACGAAGAAAAATGCAACGGATGCGGTGCTTGTGCTGCCGCTTGCCACGAAGGTGCAATTGAGATGCTCGCTGGCAAAGCCGTACTCACCCGAGAGGATTACTGCGACGGACTCGGCGATTGCCTGCCTGCATGCCCTGCGGATGCCATCTCTTTTGAAGAGCGTGAAGCTCCCGCTTATAATGAGGATGCAGTTCGTGCCGCAAAGATGAAGAAGCACGGTGTAAAGCTTCCCTGCGGATGCCCCGGAACTCTTTCAAAGACGATCAAACGTGAAGCTGCCGCACCTGAAGTAAGATCTGCCACCGTTATAAGTCAGCTCTCTCAGTGGCCCTGTCAGATCAAGCTGGTACCGGTGAATGCTCCTTACTTCGACGATGCAAATCTGCTTATTGCCGCAGATTGCACAGCATTCGCTTACGGAAGCTTTCACAACGATTTTATCAAAAATCACATAACTCTTATCGGTTGTCCCAAGCTTGACGAAGGCGATTATGCGGAAAAGCTGACTCAGATAATCAAAAACAACAACATAAAGAGCGTAAAGGTTGTACGTATGGAGGTCCCCTGCTGCGGTGGTATCGAGAATGCCGTAAAGCGTGCGCTCATGGACAGCGGCAAATTCATTCCATGGCAGGTGGTGACCATATCCACCTCCGGAAAAATTCTTGAATAAATCTGCAAATTCCCGTTGATAATTCAATAAAAATGTGATACAATCAACTCATAGTTCAAGAGAGGTGCAAAACAAGTGAACATAACAAATGATATCAAATATATCGGTGTCAACGATCACAAGGTCGATCTGTTCGAGGGACAGTACATCGTCCCCAACGGAATGGCATATAATTCCTACGTGATAATGGATGAGAAGATCGCCGTTATGGACACCGTCGATCAGAATTTTACTCATGAGTGGCTGGACAATCTCCAGAATGCTCTCGGAGGCAAGTCCCCCGATTATCTTATCGTTCAGCATATGGAGCCGGATCACTCCGCTAATATCTTTAATTTTTCAAAAACTTATCCCACAGCGAAGATCGTTTCATCCGCAAAAGCTTTTGCAATGATGAAGAATTTCTTCGGTACGGATTTTGCCGACAAGCAGGTCGTTGTAGGCGAGGGTGACACTCTTGCTCTCGGTAAGCATACTCTCACCTTTGTTACCGCACCCATGGTGCACTGGCCTGAGGTCATCGTCACATATGATTCCACCGATAAGGTGCTGTTCTCTGCTGACGGATTCGGCAAATTCGGTGCTCTTGACGTAGAGGAGGACTGGGCTTGCGAGGCGAGACGTTACTACATCGGTATCGTCGGCAAGTACGGTGCTCAGGTTCAGGCGCTCCTGAAAAAGGCTGCAGGTCTTGAGATCGAAAAGATCTGCCCTCTCCACGGTCCTATTCTCACCGAGAATCTCGGATATTACCTGAATCTTTATAACACCTGGTCAAGCTATCAGCCCGAGGAGGAGGGTATCGTCATCGCATACACCTCCGTTTACGGTAATACAAAGAAGGCTGTCATGCAGCTTGCTGAGAAGCTGAAGGCTAACGGATGTCCCAAGGTCGTGGTAAACGATCTTGCAAGATGCGACATGGCTGAGGCTGTGGAGGATGCATTCCGCTATAATAAGCTTGTGCTTGCTACCACTACCTATAACGCAGAGATCTTCCCCTTCATGCGTGAGTTTATAAATCATCTCACCGAGAGAAACTACCAGAACAGGACCGTTGCTCTCATCGAAAACGGAAGCTGGGCTCCTCTCGCAGCCAAGGTAATGAGAGGAATGTTTGAGAAATCGAAGAACATCACATTCACCGACACCACCGTTAAGATCATGTCAGCGCTGAATGAAGAAAGTGCAGCTCAGCTCGATGCAATGGTGGAGGAGCTGACCAGAGAGTATGTTGCAATGCAGGATTCTTCTGCGGAGAAGAACGATTTCACCGCACTGTTCAACATCGGCTACGGTCTTTACGTTATAACATCAAATGACGGCAAGAAGGATAACGGACTTATCGTCAACACAGTAACTCAGGTAACAAACACTCCCAACAGGATCGCTGTCACCATAAATAAAGAGAATTATTCTCACCACGTAATAAAGCAGACCGGTAAGATGAACATCAACTGTCTCACCGAGGATGCTCCCTTTAAGGTATTTGAAGCGTTCGGCTTTGTCAGCGGAAGAAACGTTGATAAGTTTGCCGATTGTGAGCCTCTCCGTTCAGCAAACGGACTTGTGGTGCTCCCCAGATATATCAACTCCTTTATGTCTCTGAAGGTCGAGCAGTACGTGGATCTCGATACTCACGGAATGTTCATCTGCTCCGTGACCGAGGCAAAGGTGCTCTCCGACAAGAACACCATGACCTATACCTATTATCAGGAAAACGTTAAGCCGAAGCCTGAGACTGAGGGTAAGAAGGGATTCGTTTGCAAGATCTGCGGATGGGTATATGAGGGTGACACTCTCCCCGAGGATATCGTATGTCCCCTGTGCAAGCACGGATATGCGGATTTTGAACCGATTGAATAATCAAACACACAAAATTCGGAGGTTAAAATTATGTGTGAAAACAGATTCTACATTTGTGAGCATTGCGGAAACATCATTGGTGTCATCCACGATGCAGGGGTTCCCATGATGTGTTGCGGTCAGAAGATGAAGCTTCTTGAACCCGGAACAGTAGAAGCAAGCACCGAAAAACACATTCCGGTTGTCACTGTTGAAGATGGGTTTGTAAATGTTTCGATAGGTGAAGTCTCTCACCCCATGACCGAAGAACATCACATTACGTGGGTTTATCTTCAAACCTGCAGAGGTGGCCAAAGAAAGTGTCTTAAGACAGATTCCGAGCCAAAAGTTAGATTTGCTCTTTGTGACGAAGAGCCTGTAGCAGTTTATGCTTACTGTAATCTTCACGGACTGTGGAAAACTGATATTTAATTAAATTTATCTCATTAGGAGGAATAAAAAATGAAGTATGTATGTGAGCTTTGCGGATGGGAATATGATGAGGCTGTAGGCGATCCCGATAACGGAATCGAGCCCGGTACCAAGTTTGAGGATCTTCCCGACGATTTCGAATGCCCTCTTTGCGGAGCGGGTAAGGACAGCTTCAGCGAGGCATGATCTCTTCGGTA
Source organism: Oscillospiraceae bacterium (assembly GCA_015065335.1). GTDB lineage: Bacteria > Bacillota > Clostridia > Oscillospirales > CAG-272 > UMGS1312. The sequence continues at coordinate 2,783 of SVQM01000002.1, read as the reverse complement.
AATGACTATGAAAGAGAATTACACCATTTGTAACTGTAAGAAGGTTACGTATTTTGACATTGCCGATGCTCTCAGAGATATGGAGAATTTCTCCGACGTACTGGCAGCATTTGAAGATGTACAGAAAGTAACCCATTGCTCTACAGGATGCGGCGGGTGCCACGATCAAGTACTTGACGTAATATCCGAGCTTCTCATGGGCCACGAAAAAGTATAAGATAAAAGCTGACCTTCGGTTAAACCTAAGGTCAGCTTTTGAGTTTGTCGAAAAACCTACGGTTTTTCCGACAGAGGGCTTTGCTTGCTCGCGCCTCATGCCGACGGGCAAAGCCCGCGACACTCGCAAAGCCAATAGGAGTGGACTTAGTCGCTTCTTACCAGAAGCGACTAAGTCCACGAATTTTATTATATGTCGAAGTAGATTTGTATCCTGACAGACTTTTGCGACAGACTAAAAGCTGACCTCCGGTTAAACCGAAGGTCAGCTTTGTTTTATTCATCATCATCGAGATTGAAATGATCATTAAATACAGTAGGTGCGGCACCGGTACTCTCCTTGAGTCTTTCCAGCTCAGCCGCAGGCTTCCACAGATAGCTCAGATGTGCCTCCGTGCCTTTCTTTATTCGGTGGATATTCTCTACATGCTTCAGAAGTATCGCAACAGTTGATATCCACAATATCGTTGAGCCGAGAGAATTGTTTGTGATAACACCGTACATTATTGAAAATGCAACTGAAGCCGTAATGGGCACAAAGCAGATATAATCAGTAATAAGAGCGATAAGCATTTCTACGCCAAGGATTATAAAGAAGATCTTTGCATCAAATTTAAGAATAACACCACCGAGACACGCAAGTCCCTTTCCACCCTTGAACTTCATGTAGAATGGGAAAATATGACCGATTATGCAGGCACAGCCCGTCACCGCAAAAGCATGAATAAAATCCGGGAAAAGATGCTCCGCAAGAAGTATCGACAGATATGCCTTTGCAATATCAAGAACGGCACAAATAACACCGAGCATTTTTCCGAAAAGGATCAGAACATTTGATGCGCCGGCATTTCCCGAGCCTTTCTTTTTTATATCCATTCCTTTTATTTTGGCTATGATATATGAAGGACTTATAGTACCTATAAAATAGCCTATCAAGCTGCAGTAGATAAAATTCATATTCATTTATCCTTTATGTTCGTATTACATAAGCGGTGCAAACAACCGCATAATATTTCTGAAAAGCCGCAGAAGAGGTCCGCATCTGCACTCCTCGGCGGTGATCCTGTGACACCCTGACACAGTTTTCTCAAAATCATTTTTCACTTCGGCAACGGCACCGCTGCCATACATCCATACTCCGCACTCAAAGTGAAGATACAGACTTCTGAAATCAAGATTTGTGGTACCAACCGTTGCAGTAGTATCATCAGATACAAATGTTTTTGCATGCATAAACCCTCGGGTATACTCGTATATCTTCACGCCTGCACCGATAAGAGCACCGTAATATGATCTTGTAGTAGCGTGTACCCAACGGCTGTCACTTATTCCGGGAGTTATTATCCTGACATCAACACCGCTTTTTGCCGCAAGGCAAAGCGCTGAGATCATACTGTCGTCTATCACAAGATAAGGTGTTGTGATGTACAGATAATCCTTTGCACTGTTTATCATCTGAAGATAAACGTGCTCACCGGTATTTTCCTCATCAAGAGGGCTGTCAGCATAAGGCTGAACAAATCCGTCACTCATCTCAGAGCATGGTCTATCCTCCCACGGATAATAGCTACCGTAATCCTCATCTATACCGGTGCAAACCTCCCACATCTGAAGAAACATAAGGGTAAAGCTCCATGCCGCCCTGCCCCGTATCATTACGGCACTGTCCTTCCAATGCCCGAATCTCTCAATGGCATTTATATACTCATCCGCAAGATTTATGCCTCCGGTAAAAGCAACCTTTCCATCGATAACGGAGATCTTTCTGTGATCCCTGTTATTCTGCACTGCGGTAAGAACAGGTCTGAATCTGTTGAAAACGACACATTCTATACCCTTTGCACGGAGACTTTCGGCATAATTCTTCGGAAGCTTGAAAAAGCAACCGAAATCATCGTAGATAAGTCTGACCTTAACTCCGTTTTGAACCTTTTCCTCAAGTATCTCAAGAATACTGTCCCACATGACACCTTCTTCTACTATGAAATACTCAAGAAAAATATACCGTTTTGCCGCCTTCAGCTCCTCAAGAAGAGCCTCGTTCATTTTCTCTCCCGATGGGAGATACTTTGTTTCACTGTCAGTATATATGGGGAATCCGGCATAATTCTCAAGATATTTTATTTGAGAGGTATGCTCTTTTGCAACACTGCACGCCTCGTTATATCCGGAACCCGCAAGGGACAAAAACGGTCTTGCCTTTTCCTGAACGGCACTAACTCTTTTTGAGAACCTTCTCGTGGGTGACTGAAACCGAAAGAACAGATAAAACAGTCCTCCGAAAAGCGGAAACAAAAGTATAAGAAACACCCACGTAAGCTTGTATGCACCCTTATCTCTTTTAGAGACGATGTAGAGACAAACGAAAAAGCTGATTATACTGAGCGTGTAGCTTATGATCTCCGATACAGTGCTCCCACTGAACAACACATATATTATAACAGCAAGCTGGACCACAAGCAAGAGGATTATTGAAAATCTCATCCGCAGAAGCGATCCTACCCACTTTTTTCTTGGCTTTTTTTCTCTCTTTTTCATTATTTGCCTCCCTTCTCCGAAAATATCAT
>SVQM01000085.1 GCA_015065335.1 Oscillospiraceae bacterium | reverse complement strand
AGCGGAGCAGGGTGCCGTCCATATCCGACACGATCATCCTGTATTTCATTCGTCTATCCTCTTTATAAATCTTGCGGGATTGCCTGCAACTACTGCATTTGCGGGTACATCCTTGGTCACGACCGAGCCTGCACCGATCACGGCATTGTCACCGATGGTCACTCCGGGAAGGATGGTACAGTGACCGCCTACCCATACGTTGTTACCGATGGTCACAGACTTTGGGGTACCTACCGACTGATTCCGCAGGTCGGGATCAAGGGGATGACCGATTGCGTAGATGTGAGTACCGGGACCGATCATGCAGTTGTCACCGAAGGTGATCTTCGCCGCATCAAGAAATACGCAATCAAAATTGGCAAAGAAATTCTCACCCACGGATATCTGATAGCCGTAGTCACAGTGGAAAGGCGGCTTTATGAAGATCTTTTCGCCTGTCTTGCCGAAAAGTCTCTGCAAAATCGGGATGCGTACCGACGGATCGTCCTCTGAACAGTTGAATTCTTCGCAAACGGCACGGGCAGATTTTTTGTCCGCCATAAGCTCGGGATCATTTGTGAAGAATTCCATTTCGACGGTCATTTTCTCTCGTTCTGTCATGGATAAATCTCCTTTGTGGTGTGGTAGGGCGGGGACTTGCTCCCGCCGGATCGTAAGATTTGAATTTATAAATCGGCGGGAGACAAGCCCCCGCCCTACGAATTTAATTGTGTTTTTTTATTACTTCATCAAGCGCTGTCGAAAGTACCGCCTTCATTTCTTCCAGTTTATCGCCTGTTACCAGATACTTGTTGTCTGTCATTATACCCCACGGAACCCACCATACAGGACCGGCTCCGTTTACGTCGTAGCCGTCAATATCGCCTTTTCTTCGCGGGTATAGATGCCAGTGAACGTGGGAGTCTCCATTTCCGAGAAGCTCGTAGTTCATTTTGTCTGCATTGAAAGCAATATGAACTGCTTCGGCGACCATTGCCATTTCCGACATATGCTTGTTGCGGAATTCTTCTTCGAGATAAAACAGTTCTGTGGTGTGTTTTTTACAGAGAAACAAAGAATATCCCGGGAAATACTGATAATTTCCGATTACAACATATCCTGTCTCAAGCTCACGAACGAAATACGGATTTGTACCGCTTTTGATCATTTCGATCACGTTGCATATCATACACATAGTGTCTACCTCCTTTGTTTTGAGAATACATTGTAACACACATCAAATACTATTTCAACAAAAATCAGCAAATTTCCATCTTCAAAAATCCTTTTTCTCCGAAAGTTTTTGAGGGAGGAGCGCGAGGAGGGTACTTTTTTCAAAAAGTGCCCTCCTCGCAAAGAAATAATGAGAATAAACCTTGATTTTTCCGTTTGTCTGTTATATAATAATTATGTATGACAGATTATACGGAGAAATCCGTTTTTTGAAAGGAAATAAGAAAATGATCAACCTCGAAAAAGAAATCAGAGAACAGCCCTCCGTCCTTGCAGGAATCTGCGAGAAGAACTGTGAGACCGCACAGAAGATCGTTGATGCGGCTAAGGCGGCAGGAATTAAGAATATTTACTTCGCAGCACGCGGAACCTCTGACCACGCTTGTATCTATGCACAGTACCTCTTCGGAATCTTCTGCGGAATTCCCTGTACCCTCGGTACTCCTTCCGTATTCACCAAGTACGGTGCACACGTAGATCTCTCCGGTCACCTTGTTATCGGTGTATCTCAGTCCGGTAAGGCCGAGGACGTAATCGAGGTGCTTAAGTCCGCAAAGAAGGACGGTGCTATGACCGTTGCTATCACAAACGTTGAGGATTCTCCCATCGTCGATGTAGCTGACTACTCACTCTTCTGCGGTGCAGGCCCTGAGGTTTCTATTGCGGCAACTAAGACCTTTACTTCCCAGATGTACCTCCTTGCTGCTCTCGTAGCAAAGTGGTGCGGATGTGACAAGCTCAAGGCTGAGCTGAAGGCTCTTCCCGAGAATGCGCAGAAGTTCCTTGATACCATGCCTGCAGAGATCGAGAAGCTGGCAGAGAAGTATCAGAACATCCCCGGTGCTACCATCCTCGGACGCGGTATGTCTTACCCCATCGCTCTTGAGGGTGCACTGAAGATGCTTGAGACCAACAAGATCAAGATGAAGGGCTACCCCATCTCTGACTTCCATCACGGCCCTATCGCACAGATCCACACCGGTGACCTCGTATTCGTGCTTGCTCCCGCAGGTAAGGTTGAGGATGACTGTCAGGAGATCATCCGCAAGCTCCACGGCGTTGAGGCTGACATCGTTGTTCTTACCGATGATGCCGATGCTGTATTCGAGGGATGTACCAAGGTTGTTCTGCCTTACACCGGAAGCGAGTTTACCTCTGTGTTCATGCAGGTAATGTTCTTCCAGATGCTCGCTTGTAAGATGACTATCGTTCGCGGCATCGATCCCGATGTTGCAGGTGTTATCAACAAGGTAACCATTACAAAATAATCATAGAAGGGAAGCCTGCCCAACTGACAGGCTTTTCCTTGTTTATAAGGAAAAGGTAATTTCCAAAGGGGCTTTTCGTGAAAAGTCCCTCTGGACTCCCCAAAAGCTTTAAACTGACTAATGTGTGTTTACATCTAAAAAGTTTTTGGGATTTTCAAGGACTTTTTTCAAAAAGTCCTTGAACGGAGCTCGAGGCAGGGCCTCGAATAGATTGCTAAATCAAGAAAGGATAGGTCAAACATATGAACAACCCCAACGGCGAGCTTCTCATTATCGGAATGCGCGGATGCGAGGATTTTGTGGCTGAGGTGGATGCATATCTCACCGCAGGACTCGGTGACCGCAACAAAACATATATCTCCAAGGTGGACTGTCCCAGATTCGGTTCCGGTGAGGCGAAGGCTCTCCTTCACGAATCAATGAGAGGTCATGACGTATTTATCGTATCCGATTGCTTCAACCACGGAGTAACATACAAGATGCATGGTATGGAAGTGCCTATGAGTCCCGATGACCATTTCCAGGATCTCAAGAGAGTTATCCATGCTATCGCAGGTAAGGCGAGACGCATCAACGTGATCATGCCCATGCTCTATGAGGGCAGACAGCACCGCCGTACCGCAAGAGAGTCTCTTGACTGCCCCATGGCTCTGCAGGAGCTTGTAAACATGGGTGTGTCCAACATCATCACATTTGATGCACATGATCCCCGTGTACAGAATGCGATCCCTCTCCATGGTTTTGATAATGTTCGTCCTACTTATCAGATGATAAAGGCTCTTGTTCATACCTATCCCGATATCTCCCTTTCTCACGATGATCTTATGATAATCGCTCCCGATGAAGGTGCAATGTCACGTTGTATGTACTATGCATCCGTCCTCGGAATCGAGCTCGGTATGTTCTACAAGAGACGTAACTATTCTGTTATCATTGACGGTAAAAACCCCATTGAGGCTCATGAATACCTCGGGCGTGATCTTTCCGGTAAGGATGCTATCGTAGTTGACGATATGATCTCCTCCGGTGAGTCAATCCTTGACGTTGCAAAGCAGCTTAAGGAGAGAGGTGCTAACAGAGTGTTCCTCTTTGAGACCTTCGGTCTGTTCTGTAACGGACTTGATGTGTTCGATAAGGCATACGCTGAAGGCCTCTTTGATAAAGTGTTTACTACTAACCTCATTTACCGCATTCCCGATCTTGCTACACGTGAGTGGTACACTGAGGTCAATATGTGTAAGTATACCGCATATATCGTGGAGACTCTCCACCGTGACGGTACTATCAGCGATCTTCTCAATCCCGTTAAGCGTATCCATAATCTTCTTGATGCACAGAATGAGCATCTTGCAAAGATCAAGGCTGAGCAGATAAAGATCGAGGAGTAATAAATTGAGGCTCTGCCTCAAACTCCGCCAAGAACCTTTTTCGAGAAAAAGGTTCTTGGAACTCCAAAAAGCTTAAATTATACTTCGTTTGGATGCAGTATAAAGTTTTTGGGGGTCAAGGGGACTTTTTTCAAAAAGTCCCCTTGAAAAAACAATTTATACAGGAACAATAAATATGCTTGATTTTAAAAATAAAGTTTCCGAAATAATCTCTGCTGCGGTGTTGGCGGCATATCCCGATTCCGGACTTGATGCGCAAGCGGTATTTGATATGCTTGAGTATCCTCCGGATGCTGAAATGGGCGATGTTGCGCTTCCTTGCTTTAAGCTGAGTAAGGTGCTCCGTGCCGCACCTCCTAAGATCGCCGAAACTATTGTTTCGGGACTTTCGGGCAATGATGATCTGTTTACGGCTACGTCTGCAGGTGGATATATTAACCTGAAGGTTGCTGACAAATACCTTGTTTCCGGAGTGCTTGAAGTGGCGGAAGAGAAGGGCGAGTCATACGGCTCATTCGATTTCGGTGAGGGAAAGACCGTGGTTCTTGACTATTCGTCGCCTAACACCTCAAAGCCTTTCCATATCGGACACCTCGGCACTACTGTTATCGGTCATTCTTTGAAGCTCCTTCACGAGTTCTGCGGATACAACTGTATCGGTATCAATCACCTTGGTGACTGGGGTACACAGAACGGTAAGCAGATCGTTGCTTTCAAGCGTTGGGGCAATAAGGAAGAGGTTGAAGCAAAGGGATGCGACGGCCTTGTTGAGCTTTATGTTAAGTTCCATGAAGAGGCGGAGAAGGATCCCTCTCTCAACGATGAAGCAAGAGCTGAGTTCAAGAAGATGGAGGAGCATGATCCCGAGAACATTGAGCTCTGGAAATGGTTCCTTGATATAAGTCTTAAGGAATATAAAGTGACCTACGATCAGCTCGGTATTACCTTCGACCACTACCTCGGTGAGAGCTTCTATACTGATAAGATGCCTGCCCAGGTACAGCTTCTCCGTGATAAAGGACTTCTGAAGATCGATGACGGAGCTTCCATCGTTGATCTTGAAGAATACGGTATGCCTCCTTGTCTTATCCTTAAAAAGGATGGCTCTACTCTTTATCCCACGAGAGATATTGCCGCAGCAGTATATCGTAAGAATACCTTTAACTTCGATAAGTGCATCTATGTTACCTCCGCGGGACAGAGCCTCCACTTTGCACAGTGGTTCAAGGTGATGGAGCTTATGGGCTACGATTGGGTCGGCGAGCTTTCTCACGTGCCTTACGGTACTGTCTCTATCGGCGGTGCAAAGCTTGCTACAAGAACGGGTAATGTTGTACTTCTTAAAGATCTGTTTGCACAGGCGATCGAAAAGGTAAATGCCGTTATCGAAGAGAAGAATCCCGAGCTTGAGGACAGAGATGCCGTTGCTGAGGCAGTCGGTGTGGGTGCTGTGGTATTCCATTATCTCTATAACTCAAGGATCAAGGATATCAACTTTATTATGGATAATGCTCTCAGTTTTGAAGGTGCAACAGGTCCCTATGCACAGTATACCTATGCCAGAACCTGCAGTATCCTTGAAAAAGCAGGGGACACAGCACTTGCGGGCGGTAACATTACGATGGCTGAGGAGGGTGATCTCCTCCGTGCGGTTGCAAAATTCCCCGAGAGAGTGCTCCAGGCAATGGATGATTCCGAGCCTTCCGTTATCACAAGATATATAATCGAGCTTGCAACGGCGTTTAACCGTTTCTATCATAACTGTCCCATCAATACAGCAGAGGATGCGGCTGTCAAGGCTTTCCGCCTGAGACTTACTAAGGTCTGCGGAAATGTGCTTAAGACTGCTTTGGGACTTATCTGTATCAAAGCGCCCAAAAAGATATAACTCTTTGATAAAAAGCCGATGGCTTTTTGTCAATCGGGCTTTGTACGCTCGTGTTGCGTGCCAATCCGCTACGCTTCTGACACGCACAAAGCCACAAGGTGTATCCTTGGTCGCTTCTTCTCAGAAGCTTCCGTCGGATACGGATTCTAATTTATAAATGCCGCTTTGGCGGCGGAATGGAGACTATCCAAATGTCCGGACATAGCAAATGGAATAATATCAAACACAAGAAAGAAAAGACCGATGCCCAGAAGGCTAAGGTATTCACCAAGATCGGTAAAGAAATGGCGATCGCCATCCGTGCAGGCGGTCCCGATCCGAACTCTAACTCCAAGCTTCGTGAGCTTATCGCAAAGGCTAAGGCAAACAATGTGCCTAACGATAATATCGACCGTGTCATCAAGAAGGCAAGCGGTGCCGATGCCGTTACCTATGAAGAGGTGGTTTACGAGGGCTACGGTCCCTCCGGCGTTGCCGTTATAGTAGAGTGTGCCACCGATAACCGCAACCGTACCGCTTCCGACGTACGTCACTATTTTGATAAGTACGGCGGAAATCTCGGCCAGATCGGATGCGTTGGCTATCTCTTTGAGGATAAGGGCGTTATCATTATCCTTCGTGAAAGCGGTGCCGATGAGGATGCTCTTATGGAGGCGGCACTTGAAGCAGGTGCTGCGGACTTCGTTGCGGATGATGAGGTGTTTGAGATATACACCGAGCCTTCCGATCTTGAGGCTGTAAGAGATGCTCTTGAGGGTGCAGGCTATAAGATCGAATCTGCTGAAAAGGATAAAATCCCTTCAACCTATGTGACTCTTGAGAATGAAGACGATATCAAAAATATGAACCTCATGATCGAGCACCTTGAGGATTGCGATGACGTTTCCGAGATCTACCATAACTGGGAAAATGCAGATGAGTGATCTCGTAAATAGTGATTGGGAGTAAAATATGAATACTATATCTTTCCCCGGTCTTGGAATAAGCCCTTTCAAGGTTGATCCTACCGCAATAAAAATAGGCGGTTTCGGAATACAGTGGTACGCTATAATAATAACCTTCGGTATGATTCTCGCCTTCCTTTATGCAAAGAACAGGGCGAAGTACGAGGGTATTACAGGTGATGACATTTACGATGTTACCATATGGTGTATACTTTTCGGAATAATCGGTGCAAGACTATACTACGTCATCTTTAAGATAGACGAGTATATTGTGACCGAAGGTACGTTTTGGCAGAACGTAAAGGATACATTACTCGGTATCATAAATATAAGAAATGGCGGACTTGCCATATACGGCGGTATCATCGTCGGCGTTCTTGTAGGTTACTTCATATCAAAGAAAAAGCATATCCGTTTTCCCGTGCTTGCGGATGTTGCGGCACCCGCTATCATGATCGGACAGATCCTCGGACGTTGGGGAAACTTCTTCAATGCAGAGGCTTTCGGGGGTGAGACTTCGCTTCCTTGGAGAATGGGCCTAATGAATGCCAACGGCGACTGGATCCACGTTCATCCTACCTTCCTCTATGAATCTCTTTGGAATCTTGTGGGATTTGTGCTTATCGCAATTTTCTATAAGAAAAAGAAGTATAACGGACAGGTTTTCCTGTTCTATGTATCATGGTACGGTCTTGGCAGAGCTTTTATAGAAGGACTCCGTACAGACAGCCTTTATCTTGGTCCCCTTCGTGTATCTCAGATCCTTGGACTTGCGGCTTTTGCTGTTGGAACTGTACTTTTCTTCTATTTCATGAAAAAGACACCTGAGATCATGAAGCTTGTGCCTGCTTCTGTAGCTGAGCCTTCCGAGGTTGAAGCTGTTGAAGATACCGGATCTTCAAAGGATGATGAAGATAGTGAAGCAAATGAAGACATGACGGAAAATACAACTGAAACTGAAAGCGAGAATAAAGATGGCGAAACTGATTGACGGAAAAGGCATTGCCGCTGAGGTGCGTGCCGATATAAAAAAACGTGCGGCTGAGTTTGCCGCTGAGACCGGTGTTACTCCCGGACTTGCTGTGATCATCGTTGGGGATAATCCTGCATCTCAAGTTTATGTAAGAAACAAGAAAAAGGCTTGTGAGGATGTGGGATTCTATTCCGAAGTCATTGAGATGTCCGGTGATACTACAATGCCCGAGCTTCTCGGAAAGATCGAAGAGCTGAAGAATGATTCACGTGTTCACGGGATCCTTGTACAGCTTCCTCTCCCCAAGGGACTTGATGAGGATGCTGTTATTGCCGCTATTCCCCCCGAGAAGGATGTTGATGCCTTCCATGTCGTAAATACAGGTCGCATCATGCTCGGTGATTTCGATTTCCTTCCTTGTACACCTGCCGGAGTTATGAAGCTCCTTGAGCACGAGGGTGTCGATGTTTCAGGTAAGGAGTGCGTTGTTGTAGGACGCAGTAATATCGTAGGTAAGCCTCAGGCTATGCTCCTGCTTCATGCGAACGGCACTGTCACTATCTGTCATTCAAGAACAAAAGACCTTGCTGAGGTCACACGCAGGGCTGATATTCTCGTTGTTGCTATCGGTAAGGCTGATTTCATTACGGGAGACATGATAAAGCCCGGTGCTGTAGTAATAGATGTGGGAATGAACCGCAGAGAAGACGGTAAGCTCACGGGAGATGTGGATTTTGCTACCGCAGAGCCTGTTGCATCGCTCATTACCCCCGTTCCCGGCGGAGTCGGTCCTATGACTATCACCATGCTTCTTGAGAATACGCTTACAGCAGCCAAGAGAAGCGTTAAGTAAGATAATTTTATTTACCAAGGGAACTTTTTCAAAAAAGTTCCCTTGGAACCTTCAAAAACTTTTATATAAAATTAACACCTGTTTCTGTTTGATATAAAGCTTTTTGGGAAGGATGTGGAGAACCGCTTTTTCTAAAAAAGGGTTCTCCGCAATATTATTATTGAAAGGCGTTCTTATGAAAAAGAAAATCCTTGTCTGGGAGACTCTATCCACGGTGTCCGGCGGTCAGAAAATGACACTTACCATTATGGATATTCTCCGTGATACCTACGATTTTTGCTGTCTTATCCCGGGAGAGGGAAGAATGTCCGAGGAGCTTGATAAGCGTGGAATACCATATATAATCATAGGAGATCAGTCGCTTCCTACAGGTGTGAAAGGGAAGTCGGTGATCTTCCGTTATGCCGCTATGTCCCTTCGGTGTATACGCCGTTCTCTCAAAGCGATACGCCAATATAAGCCGGATATTTTGTATGCTCCCGGTCCTGCTGCTCTCCCTTGGAGCGCTATTTGCGGAACTCTGAAAAGAAAACCGGTCATTTGGCATATACATCATGTTTTCCTTGACGGTATGACCGGAAAGCTTCTTAATATTTGCTCCAAATGGAAAAGTGTCCGTAAAATAATCGGTGTTTCCGCCGCTTGTACAGATCAGATAAAAAATGAAAAGACACATGAAAAAATTGCAGTACTCTATAATCCCATTGATGTTGAACGCTACAGATCGGGTGATGCTGCTTGCGTTATGCCGGAGCTGACTGAAAAACTCGGAAGAGTAATTGATCCTTTAGATACTACTGTAATCGGACATATCGCTTTGATCCAGCGTCCCAAAAAACAGGATATAACGATGCGGGTTATGGGTAATCTGAAGAGACAGGGCAGGGATGTGGTAGGATTGTTTTGCGGTGAAGTGCGTGATCCCGAATATATGGATGAGCTTATGAAAATAGCATTGGCAGAGGGAATCGAGGATGATGTTCTGTTTTTGGGTTGGCGTGACGATGTTCCTAATATAATAAAATGTATGAGCGTGAACTTCGTTCCGTCAGATGAGGGATTCTCTCTCATAG
>SVQM01000084.1 GCA_015065335.1 Oscillospiraceae bacterium | reverse complement strand
ATCTGACTGTAGGACGTGATATGCCCGTTAAGGTCGAGACGAAGCAGATCCGTCGCAAGGCGGAATAACAGATGATCACGCACGGCCGGGACAAGCGCTGTTCTGTGGCGTTGCGGCATCTGATTGGGTTTTGCGTCATCCCAGTTAAAGGGCGCACAAGTGGGAGGGAGAAAAATTCTTTAAGTCTCCCGTCACGAACCACATATGGAGGTATTAAATTATGGCAAAGAAAATACTCGGCTATATCAAGCTTCAGCTCCCCGCCGGCAAGGCAATGCCCGGCCCCCCCGTAGGTCCCGCTCTCGGTGCATACGGTGTAACCATTATCAACTTTACGAAGGAATTTAACGAGCGCACCAAGAATGACATCGGTATGATCATTCCTGTCGTTATTACTGTATACGCAGACCGTTCCTTCTCTTTCATTACAAAGACTCCCCCCGCAGCAGTTCTTATCAAGAAGGCTTGCGGTATCGAGACTGCATCCGATAAGCCCAACAAGAACAAGGTAGCTAAGATCACTAAGGATCAGATCCGTCAGATCGCTGAGACTAAGGCTCCCGACCTGAACGCAGGATCCGTTGAGGCTGCTATGAGCATGATCGCCGGAACCGCACGTTCCATGGGCGTAGTTGTTGAGGACTAAGGAGGTAGTTGACGATGAAAATGGGTAAGAAATATACAGACAGCGTAAAGCTGATCGAGAAGAGCAAGCTTTACGATCCCGCAGAGGCTATTGACCTCGTATGCCAGACTTCTAAGGCAAAGTTTGATGAGACTATTGAGATCCACGTTCGTCTCGGTGTTGACTCCCGTCACGCTGACCAGCAGGTTCGTGGTGCAGTAGTACTCCCCAACGGTACCGGTAAGACTGTTCGTACTCTCGTTTTCGCTAAGGGCGACAATGTTGATGCAGCAAAGAATGCTGGTGCTGACTATGTTGGTGACACTGATCTTGTTGACAAGATCATGAAGGAGAACTGGTTCGAGTTCGACGTAGTTATCGCTACCCCCGACATGATGGGTACTATCGGTCGTCTTGGTAAGGTGCTCGGTCCTAAGGGACTTATGCCTAACCCCAAGGCAGGTACTGTTACCATGGACGTAGCTAAGGCTGTAACCGAGGCTAAGGCAGGTAAGATCGAGTACCGTCTTGACAAGACCAACATTATCCACTGTCCTATCGGTAAGGCTTCCTTCGGCGTTGAGAAGCTCTCTGAGAACTTCAACACTCTCATGGGTGCTGTTATCAAGGCTAAGCCTGCTGCTGCTAAGGGTCAGTACATCAAGTCTTGCGTTATCGCTTCTACCATGGGCCCCGGCATCAAGGTAAACAGCTCTAAGATCGACGCGTAAGCTTGGGTTTATAAGTTAATATTATTTACGGGGGAGCACCTTTTTGAGAAAAGGTACTCCCTCGCGCTCTTTCTCCAAAAACTTTGAAACAAATATATGGATGGTATGCGATATATGAAAACTATTATAACTATTCAACATACTGAGTCTGAACAACATATAAATGGGATGATAGGCTCTGTTTTTGACTGGGATTTAACGGAGAATGGAATTGCTCAAGCGCAGCGGGTAGGCAAAGCGCTATCTAATGAATTTCGGGAAAAGAAATTTGCTATCTATTCGTCGGACTTGCTCCGTGCAAGGCATACCGCTGATATAATTGCACATTCTTTTGATAGTGTACCGATTTATACCGATGTTTTGCGGGAATTTGATTTGGGAGAGGCGGTAGGAAAATCAAAAGCTTGGGCAAGGGGAAACCGAAAATCTTTTGTATGGCAGGGAACCGTTGATTGGGCAAGTGATATTGACGGCAGGGCGTTCGATGGTGCCGAATCAAAACGCGATGTGTGGAATCGGCTCATGCCGTTTGTTAATGGAATTATGAAAGGTGATGATGAGAATATCATTATCGTTTCGCACGACGGTACGCTCAGTATTTTTTATGCTGTGTGGCTCGGACTTGACATAGAGTTTCTTGGTGGATGTAATTTTAACGGTAAGTCCGGCGGTGTATCGATATTGTGTGAAGATGATGAAGGACATCGTATTATAAAAAGGATGAATGATATGTCATATCAGATGTAATAAAGACGTGATATTATCTCTATCACAGCATACGCTCTGTATGCGACTCGATTTGAGCAGTTTGCGAAGCAACCTGCGTCAAATCGCGAGGCGCAGATGGAGACACCGCCAAGGTGTTGACGACGGAAGTGGGGGTTATCCGTAGGGGGGACCCCCCTCGGCGTCTTCTTTTTGTGGTACTTTTTCTTTACGAAAGAAAAAGTAGCGAAAGAAAAAGGCATGTTTTTACTATCGCTTGTACATGATGCGTGACAAACAAAGTTATTTCTGTCAAGACAAATTCTTAGTCGCTTGATATAATATACTCAGAAAGAGCGCTCGATCACTAAATATGAAAGGGATCTATATGGAAAACAGTAATATTGTAAAACAAGCGATCGATTATATCAGGAATGAGTCGTATAAGAGCGATATGACCATTGATGATGTTGCTGCAAATGCCGGATTCTCTACCAATTATTTTAACAGTATATTTGCGGCGCACACAGGATTCAACGTCATGGAGTATGTCAGATTCATTCGTCTGAAAAATGCGGCGATGTTGCTCCTTAAGACTAACAGGGAAGTACTTGATATTGCTCTTGAATGTGGGTATGAGGCTCACGAAAGCTTTACAAGGGCATTCAAGAGACAATACGGCAATACACCCAACGAATACAGAAAAAAGAAGAGCCGAGCTATGTTTTTTGAAGATTTCTGCAATGAAACTGTCGGTGCAAGGATGATCCATGAATTTCCACAACTAAAGAGCGCTCGATAAGGATGAAGCAGCGGATCATCTTCTTGAAAAAGATAGTGTGCGTTACGGTTGGCTCGCACTGAACTATCTGAGTATGGCAGATCAGCCGTTTTACTTGGGCGATAGCCCTGAACGTGGGATTATTTATGTTCGGGAATCAAAAACAAAGATGTTTTGCAGGATCATATCCGATGATTACGATTATATTGCAGAATGCGTGAAGATTTTTGGTGATGACCGATTCAGTTTGCAGATCTATGTGGCAGATAATATTGATAAAGTAACAAGCGAACTGGTGGCAAGAGGCATAAGTAGATCTGTTGAACATTATTTGTGCAGAAAGGTGTATACGGGAGAGCCATTTTCGATTGATATGCCCGATGGGATAAGAATTCGGGAACTTGATAAAGAGGATGTTGAAGATGTTTGCAGGATATGCGGACAAACCGGAATCAATAAGTCAAGATTTAAGAGCCTTTTTTTAGAAAGCTTTGATGAGAAAAAAGAATCGTCCGATAAATATGGACGGTGGTTGTTCAACGGGATATATCATAATGATGAGATGATCGGATTTGATACAGATGCTTTCTTCAGTGTTCGGGGATTCTCCGTTAATAATGGAATACAAACTTTTTTGCCTGTAAAATATCGCAAGGATGAGATATTTATGCTTTCCTTGAAGTTTATGACCAACAGGATACTTGAACTGGGCGGTATACCTACTTATGTTAGTGGAGCGATTAAAAGTGATGTGAAAGGAGAGTTTGATCCTAAAGATATTGGATTCCGTAATATTTGGAACGTGTATGAAATATTCAAAGCCACTGATTGAACAGTGGCTTTGAATATAAATATCTGTTTATTTTTTGATTCCATCATATACAAGATCTCTAAGCTTTGGGGTAATAAAAGGTTCCTTATTATTGAGCATATGACGTGAGCAGAATATCGACAGCTTTTCTGTAGGATCACAGAGTATATATGATCCTGCGGCACCTGCCCAGCCAAATTCTCCTATGCTTGATGCGGCACCGGTATCTTTGGTGATAAGTGTGCGTACGCCGAGACCGTATCCGTATCCGCGGTACTGATCCCAGTTGAAATCACGCATAAGCTCAGGTGTGAGCATATTGGTATTCATGAGACGGATAGTTTCGGGACGGATAATGCGTGCACCGTCGGAGTTTGTACCACCCGATGCCATCATATCTGCGAAATTTGCCATGTCTTCGGTGCAGGAGATGATCCCGCCACCGCCTGAATCATAACGTGTACCGAAAATGTACTCGTTTTCTTTTTTTACCTTACGGAATTCTTCTGCATCGTCGAAATACATATATTGTGGGGCGATTCGCTTCAGCATATCGTCGTCGTACCAAAAATATGAGTTGTTCATTCCGAGGGGATCGAAAATATTAGCTTTAACAAAATCACGGAAGGAGATTCCGCAAAGCACCTCTGCAAATGCAACGAGAACATCGTGGCAAAGACCGTACTGCCATCTTGTTCCGGGATCAAAGGAGAGGGGAGACTTTGCAATAGCACGAACGATATCACGTGTGGGACATTCGGGTGAGGTGGCTTCCTTTGCTATGCGAATGGGCGAAGCCTGTATATTGTAATCAAGTCCCGCAGTCATAGAGAAGAGGTTTCTCACAGTGATGTGAGTTTTTGCGGGACGGCTTTTTTTCTTTCCGTCTGTATCGGTGAATGTTACGTTCATATCACGGAATTCCGGAAGATATTCGTACAGCGGATCATCAAGAGAAAAAAGACCTCGCTCGTGAAGGAGCATGGTTGCGGCACAGGTAACGGGCTTGGTTGCTGAATACATAAAATAAAGCTCGTCTCCGGTGAGGTGGATCTTTTCTTCAAAATCCGAGTAACCGCAAATGTGTCTGTGAAGCACACGGTGATCCTGTATGATAATAACATCGTTTGACGGTACGAGCGTGCCTATGAGTCCGTCAAGAAATTCGTCAACCTTTGTAAAATCCATAGCTATAAACTCCGATAATCTTACTAATGTAAAAGGAGAGGCGTCGCCTCTCCTTTTGTGGTTTTGTTATGCAAGTATGTACACTCTCATCGGTCGTGCTCCAAAATTTGCTGCGAGAGGATTTGATCTGTCAAAGCAGATGTCGATGATATTCCCCTTTACTGAGCTACCGATGTCAGCCGCAGTTCTTACGCCGATATCAGCATAGTCTCCGGTAATATATACCTGACTTCCGAGAGGAATTACCGTGGGATCTACAGCAATTACGTTTTCATCGGCGGGAAGTCCGATGTAAGTGTATCCACCGGTAGGATACCATACAGCCTTAACGTCAATGTAGCTCGAGTAGCGATAGGTCTTTCCGTCTCCTCCGACGAATGTGCCGCCGTTAGTACCTCCGCTTTGAACGACCACAGACGGAGAAGGAGAGTAGGTTTTTGTTCCTCGCTCCACGATCTTATCGACAGGTTTTTTGTTTACGTAAGTTCTGATCTCAGTTCTTGAGACCTCAACTCCGTTTACATACTTAACTTCATACTCGGTGATGCTCTCACCGTTTACGCCTTTTTGCTTGACATTTGAGGAACCGGCGTACATTGAGGCGTTGTCAACGTACTTAGTCTCAAATTTAATGGCGGTCGACACAGATACAGTGTCATAGGTGACAGAGTCTGATGTAATTGTAGTATCGTCGGATATCACCGTATCAAGTGAAACATTGAGCACATCTGATTCGTCAAAGATGATACCGAGACGCTCTGCAAATTCACCTACAGTGGCGGGATCAGTGGCAGAGCATGAGATACTGTCACGCCCGTAGAAATCGAATTTTACAAGGAAACGAGAGCTGTCATCCGTATTATCGGATGCTGCGTTATCATCAGGTTCGGGTATTGCCTCGGGGGCGGTATCTGTACCTGTTACGTCCTGTGACTGTACTTCATCACGGATATCGGAATATCTTCCGATACCCACAGAAGGAGCAACGGTCTCAGTCTCAGTTCCTACATAAAAATCTGCTGCCTGAACGGGGGTGTTCTTGCCGCCGAAAACGGAAACGATAACGATAGCGGCAGAAACAGTTATTGCTGATGCTGCAACAGCAGCGTGCTTTGCCGAAAATTTCGGCAGACGAAATTTTTCCTTAATTTCGGTTAAAAGTGTCCGGCATACTCCGGGATCCCGTTCGACTTTTTTCCCCATACGGGGACTTCGGTCTGTTTTTCCCATAAGATTCTCCATTAACTTTTTTCATGTCAGGATATACCTGCAATGTCCCGTCAACACCGACAGACGGGCAAAATATATTGACCTTGGATCAGAGGATATACTTGAAAATACCGGTGAAAACGATCTATGAAGACGTTGTTTTTTGGCATAAAATTCCGATTTTTCAAGTGCTTTTTTAGCCAATACACATTTATTATATCACATAATTATGAAAAAATCAACCCCTGTGACACTTTTTGATATATTGAGGCATTCCGGTATATGAGCAAACCTTTATCATAAGGGGTCAGAAAAGACCGTATTCCAGTCTGTTTGTCTTAAATAAGCATCTGCATAACCGGATATATCTCTGTTCCAATTGTCTATGTATGCATGCTCCCAAAGATCAATGCACATAAGCGGGGTAACGGAATTTATGTCGGGGATGGAGTAGAGAGGAAGCCGTGCTAATCCAAGAATGCGTTTGTTTTTTACAATGGAGTTTTTTCTGTAGAGCCAAAGAAACCCCGGATTGGATGATCCTTGAGCAAGAGTCCGTACGAGGTAGAAGAAATTACCCGTACTGCCGAAGCTGTGTGATAAAAGCTTTTCTGCATCCCCATTTGGGATGGAGGGATATTTGTCACTTGAGACAATATGTTTGAAATAAAGCTCGTGACAATATACAGCAGATGCGGCATGAAAGATCCCTGAGAGAGCTTTGCCTTTTTTTCCATGAATCCTTGAAAGCTCACAGCAAAGCATAAAAGGAGACTTGTTTTTCAGCTCAGGATATCCGTCTGTTGCTATCTTAAGATCAAGCCTGAGTCCGTCAAGAATGTCCATATGCCTCATAACAGCAGTGTGATCAGCAAGAGGAGAAAGACTCATATCGGACACTGTATCGATCATACATATACCTCCGATTTGTAAATATGTAATATTATATGATTCTGTTCTTGGAAATAGTAGTTGTCCTAAAGGTGATTTTCGTTGAGATAGCAGTTACGGCCACAGTGTTTATCACAGTCATTGCTACAATAATAAAATCGGCTATCCCCCACATAACACCTGAAGATATCACAGAACCGACTACTGCAGAGATCGCAAGAAGTATGATGTATACACTTCGTGCGGATCTTGACGGAGTAAGGTATTCTACTGCGCCAAGGCCGTAATAAGATTGACATATCACTGTGGCGAAGGCGAAAAGTATTACCGATATACCTACAGCGGTAACGGCGATATCTCCACCGGATACGGAGAATGCCGCAAGTGCGGAGATCATACCGTCCTCGGATGGATTGAGCCCCGAGGTGAGGATAACGAGAGCTGTTACGGTACAAAGAACGATGGTGTCAGCAAATACTTCGAAGATCCCCATACAGCCCTGATGATGAGCACTTTGTGCATTTGCCGTCGCATGAGCTGACGGAGCTGTACCACATCCTGCTTCATTTGAAAATATTCCTCGGGCAACTCCGTAACGCAGAGCATTATTTATTCCGAATCCAAGTACACCTCCTCCTGCGGCTGAGGTTGAAAAGGCACCGTCGAATATTGCACGGAACGCATGAGGTATAGCCTCAGAGGAACGTATTATGCAAATAAGTGATACGAATATATATACTACTGAGAGAAACGGGACAAGCTTTACGGTAAGTCCAGAGACCCGTTTAAGACCTCCTGCCGCAGTAACCGTGGCAAGCACGGCAAAGCTAATACCGCATATTAGTGGGGTAACGGAAGGAAAAAAACTCGACATTACGCCTGTAGCGGCGTTTACTTGTACGATGCTCCCTGTGAGAAGGGAATTTGCTGCAATAAGAATTGCAAAGGCGGCTGCAAGTACAGATGGGAAACGACTGCCTGTGATCATACGAAGTCCTTTATTCATATAATACATAGCTCCTCCCACATGGCCGCCGTGACCGTCGGGTTGCCTATAGATCTGAGACAGATATACCTCTGCATATTTTACGCTCATTACAAGAAGAGCACATATCCACATCCAGAAGATCGCACCGGCGCCTCCGCAAGCGATAGCTGTTGCAACTCCTGTAATATTTCCAACTCCGAGAGTTCCGGCAAGAGCTACCGATAATGCCCTGATTGGAGAAACACCACCGTTTTTTGCGGAATTTCGTATGTCACGGAACAGCTTTACGGGATTGAGAATATAAAAAAATTTTATGCGCCGACCAAGGTATACTCCTGCTATGAGAAGAATTGCGGGAAGTATGTAGCCGGAAAGTGCAGAGTTTATAGATTCAAACAGCATATCTACCTCATAATGCGTTTTTTATAATAATATTCGAAGATCATTCGGATAATGCGGACGTGCATTGTCGAAGAATGAACGAGGAGATTTTGTTCCATGTAAATTAGCACTCTCGTGTTTTGAGCATAATTATCCACGGGAGGAATTATTTGTTAAATATATGTGAATATTGAGAAAAAGCCTTGATTTTAGGACCGTTGCGGTATAGAATATATCATAGTCTGGCACTCGCGGAATGTGAGTGCTAAGCGAAGAAAAAATAAAACCTTCTGCAAAGCATTGCAGAACAAGGAGGGTATTATGACTATAAAGCCGCTTGCAGACCGTGTTGTTGTTTGCGCTGTAGAAGCTGAGGAGACTACCAAATCCGGAATCGTACTTCCCGGTGCTGCTCAGGAGAAGCCCCAGATGGCTGAGGTTGTTGCCGTAGGTCCCGGTGGACTTGTTGACGGTAAGGAAGTTGTTATGACTGTTAAGGTTGGTGATAAGGTTATCACCAGCAAGTATGCCGGCACTGAGGTTAAGTGTGACGGTAAGGAGTACAACATCGTTCGTCAGAGCGATATTCTGGCAATCGTTGAGTAATATTTGGAATTAAGGAGAATATAGAAATGGCTAAGGATATTCTGTACGGAGCAGACGCAAGAAATGCTCTTATTGCCGGTGTAGATAAGCTGGCTGATACTGTAAAGATCACAATGGGCCCCAAGGGTCGTAATGTAGTTCTCGACAAGAAGTTCGGAGCTCCCCTGATCACCAACGACGGTGTTACCATCGCAAAGGAGATCGAGCTTGAGAATGCCGCTGAGAACATGGGTGCACAGCTCGTTCGTGAGGTTGCAACCAAGACTAATGATGCAGCAGGTGACGGTACCACTACTGCAACTCTTCTCGCTCAGGCATTCATCCACGAGGGAATGAAGAATGTTACTGCAGGTGCTAACCCCATGGTTATCCGCAAGGGTATCCAGAAGGCAGTTGATAAGGCTGTTTCCTGCCTCATCGCTAACTCCAAGAAGGTAAACGGCACTGCTGATATTGCACGTGTTGGTACTATTTCCGCAGGTGACGAGGTCATCGGTACCCTTATTGCTGACGCAATGGAGAAGGTTACCTCCGACGGCGTAATTACCGTTGAGGAGTCCAAGTCTGCAGAGACCTACTGTGAGGTCGTTGAGGGTATGCAGTTTGATCGTGGCTACCTCTCTCCCTATATGGCTACCGATACCGATAAGATGGAAGCTGTTCTTGACGACGCTCTCGTTCTTA
>SVQM01000083.1 GCA_015065335.1 Oscillospiraceae bacterium | reverse complement strand
CGATAAATTCTGGGATACACTACGGTGGCGGTGAGACCAAGGATGCCGTAAAGAATGCTCAGATCCCCATACTTTTTGTGACAGCACTGTTCGACATTTTCGAAGGTGGTATGTTTGATATGTGGAACGGGCTTGATGCGAAAACGAAAGAGATGTGTGCGATGATGGTCCATCCTTATGAGCACGGTATCTATGAAGGAAACCAGCCAATAAAGTTTGATGACGGCGCAATATGGAAGGTGTTTGAGAACTATGAGATGAAGTGGCTTGATCATGTGAGAGGGAAGTGTGATCCACCCGTAAAGCTCGGCGAGATCACGTATTATAAGCTCTTCGGCAACGAGTGGTGTACAGATGTATTTGATACGCCTGATAAAGAGATGACGTTTGCTCTCGGGGAGGGCGAGAGATCCTATATTTATGATCCTTCGGATCCTGCATCATTCAAAGGTGGGCTTTCCACGAATTTCGGCGGTACTGCATGGCAGGATGAGCCGGGACTCAGAGATGATATACTGACGTTTTTTACGCCGGAGTTTGAAGAGGATACCTTCGTAAAGGGTAAAATGACAGCAAAGCTTTGCGTCAGATCAAGCTGTGAGGATACCTGCTTTTATATGCGTATAAGCCTTGTAAAGAAGGAAGGCGCATACGGACTCAGAGATGACATAAATCAGATCTCCAATTTTGTCCCCGACTATATTCCCGGAAGTGAGATCGAAATGACCTTCACTTTTGATGAGCACGCATTTGTAATACATAAAGGTGAGAGGCTCAGGGTGGATGTTTCATCATCTGCATACCCGCTGTACGTAAGACATACCAATAAGAAGGGACTTTTCTCCCTGCAAACGGAGACCGAGATCGCAGAAAATACCGTAGTGTGCGACAGATCAAGCATTACTTTGTTTGTTGAATAATGAAACAAAACTACCCGAAAAGATAAAATCGTTTTCGGGTAGTTTTATTACTTGGTTTCGGCGGTGTTACTTTGTTATTACTTTTATTCCTTTGACATCTTCGAGAACATTTTTGGGAAGCCGTGCTATGCTCATGTTGGCAAGCGCAGTGTTGCCGTGCTCCATGTGAGGAGCAGGAACTATGATCTCAAGAATTCCTGAATCTGTTAAATTGGTTTTTATACCACCGTTTTTGTAGATAATACTCGTGTTGAATATACCTAAATATACAAGATCATATATTTCGTATGTTGATTTGTAGCTTTGAGGTAATTCTCTGAAATATTTATCAGTATTACCATCGCATACAGCAGATATGTTTTTAAGAAATTTATCCATATCATCTGTAGTTCTCATAATGACTGTTTGTTTGAAGAAATTATCCGTGTCTTCCGGTATTTCATTAAGGATATATGTCGTAACACCGTGTATACCTTTGGCTTTTTTGTAATAATAGGTATCTCCATCCGAATTATAATACTCGGAATAAGTATCGTACCTGTACGATACATTAGTGTTTTGAACAAGAGCTTTGTCGACAGCGACAAGAAAAGTGTTGGTTTGCATATCTTGGGTTTGCAGCATAGGTAAATATCTGTCAAGAGTGATATGAATCCCACCATTGCTTTTTGTAATGCTATTGATGCTCACTGAAATGCTACCGCTTCCTTCGGATACCTGATTCCAATAAAGATTATGTGTCTTGAAAAACTCATCATCAAAATAACCGGATTCTTCAAATAAGTGATTAAATGACCCGACAAAATAGGAATCAGGATCATATATTTCGTCAATAAAACTTCTGAAGGATTCGGCATCCGTGAACACAGGATCAGCAGCCATAATTGACCGAGCATAATCGGAAAGATGATAAGTGTAATCATATACCACATAAGAATACGGTACATCTCCGTCTGTCACATGGATCATTCCGGCAGGGCGGGGTGCCTTTTCGGGCTCCGGCTCTGTGGTTGGTTGGGTAGTCTGAGCAGGAGTGGTAGTAGGCGAAACAGCCTCTGTGGCAGGCGGGTTAGTCTCCTGCGGTTCGATTTCGTAATGATAGTAGCTCTCGGGAGGCTCTGTATCATCAATTCCCGCAAGTCCCTTTGCTACGTGGTTTATCATATCACCGGTATCGGCATAGGGTATTTCAAATCCCGCATAACCGCCAAAGGCATGATGAAGCTCCGCAATAATACCGAAGCTGTCATTTGTGAAATACATATCGGGGAAAATACCGTAATCACTGCGCCAACTCTGAGTGATATCCTCGTATGAGACGTGACCATTGGATATTGAATCCATCAGCCCGTCAACACCGTAGGACTGACTGAACTTACCGTCGGAAAGGCCCGACTTTATAAGCTCAATATCACCCACAAGCTCCTCGTAAAGATACACTTTACCGCTTCTCGTATCAGCATTTACCGTATAAGCAAAATGCATATCGTGTGGTGCCGTGGGGTCTTTTATCGTTCCACAGAAAACAGCAGATACGAAATATTCCGTCTCGAGCTTTATATCACATGAGAATATCACGTATTCAGCACTATCCTCGGGGGACCTGCCCTCGCGATTGAATTTGGTAACAGCATAATCACGCATAGCAAGATCAAAAGCATCATGCTTACCGTCACCGTATTTCGGGTATTTGAGAGTCACGGAGATTTCACCGTACATATAATTCTCCGAATAAACGAATAAGGAATCCTCCGTATCAGCGGAGATCACCTCGTCCTCGGTTGTTTCGGGTGTGTCCGTGTCATCAGGCTCAGTGGTTTTGGTAGCTTCCGTGATACCGGGGATCACGGCGGGATCTGACGGTGGCTTTCCCGGATTCTTTCCTATAATATGGGGGAGTATCAGAATAGCTGCGATGCAAGCCGCCGCATAGATCATGGCAGGAGCGGCAAATCTTATGAATTTGCGAAATCCGGTAATGGTTGCACGGTCCATGTGCTCTTTAATAAATGCGGGATCCACATCATTCATTACATCAAGGATCATATCTCGTGTACTCATTCAGCTACACCTTCCTTTCTGAGCATATCCGAGAGCTTTTCTCTCATTCGAAGCAGTCTTGCGCTGAGACTGTTTTTTGAAATGTGCATTCTTTGTGCAATACTGTCAAGGGATTCAAAATCGAAATAACGGCTCATGAAGATCTCACGGTTTGAAGATGAAAGAGCTGCGAGAAACTCATTCATGACACGTTTCAACTCCATCTTTTGTACAAGATCCTCGGAAAAATCATCGGCAAATGCCATTTCCTCGTAGACCTCAGAAAAATGGGAATCCTCGGGAGTGTACCGTTTTTGCGCTTTTTCACGTCTGAATCTGTCGATCGCTTTTCGTCTTGCTATAGCTCCGGCATAAGCGGCAATGGAATCTGGATTTTGCGGAGGAATGGTGTCCCATATAGCGAGAAGTGTGTCGTTGAGACATTCCTCGGCAATGCTATCGCTTTTCAACAGATTGAAAGCAATAGAGCGAATGAGCCTGCCGTACATGTCCTGTATTATATTAAGGGCTGACTCACTTCTGTCGAAAAGAAGCTTTATTATACTTTTGTCATTGTGCTTCACAGTCTCACCTCCGTGCGGCTTGAATCGTGCTTTCATAATATAAGTCGAATAATTTTTTTGAATATGACGGTGTTTTTCAAAAAATAAATATTTTATGAGATTTCTTTTATAAGTATAGCATGTACCGTGGTATTTTGTATATATCAAATTATTAATTCAAAAAACGGCAAGCAGATGCTTGCCGTCAGTATGCCTGTTTTCTTGTCAGATGGTTCCTGTCACTGTTATAACAGCGACACCGGGATCGGTGATGAATGCACCTGTAACGGGATCACGGGTGTAAGTCGCAGCAGGAACTGTTATAGCACCTATAGAACTTGTGAAAAGTCCCGTTGTCTCATTGTAGGTGTAATCCTCGGGAGCTGTCCATGCAGTACCGTTGTAGGTCACGGCGATATCCGTAAGGATAGGATCGAATGTGTCAGTAATGACTACGTTATCCGTAGTAACTGCCGGAGCATTACCTGTGTTTTGTATCACGAAGGTATAGGTTATCTGACCGTTTTCGGTTACTGTGTTGGGTGATACGGATTTTGTTATACTGAGTCTTGGCTCGGACTCAGCATTTACAGTCTCAGATACGGTGATGTCAGTTATACCGCCGCTGCTGATAACGGCAGTATTGACGATAGTACCGCCGGTTGTAGGTGGGGCAAAACCATTTGCACGTGCCGCATATATAACGGTGGCAACACCGTTTGCAGGAACGGTGATACCCGAGATAACGAGAGGCGGTCCCGCAGTAACGGCAGGATCAGCCTGAAGAACTCCGTTGATGAAATAGTTGACAGAGCCGTCTACATAGTCGAGAGCACGGAGAATTTCTGTACCAAGGGTATATTCTCCGAGATCATCGGTTACGGTGATCCCTGTGAACGGGACAGCACCTGAGTTTACGATGTTTATTACATAAGTCACATCAGAGCCTTGGGAATACGAGTCGACGACAGCCGTCTTCGTGGCTGATAATACCTCAATGATCTCACCTGAGGTGATGTTTGAGTTTACGGTACCACCGCTGTAGGAAAGAGTTGCCTGATTAAAAAAGGTTGCCATGTTTTTCCTCCTTAATTTTATACAACATCAGATATAACAGACGTATTTTCGTCTGCTGTATCAGTATATGCCTTAAAGGAGGAAATTGATTTTATATTTCGATGCTTTGTCCGCCGGTCAGATATCGCAGACGTGTCATATGCTTTTTCATAAATTCATACTGATCGGTTCCGGTGCAGTGGCATGTGTAAAAATCCGTGTCATACGTTGAAAGTATCTCGGCATATCTTTCAAGTGTACTGTCGAGAGAAAGTCCCGAAAAGTGAAATCCGCCGATCAGCACATCGGGGTAGAACCATTCCGTAATATTCAGAATACCTTTATGTGAGCATCCGCTGATAAGAATACGCCGTCCGTTTTCTTCGATCAGCAAATATTGCTCGTGTAGGAATCTATCAGGGAAAAATATACCGTCCTCCAGTACAGTGAGTCCAAATGAGCCGAGCTCGTGTGAACGTACCCTTTCATTGCATGAGTAAAGCGTTATTCCGTCACAGATTGAGACAGTATCATCTGTAAATACAAATCTGCCGCATTCTTTCAGTGAAGGATCAAGTCCGATGTACTTATCACAGCCATGATAATACCTTTCAAAAACACGACGGTTTGCGTAAATGGATGCCTTTTCGTTCAATGCAAGAAATTTTGAAATACCGCCTCCGTGATCGTAGTGTCCGTGAGAGAGGATCGCAATATCTGCCGATGAAAGATCAATACCGAGCTTTTCTGCATTTTGGTGAAATATATCAGTTTGTCCCATATCAAACAGAATATTCATTTTTTCTGTCTCTATGAAAAGTGAAAGTCCATGCTCCGAAAGTATCTCGGGTGATGTTGACGTGTTTTCCGCAAGAGATGTGATACGCATAATTTTTTCCTTTATCGGTTAATAGAGTTCGATTAGTTGTTGACAGATGATTTTTTATAATGTATCATTTAAACGATACGTTCTTATTATAATATTTTCTTCGTTGTATGTCAAATGACCGTATAATAAATTTTGCTGAAAGAGAAAAAACTGAAAATGAAATACTTTTTTATCGTTATTTTAATAATAATCGCATTGCTTTTCATCTGTACGTACTTTTTTGTGAGAAAGATTCTTGCGGCATTCGGAGCTGATGTAAGGAAAAAAAGGATAATTGCGCTCACGGTGGGTATTACCGCTGCAATATCAGTGGCGGTAATGCTTGCGGGAGGTTTTGGTGCTATAGTTATCCTTCATATTATGGCTTTTGAGCTTTTGGTGAGACTTGCAGATCTTATCATAAAGAAGATGTGCGGAGACAGGTATACGGGTGGTTTTTCTCTTTGGAAAAAGATACATAGTATCAGCCTTATTCCTATCGTTATGACTGTGGCGGTAATGATCCTCGGATATGTGAACATGAATAACGTGGTACAGACAAATTATACTGTGTATACGGAAAAGAATATCAGAGGAGAAGGATACCGCATTGCACTTATTGCTGATGTACATTACGGTGTATCTCTTGACAGAGATGAGCTTCATGAAAAATGCCGTGAGATAAGTGACAAGAATGTTGATGCAGTAGTACTCTGCGGAGATATCGTTGATAATTCCACGACTGCCAAAGGAGCTTGCGAGGTTTTTGAAGCTTTAGGTACGATCAGAAGCAAATACGGGATCTATTATGTGTTCGGAAACCATGACAAGCCCACGAGCCTTATGAAGGGTGAATTCAGTGAAGCGGAGCTTGAAAGCATAATAAAATCAAACGGAATCACTATTCTTGAGGATAATACTGTCAATATTACAGATGAATTTGTAATCGTTGGCAGGGCGGATAAGAGTATAGAGAATGAGAGCGGTGAAAAAAGAAAAGAGATCAAAGAGCTTATCGGCATCGCTGATAAAGAGGATTTTATACTTACACTTGATCATCAACCGAATGAATATAAAGAAAACGGTGATGCCGGAACTGATCTGATCCTTTCCGGACATACCCATGCAGGACAGTTCTTTCCTGTGAATTTGCTTATGGAGGTAATTCCATTTAATGATGCTGTATATGGTCATTACGATATAGACAGTGACACCGAAGCGATAGTT
Organism: Oscillospiraceae bacterium; assembly: GCA_015065335.1. GTDB lineage: Bacteria > Bacillota > Clostridia > Oscillospirales > CAG-272 > UMGS1312. The sequence continues at coordinate 3,116 of SVQM01000083.1, read as the reverse complement.
ACATCGGGGTTCGCAGCGTGGAGCTACCCTGTTAAAACCGCAGCTCCGTCAGAATATGTAATTATTGACATCAAACACAAGGGGTAAGTACATTTATGTGTCAGATATACAATATATGACGTATATTACTAAAATAATAGTTTCGACAGTACTTGACAAACGTGGTCGATTCGGGTATAATAAATTGATATGTTGGTTCTTTTTTGAAACAATGTAATTGTAGTAGATTAACGAGGAGTATTTTCGGTATGAAAAGCCTAAAAAAACAGTTTCTGAATATATTTCTCGTTGTCATATTGGCACTGATAGCATTTATTCTTGTCAAGAGCAGTAATGATGAGCTGAATTTTCAATCAATTGAAAATTTTTTCAGAGCTTGTAATCTGTGGTATATCGGAATTGCCGTTGTTTGTATGCTCATGTTTGTATTTTTTGAGGCATTCAGCATCCACATTATTCTGAAACGATTCGGTCATAAGCCCAAATTTTACGAATCCCTTGCGTATTCCACCTCGGATGTTTATTATTCGGGGATTACTCCGTCGGCAACAGGAGGTCAGCCTGCATCTGCATTTTATATGATAAGGGACGGTGTACCCGGCGGTACGGCTTGCTTTGGACTTGTTTTCAATCTCATAGGATATACAGCGGCACTCGTTCTTATCGGTGCTGTGGTGATGGCACTTAATATTCCTCTTTTTATGTCATTTTCCATTCCCGTGCAGATACTTATTGGCGGCGGACTTCTTGTGCAGATATTTTTGTTTATATTCTTTTTTATCTGCATATGTCGGCATGGTATCGTACTCAAGGTCGGTCTTTTCTTTATAAATCTTCTTTGCAGAGTGAGGATAATAAAAAAAAGGATCAAATGGCTTAAAAAGCTCGTAAAAACGGTAAACAAATATAGTAGCTGTTATCAGAGCTTCAGCTCTCAGAAATCGCTGTTTGTTTCTGTTCTTGTGTGCAATGTGATTCAGAGAGCCGCTATTATCGGAGTATCGGTTTTTGTGTGTGCCTCAGCTACGGATTGTTCTCTTTCGCTTCTGTTTGCAATGCAGACCTTCGTAATGCTTGGTTATAATTCTATTCCTCTTCCCGGTGGTACCGGTGCGTTTGAGTATCTGTATATGAATGTTTATGATAAAGCATTCGGAACTGAGTTTATCGTTGTTGCAATGATGGTCACAAGGACCATTTCCTACTATGCATCAATGGTTATAAGCGGAATATATACTCTTGTTTATCATGTAGCACATCCGGAAAGCAAAAAGGTACGAGCTAAAAAAAAAGATAAAAAGATCTCTGAGACTTCTGCATAGTGATAACTTTGTAAAGGAGAGGTAAAAGTCTTGAAAAAACGAAAATTATTTATCGGATATTATCATTATGGCGTGATACTTACGTACATATCCGTGGCAGCGGCTATTACGGGTATATGCTTTTCCGTTGGCGGAAATCGAGAACGTTGTCCTTGGGTAGGTGTCATCTGTTTGCTTATCTCAGGTGTATGCGATGCATTTGACGGAGCAGTGGCACGTACACGTAAAAACAGGACAAGAGAGGATCAGATGTTTGGCGAGCGTATCGATTCTCTCAGTGATCTTATAGCTTTTGGTGTTGCTCCCGCAATGATCGGCTTCGGTATGAAGATAAACCGTTGGTTCTTTATTCCCGTGTATGCAGTATTTGTGCTTTGTGCACTTATTAGACTTGCATATTTCGATGTGACCGAGGAGATCCGTACGGAGGATCCTAATTGCGGCAAGCGAAAGTATTATGAGGGACTCCCCGTTACTGCCGTAGCATTCGGTGTTCCGATTTTCTATCTCATAGCAACAATGTTCCCTGAGTTTTCCGTGGCCCGTACTGCGGTAATGCTTTTCGGATACCTTCTTATTGCAGTGCTATTTGTGTGTCCTTTTAAGCTTCCGAAACCGAGTATTAAAGGTATCGTTGTTATTATGGCAGTACTTGCAGTCATTCTTGCAGTGCTTTTGACCGTTCATCTTAAGGTGCTTTCATGAGAAAGATCATCACAAAAGAAGATACTGCGCCGGGCGGATTTCTGAAATTTTGTTATCACACTTGGGCAGGCGGTGTTCTTCTGAAGCTCCTCACCGCAAGATGGCTGTCGAAAACAGCAGGCTTTTTACTTGACAGAGGTGTTTCAAAATGCCTTGTGAAGGGCTTTATCAAGCGAAACGGTATTGATATGTCCCGTTTTGAAGAAGGTCCTTTTAAGTCATTTAATTCATTTTTTACAAGACATCTTCTCCCGGATCATTTCAATGTAGATGAAGCTGAGGATTCCTTTGTTTCACCTGCTGACGGAAAGATTTCCGTATATAGGATCGAAAAAAACGGGAAATTCGAGATCAAGGGTTACTCGTATACTGTAGAAACTCTGCTTCAGGATGTTTCTCTTGCCGACAAATATATGGGTGGTCTTTGTATCGTAGTTCGCCTTGCCGTAGATGATTATCATAGATATATTTACGTTGACGACTGCAGTCATGAGGGTGAGAAATTCATCAAAGGCAGACTTCATACTGTTCAACCCGTAGCTCTCGGAGCGAGACGGGTGTTTACTGAGAATTGCCGTTCGGTAACGGTGCTTCATACGAAGAATTTCGGTGATGTTGCTCAGATCGAGGTCGGTGCAATGATGGTCGGACGTATCGTCAATAATCACGAAAGCGGTTCTTTTGCGCGCGGAGATGAAAAGGGAAGATTCGAATTCGGTGGCTCAACGATCGTTCTTCTCGTTGAAAAGGATAAGATCGTCCTTGATCCGGAATTTTATGAGAATTCTGAAAATGAATCGGAAACCGTTGTCCGTTGCGGCGAGAAAATAGGTGAAAAGATCAGTTGATCTATAAAAAGGCAGATATGTTCTGCCTTTTTTGAATATTATGTATTTTGAAGAATAGTCCGGAGGTATATATGAGAGTTGCAACTTTCAATATTCAACATTGTCATGATTGGGTGGGAGATAAGATCGACATAGAGTTTTTTGCGGATGCCATAAAACGGTTTGATGCAGATTTCTGCGGACTTAACGAGGTCCGCGGATCGGGAGCGATCCCGGGATACACAGATCAGACAAACAAGCT
>SVQM01000082.1 GCA_015065335.1 Oscillospiraceae bacterium | reverse complement strand
GGATATGCACGTCATGGTGGTGGTGCTTTCTCCGGAAAGGATCCTACAAAGGTGGATCGCTCTGCTTCTTATGCGGCACGTCATGTTGCTAAGAATATCGTTGCTCAGGGCTTGGCCGATAAGTGTGAGGTTCAGATCGCTTATGCTATCGGTGTTGCAACACCTGTTTCCGTAATGATAGATACATTCGGTACAGGAAAGATGTCCGATGAGATCATCGCACGTGATGTTATCTCCAAAGTAGACCTTCGTCCTGCGGCTATCATTGAGCGTCTCGGCCTCCGTCAGCCTATCTATGAGCCTCTTGCGGCTTACGGCCATATGGGCAGAGAAGACCTCGGTGTGTCCTGGGAAAAGATCGATCTTGGATTATAAGAGTTTATATGGCGGGGGAGATGCTTTTTGAGAAAAGCACCTCCCCCGTACCCCCTCCGCAAAAACTTTATAATAAATAGGAAAATAAATAAAGTGCAGATCCTTCAGTTTGGAAGTGCACTTTATTTTTAATATATATTAGTATGAAGCTTTTTGAAGGAGAGTGCGAGAGGAAATCTTTTTCTCGAAAAAGTTTCCTCTCGCAAAAATATTCAATTAGCCGTTCCCATCCAAAAATTCTTTGATCTTTTTCATATCGGCGAACATATCTTCCTTACGGCGAGGATCACGGAGGAGGGCAGCAGGATGAAAGACTGCGGTCATGGTGAAGTCGCCTTTTTTCACAAATTCGCCGTGTTCTTTTGTGATCTTATAATCAGGCTTAATGAGCCTCATTGCGGCGATCCTGCCGAGGCAAACAATAATCTCAGGTTTTATGAGCTTTACCTGTTCACGAAGATAGCCAATGCAGGCATCCTGTTCTGCCGGGAGAGGATCACGGTTTTTCGGAGGACGACACTTGAGAATATTCGCAATATACACATCCTCACGGGGAATATCCACAGCACAGAGATATTTGTCGAGGAGCTTTCCTGCGGCTCCTACAAAGGGGATTCCGGAGAGATCCTCCTTCTCACCGGGAGCTTCTCCTACGAACATAAGGCGGGCATTTGGATTGCCAGTACCGAATACACAGTTAGTCCGTGTCTCATGAAGGGAACAGGCGGTACAATTCTTACAAGTAAGTTCAAGCTCTTCAAATGTCATCATAAGCCCTTCTTTCTGTTAAGAGTTTGTGTAATGTTTTCAAATGAAAGTCCGTATTTCTCTGCGATATCACGTGCATAGCTCTTACCGTCGGGAGTACGTCTTACGATCCTGAAGCTGCGCTTACCGTCGGCAATATCTGCGGAAAGATTATCGATCTTAACACCGCCTGTAGCGGCACACCGTTCGTTGATCGACGGTACAGATGCCGCAAGATCGTGAAGGTGGGTAGAGAAGATTCCACGGCATCCTGCCATGCTGAAGCCGGCAAGGACCTCTGCGGCAATATATGAGCCTTCAAATGAACCTGTAGAGCTGAGGGATTCATCAAGGAGAACAAGGCTTTTATCTGTGACACCTACGAAGATCTCATTGAGACGGGCACATTCTTCACCGAGCCTACCCTTGTCAACAGTGTCCTCGGAACCGGTAGGAAAGTGAGTGAATACGTTATCGCAGGGACTGATCGCAGCTTTATCAGCACATACGGGAAGCCCAAGCTGTGCCATGATAAATGCGTGCCCGACAGCGCAGGTGATAACGGATTTACCGCCTCTGTTGGGTCCTGTGATAACGAATATCATACCGTTATCGTCAAAAGCAAAATCGTTTGGAACAAGCTCTCCCTCAACTTTAAGAGCTATAACAGGATTTATGAGAGAATCGGCTTCAAAGCGTTTGTCCTCTGCAGCACATATCTCAGGTGTAGTAAGATTGCATCCTCGATCCTTCAGCCTTGTGAGAAGCTTTACGGATTTTGTTACAAATTCGATCTCAGGCATCATGCGGAGAAGAAAATCTGTGTTGTCAAGTACATATGCCTGTACGATCTTCTTCCACTGACGAACAGAGGAATGGAACACATTGGCAATGGCTGAGGAGAATGCATTTGACATAGCTGTCTGTTCATTCTCGGACTGATTCTTTCGCAGGGGAGTAAGGGGGGCGATACAGGTCATCTCTCCCGACTTAAAGTCGAGACGAAGTATTCTGTCGAGAAGCTCACCCGATTTAAAACGCTGGTTGTTTATGGAGAGAACGCCTGCATCCTCGGGCTTCAGTCTTGAATCAAGATTCACTCCGATAGTCACACTGCGGATCTCTCGTACCTTTGAACCAAGCTCCGAGAGACGCTCATTCAGCTCCTTTGCATCATCACTTTCAGTGAGTTCACGTATGCGATCGGCAAAAGCGGACATGGCACGGCTGGAAAATTTTTCGGCATGAGGCAGAAGTCCCTCACGAAGCATATCGAGAACGGAAATATATATCTCCGCCTCTGCAACACTGTAAAGATATCCTTCGCCTTCAGAAGAGAAATCACCGCCCATACGACGAAGCTCGGCAATGTCCTGAAGCATGGGGATCATACGACGAAGCACGTCACAGATCTCAGGAACCTGAGCAAGATCGGAAAAAGTCTCCTGACGGTACTTTATTACCTCCCGATCGGTCGTAAAGAAATCTGCAATCATATCGGAGGGCATATCGAACATCACATCAAGCTCAAGCTGAGTTACAGCGGCACGTCTGTATTCGGAGGATGAGTCGGAGAGATATTTCTCGCTGAGACTTTCCTGGTTTGGATAGAGAAGACTTATATCGGATTTACTTATTTCCATAATTTGTCCATGCCTTTCTTTGCACTGACTTTATTGTACTTGCCTTAGTTTAATTTAATGTGCTCAGCTCCGCCTTTGGCGGGACAGGTGAGATACCTGAAGCCGATAGATTTCAGAAGCTCTACACAATCCTCAACATCTGCACCCACATCACCGAATATGTGAGTGTCTGAGCCACAGCTTACAAGCTCACCGCCGCATTCACGGTAGAATCTCAGAAGATCCTCATTCGGTGACATTCCGTAGCCCTTTCTGATTCCCGATGTATTAAGCTCAAGGGCAACTCCACGGCACTTTATTATCTCAAAAAGCTCACGGTACAGATCGTAGAATCTTTTAATGTCGATCTCTCTGCCGTCTCGGTTGATGTATCTTGCGGGATAGGTGATGTGAGCAAGAGTATGTGCACCTTCAAATTTTGCCGCACCGCAAAGCTCACGTACATACCTTTCGTAAAGATGATCGATCATCGGCTGAGGGATTTCTTTGTAATTGAGAAAGATGTAGTCCGGTACACGGTCAAGATTGTGAATTGAGGTGATGACAAACTCAATATCGTATTTTTTAATAAGCTCGTGTGCTTCTTTTTCACGGAGATGAGCCTGTCCAAGCTCGATGCCGAATATCATCTCAAGCTGATCGCCGTATTTTTCACGGCATCTGTCAAATTCCGACTTTGCGCTTGCCGCATCATAACCAGGATAAAGACCGTCAAGGACACAGTCGATATCATAGTGATCGGTGAGAGCGATCCTTTTTACACCTTTGTTTATTGCAGAGATACAAAGCTCCTCGATTGACTGTTCTGCATCAAAGGAAAAGTTAGAATGAGTATGGCTATCACAGAATATCATCAGACTATCATCCCCACTGCATCATGCTTCATAGAATCGGCTGCGGCAAGAATCTCGGAAAGAGTCTTGCCATCAGCGAAAAGACAGTACAGCTTTTCAACCATGGGTGCAAGAGACACCGCAGGCTCACCTGCAAGCTTTGCATATTCAGCCATGGCAGAAGCCGGTGACATATCAAGTCCGGCATCCTTCATATACTTATAGAGTGCGGCAGCAGCACCGACGCAGATGAATACAGGTGCGGCACCGGTGGAGATAACATTCATTGCGCCACCTGTAAGTCTGTCTGAGGGAGCGAGCTTTCGGGGGATATCGGCACCTACTCTTGCGCATCCGTCACCGAGTGCAACGTTGGCAAAACGCCTTATAAGATCGGCGGCGTGCTCCATAAGAGGAGCCACAGAGACACCGTATTTTTCGGAAAGTGCAACAGCACTCTCGGTCATAGCCGCAGTCACGATAACACGGATAGTGGGATCGGATATAGCGGTGCAGATCTTTTCGTGCCCCGTATAGCTTCCGAGATAAGCACAAACAGCATGTCCCATGTTATGCAGATACAGCTTGCGCTCAATATAGAAACGGAAAGGACTGTGTGCAACCATGTTTTTAACGGGAGGAACATCGCCCTTAAAGGCATCACGGTCGACGGGAAGAACGCCGTATTCCTCAACGGCAACTCTTAGAGGATTGTCCGCATTTGCCGCAGGATCAGGTGCGGGGACCATTCTTCCGACAGAGGTTTCGATAAGTCCCACCATTGACAGCTCATCCTCGGTAAGCTCAGCTTCAAGAAGTGAGTGAACATATTTGTCAGCATCCATAAGATTCTCACAGATGAGGAGATCCAGCGGCTTTCCGGAATCAGCAAGGCGGCGACGAAGTCCGCGTATAAAATTGGGAAGAATATATTTAATAGCACCTGCACCCACACAAGTGGCACAGATATCACATTCGGCAATAGTAGCCTCAGCCGTCTCAAGGTCGTTACCGTCAACGGCGGAAACATTCTCCACCATTATTTCACGGCTTCCTTCATTGGAGACGATCTTCAGGGGATATTTATGATCGGTGTTAAGCTTTTCGACAACGGGTTTTGAAACATCAATGAAGACCACCTCAAAACCGGATTCTGAAAAAAGCGGACCTATGAATCCACGGCCGATATTGCCGGCACCGAAAATTACAGCTTTCATTATATGAGCACCTCTTTTGATTTATATGAAAAACATTATATCATTTTGCAAATGACAGTTCAAGTACTGTGATGTAAACAAATCAAATCTCACCGCAAACTCTCTTTATCATATAGTCGTAGAATCTTTCCTTGTCATCCCATGTTCGTGCGACTGACATCATTTTTCCGGCAGGATCGATAACAGTTACATTGTCATCCCTGAGAAGCACGGGCAGATCCTCAAAATTAAGATTATCATGAGTGATGGCGGCGTAGATACCGGTAGTATCAAAGAGACAGGAGCTGCCACCGGTGAACTCAAATCCCATATTTTTGTACCAGATATCGGAGTTTTCCATAAGAGCTGCGATCAGAGGATCTGTCTCTGCATGAGACTTGACGTAAGAGAACCTCTCCGGTGTAAGATGGGTGGAACCGGAGATCTCCAAAGGTATCATCTCGATCTCCCAGTCGCTTTGCTCGATCGCAGTCTTGTATGCTTCAACATCTGTACGAATGTTTGATTCGATCCATTTGTCGCCGTCAGAAATATGGCCGAACATACCGAGAATACGTGATCTTTTGGTGATCTCGGGACATCTTTTTACAGCGGCAGCAAGATTTGTCGCAGGACCGAGAGCAATAATGGTGATCGGTTCGTCGGATGACATTATAGTGTCGATCATTGCACCGATACCGTCCTCATGAACTATAGGATATGAGGAAAGATCGTAGTCCGATACCCAGTCCTCAATATGTCGGCAGATGTTACCTGTGTTTATTCCTATACCTATTGGGATATTGTCAATACCTGCGATGTCGAACATTTTTGCACACAGTTTTGCTTTGTATGTTGTATCATGAAAGGCAGTAGTGACCAGCTTCAAATCAAACTCAGGACTTCTCATAAGCATGACTTGTGCCCATGTATCGTCAATATCACATCCTATATCAGTGTCAAGAATAATTGGAATTCTGTTTTTCATGTAAAACCCTTTCAATGTGTTTTGTTTAATATAATTTTATCACAGAGAGAGGGAAAAGTACAGTTTTTTCTCGGAAAAACAAAGAGTTTGCATAAATATTGCATCATTACTTGATTTAAATATGGTTTTGTAATATAATTATTAAAATAGATTAAATAGGAGGTGCTACCTTGAACAAGGACGAGATCATAAAAGTGTTCAGAAATATTCCCGTGCTTGAAACGGAGCACCTCATACTCAGGCGGATGCAAAAAAGCGATGCCGATGATATGTACGATTACGCAAAAAGGCACGATACCACAAGATATCTTTTGTGGAATCCTCATCCCGACAGGAAATTTACGTATCAGTACCTTGTTTACCTGAATCATCAGTATAAGGTGGGAGAATTTCACGATTGGGCAGTGATCGAAAGAGAAAGCGATCGCATGATCGGTACCTGCGGATTTACAAGATTTGATTACGGTAATGACGGCGCTGAGATAGGATATGTACTGAATCCCGATTTCTGGGGAAGAGGCTATGCTACAGAGGCGGTGCGGCGTGTGATCCGTTTTGGATTTGATTATCTCGGGCTTCATCGGCTTGAAGCTAAATACATGGAAGGAAACAACGCCAGCCGCAGAGTTATGGAAAAATGCGGTATGACATTTGAAGGTGTGCGCCGTGACAGTATATTTGTAAAAGGCGGATTTGTGTCCGTTGGCGTATGCTCGATACTGAGAACGGAGTACAATCAGAACAGGATCGGTCTTTGATCCCATAAATGAAAGGGAAGTGCAAAATGGCAAAGAAAATCGTTATAGGAATAGATGTTGGAGGAAGCTCAACCAAAATATGCGGATTTGACATAACCGAAACCGGAGCTGAGCCAAAGCTTATAAAGCCTCAGTTTGTAAGGGCAACCGATCCCATTACATCTGTCTACGGTGCATTCGGTAAGTTTACTACCGATAATGCACTTGATCTCGGAGACATCTCAAAGGTAATGATAACAGGTGTGGGATCGTCCTTTCTGTCCCGTCCGATATATTCGCTCCCCTGTGAGATCGTCCCCGAGTTTCGATGCATCGGATATGGCGGACTGTTCCTTTCGGGGCTTGACCGTGCAATCGTCGTAAGTATGGGAACGGGTACAGCACTTGTTCATGCGAAGAGAGGAGAAGAGCCTCGCCACCTCGGTGGTACAGGTGTTGGCGGAGGTACACTTATCGGCCTTTCAAAGAAGCTGCTCGGCATGGATACATTTGAGCATATAGAGGAGCTTGCGGCAGACGGTGATATCTCAAAGATAGACTTGAAGATCGACGATATCTCCAAGGTCTCCATCACTCCCAACCTCACTGAGAGAATGACCGCATCAAACTTCGGTAATATCAGCGATATCGCAACCAAGGCGGATATTGCCCTCGGTATTATCAATATGGTATTCGAGACTATTGCCATGGTGTCACGCTTTGCGGCACAGGGACACGGTATCTCCGACATCGTTCTTACGGGTAACCTCACCGCAATGAGACAGGCACCCGATGTGTTTAACGTGCTGAACTCTATGTTCGATCTAAACTTTATGATCCCCGAGAATTCACGCTTCGGCCCTGTTATCGGTGCGGCACTTGCGGGAATCGATGATGATTATATGGTGAGTTGACCTTTTCGGGTATTCATGTGAAAAATTCCGTGAATGCCCGAATTTTTTCATAGATTCCCAACCATTTTCAGCTTGCGGTGTCTGTATAGATGAAAGCTTTCAAGGAGACGAATAAATGTTAAGACAGGATGCAGAGAGAATAATTGCCGAATATGTGAAGCCTGTATTCGGTTTTGCACTTAAGCGGTGTAAAACCGCAGAGGACGCAGAGGATCTGTCCCAGGAGATAATCCTTCGTGCCTTTCGCAGCCTTCTCGTAAAAGATGACATCGACAATAATGATAAGTTCATCTGGACAGTGGCACACAATACCCTTGCAAATTACTACCGTAGCAGCGCAAGGATGATCGTGGGTGTGCCCATTGATGAGATGGCGGAGATGCTGTCCGACGGCAGCGATGTTTCGGAGGGTATAGAAGCTGCGGAAACGGAGGCAAAGCTCCACCGTGAGATAGCATATCTCTCAAAGCTGCAGCGGCAGATCGTTATTCAGTATTACTACGAGAACAGACGGCAGACCGATATTGCAGAGTCACTCGGTATTCCTCTCGGAACTGTCAAGTGGCATTTGTTCGAGGCTAAAAAAGAACTGAAACGAGGTATGGAGACTATGAGAAATCCGAGTGAGCTTAAATTTAATCCGGTGAAGTTTGAATCATATGGAATTAACGGTTCCGTTGGAACAAAGAAATTAGAAGAATTTTTCCGTTCTGCTCTGTCACAAAATATCTGCTATTGCGTGCGTAATGAAGCAAAAACTGTGGGTGAGATTGCGGATGCTTTAGGTGTCTCTCCCGTGTATGTGGAAACAGAAGTCGATTTTCTGGAGACATACGGCTTCCTTAAGGCACAGAAGGACAAGTATATTGTGAATTTCATAATCAGCGAGCCAACTGCAGAGCTTTTGACAATGCAAGATACGATGTATAAAAAAGCAGCGGGGATATTTGCCAATGAACTTTACGATGAACTGATAGAATCGGGACTTGTCGATCATCATGACATATGGTGCAATCAAACAGACGGACCTATTTCATTTACTGAGACTGCTAAAGCGGATCGTAATTTCATTCTGTGGTCGCTTATTCCTTACATCGCCGCTGTGTCCGGTGAGGAACTGATGGATGATCGTATTTCTTTCGAGGAGGTAGCAACCATTCGTCCCGATGGTTCGCATAATATTTGTCATGCATCAGTTGTTCCCGACAATATGATCTTGCCGGAAGATTACGTGTATATGAAGAATTGGTGCGGTCCCTTCACACATCAAGGCGGAGCAGAGAATATTGGCTTTTGGCAGATTGATACTGAGTGGTCGGAAAGCAGAATAGGCGTCAATAAATCAGATACAGAAAATGTTGATCGGGTTATTTCACTTTTCAAAAGATCTTGTGATGGTGATCCCCTTTCCGAGGATGAATATGCTTGGCTTGCTGAACACGGCTATGTTAAAACATATGATAATCACGCCGGAGAGTTTAAGGTTTCATGGCAGATCGTTATTCTCGGAAACAGGGAGATCAAAGATAAATTGCTTGCAATAGGAGGCAGGATAAAGGAAAAGTACAAAGAAGAATTTGATGCCATCAAGGTATCTTATATTGAAGCGGTACTGAAATCAGTTCCTGCTCACCTCAAAAAGGTAAAAGCGTATGAGCTGCAGTTTGTGTTTCATTCTGACGGATGGTTCATACTCCATTGCCTGAAGAATCTGGTGAACTCGGGCAAGCTGAAAGAACCCACGGAAGAGCAGAGAAAATCGCTGTCTATGTTGATAATAGAGAATAAGTGATGAAGATAAATATCCCTCAAGGCATTGCCTTGAGGGATATTTGCTAATTGAATGCAATAATTCCGGGATGCTTATCTTCGGGATAAGTAAGTCCTTCTTCTTCACAGAGAGTTGCTATCATTGAGAATATAAACATAAGATTTGCAAGCAGTGTTGTTCCTTCGGTTACTTCGATTCCCTCGGGGGCACGATCTTTAAGGCATTTGGTACACACGGCATTGCACTTTTTGATGAGTTCTTCGGCGTTTGCGATATCCTCTTCAATAGTAGATAGGAGCTTTGTGAGATTGTCTTCGTAAATACCGGGAATAACTGTGTTTTCGGGAGAAGATTTGCAGAGATCGTAGAATTCATCAATGTGAGGGAAGTCAGTAGGAAGTGTTCCGCTGTTATCTCCGAATAGCAAAAAACGCATAGCACGACCGTCATCACCGTTATACTGATTCGCAAGACAAACCGCTACTCTTTTTGTGTTAGGCATATCCTTTCCATCGCAGGTCACACCGTAACAGAATCCCACGGTTTCTCCGCAAAGCTTCTGTGAAAAGGGTGGTGTAGGGATCTTCTCGTACGCTGTTGTGAGAGCGAGGACAAAACTGTCCCAAAGGATAAGGGTTCCGTCAAGACCGCTTCCCACAAAACCGATCTCTCTTATCTTTTCAAGCTTTTCGGAAAGTCCCGACGCAATCACTGAGGCATCGTTTCTGTACTGTTTTTCGCATACTTCCCACACTTCGCTGAAAAAGTCTTTATCCATAAGCATAATTTGTGTACGATATTTATCACCGACTTTTTTGAGAAGCTCATATTCACAAAGTATCTTTATCTCATCCTCAAGATATACGGAAGGCACACCAAGTTCAAGACAAAGCTCATTTACACTCACCGGCGTATAATATGCCGCTGAAAGGATCTGACCCGGGAGCTTTCTTTGAGTAAAAAGATTCTCAAATTCTGCTGAAACTTTGCCACTGTAGAATGTGCGAAAATCAAAAGGCGTAGGGTTAAAGCTCTTTTCTCCAAACTGTCTTTCCATAGATATT
>SVQM01000081.1 GCA_015065335.1 Oscillospiraceae bacterium | reverse complement strand
GTTTGAGTTCTAATTATTGAAAGGCTTGGTATAGATCATGGCTGATAAAAAGCTTCGTGTCGGTATTATCGGTACCGGCGGAATTTCAAATGCACATACTCAGAAGTACCTGATGATGAAGGACGATGTTGAGATCGTCGCAGGTGCAGATATCGTTCCCGGCAAGGCTGAGGAATATTTCAAGAGATATGAAATAGACGCAAAGGCTTATACCGATCACAAGGAAATGATCGAGAAGGAAGAGCTTGATGCGGTAAGCGTTTGTACATATAACCGCACTCATGCTGAGTGTACCATCGATGCGCTCAATGCAGGTATCCACGTTCTCCTTGAGAAGCCTATGTGTGTAACTCTTGAGGAGGCTGTCCAGATCATGCGTGCCGAGAAGGCAAGCGGCAAGATCCTCTCTATCGGATTCCAGCCTCGTTTTGATGCAAATATGCAGCAGATCAAAAAGATCGTTGAATCCGGTGTTCTCGGTGAGATCTACTACATCCAGACCGGTGGCGGACGTCGTCGCGGTATTCCCGGAGGTACATTCATCGAGGATAAGACCGCAGGTATCGGTGCCCTCGGTGATATCGGATGCTACTCACTTGATATGGTGCTGAATGCTATCGGTTATCCGAAGCCCCTTACCGTTTCCGGATACACCTCCGATTTCTTCGGCAAGAGTGTTGAATACTCCGGTGAGTACAATGCAAGCCGCTTCAGCGTAGATGATTTTGCGGCAGCATTTATCCGTCTTGAGGGCGGTATCATCCTTGATTTCCGTATTTCCTGGGCTATGCACATGGACACTCCCGGTGATACCCTTATTTACGGTAAGAAGGGTGCACTCCGTATTCCTTCCACCGATTGCTGGAACGGTTCTGTCGGCGGTCCCATGACTCTTTATCATGATGTTGCGGGACAGCAGACACAGACTACACTTCCTCTCCACGGCGGATGTGATTGCTTCTTCCATAAGGTGCGTTCCTTCGTTGAGGCAATTCAGAACGGCGGCACTGCGCCTATTCCTTCTTCCCAGATCCTTTACAATCAGGCGATCATTGACGGTATCGGCAAGTCCGCAAAGCTCGGACGTGAGATCGAGATCGAGATCCCCGAGATCTGATGTAATTGAAAAAACCAAGGCGACTGTTCAATCATGTTGAACGGTCGCCTTTTTCTGTGTTTTTGAGATCATGGCAGAGGCAGGGATGATCGTATCTGCACCTGCAAAAGAAAGCTTGCTGACAGCAGCTCTCATAGATGAGCCTGTTGTAACGATATCGTCAAGCAGTATAAGCTTTGCTCCCTGAACAAGCTTTTTGTGCTTCTCCGGGAGAATGATGCTTGTCTGTGAGTTGATGATCCTTTCATCCCCGGAAAGAGCTTTCTGATCTGTGCCACCCTTGCGTGAGAGCAAAGGTGCATATTTGCATCCAAGCATTTTTGCAGTATGCTTTGATACGGTCTCCATGTGATCAAATCCGTACCTTTTGAAAGCCGTACTGCTTCTCGGGATGAAGGTAACAGTGAAATCAGCAGTTGACAACTTTTTCAATGTAAGCTCGTGTGATAATGCTCTTGCAATTATTCTTGCGAAAAACAGTGATGCACCTGATGTACGTTTGCGTTTCATACGGTATACAAGGGAAGAGACTGTGGAATCTTTGTCGTATCCTGTGTAATAACCGTCGAAGATCAGAGGATATACAGTGGTGAAAGGGGAACGGTCCCAGTCCCTTCCGAGAACATCGGGAGCACAGGTGCAATCTGCGGACCTGTGGTGGCATTTCGGACATACAGATATGTAGTCTGCTTTGAGCTTCTCAAGACAACTGTTGCACAGATCACCATCGAGATGAGAGCTCGATACTTCTCCGCAACAGGCACATCTCGAAGGAAACAGCCATGAGGCTATACGATGTAGAAGCATTATTTCATAAACCTTTTCAAATATTCATTGAGAGCAGGGATATTTGCTGAAAAGATATTTTCCGGAAGCTCTGTTGGGGGGAAGAAACTGAGCTGTGAAACCTCATTTTCCTGAGGCTTCAGCTCTCCTGAATAATCACGGCACAGGAATACCGTGTCAATGTTTGATACAACATCTCCGTTGGGATATGTGTACGCCATTTCCGCCCCCGAGAATACACCGAAAAGCTCAAGGGCTTCTGCACGAAGTCCCGTTTCCTCAAAAAGCTCTCTTGTAGCAGCATCCTCTACCTTTTCGTTAAGCTCAACAGAGCCTCCGTGATATCCCCACATACCGTTATCACGGCGAAGCTGAAGAAGAAGCTCACCTGCTTCATTTATAACGATCACACTTGCTCCGCACTGTATCACGGGATCGTGACCGACCTTTTGTCGTATGGTTTTGATGTATTCACTCATTTTCCGTCTCTCCCACAGGTCTGCATATAAATGCTTTTGCAATGCCTCCTGCCATATCGGCAGCCAGTTTTGCTTCTCTCTCCGAATCGAATATGCCGAAAATAGACGGACCGCTTCCACTCATCATGGCATCTACAGCTCCGCAATCAAGCATTATTTCCTTGAGCGTTGACGCTACACTGTGAGAAGGAAGGATGACATCCTCAAAAATGTTATACATCGAATAGGCGATACCGTCTATATCCTTATGAGAAAGGAACATCAAAAGATTTCCGATATCTCCTCCGGAGCATGAGAAATCACGGTCCCATTTCTCATCAACAAGACCGTATGCCACAGGAGTGGAGATGCCCTCTCCGCCTCTTGCCACAACGATATAACAGTCCATGAGAGACGGTACTTTCGTCAGAATCTCACCGATGCCTTCACAAAGATAAGTTCCGCCCATGATGCAGAAGGGAACATCTGCACCGAGGGTGGCACCGATGCTACACAGCTTCTCGGAGTCAAAGGGTGAGCCGTACAGCTTATTAAGAAGCCGCAGAACAGCCGCTGCATCTGTGCTGCCTCCCGCAAGTCCTGCCTCCATTGGAATATTCTTGTCAATGTGGATAGTGCAGTTGTAGAAGTCTATTCCCGCTTCACGGAAGAAAGCCGCTGCCGCCTTGTATGCGATGTTTTTCTCCCCTGTGGGAACTGCAGGTTCGGAGCAGGTGAGAAAAATATTTCTTGTATCTTCATCGGCATCAAGTGACTCCATTGTCACTGTATCATGAAGACTGACAGTCTGCATGATACTTTTTATGTTGTGGTATCCGTTATCACGGATACCTGTTACATCAAGATACAGGTTTATCTTTGCAAAAGCCTTTGATGATAATACCATGTCTATCTCCTATTTCGCATCGTACCAGCTATATCCTACAGATACATCAACGGAAAGCGGTACCACAGTTTTTGCGGCATTCTCCATTTCATTCTTCAGTATTTCTGCGGCACGGTCAGCACATTCCACGGAGCTGTCGATTATAAGCTCATCGTGTACCTGAAGTATGAGCTTGGCATCAAGTCCCTCACTCTCAAGTGCGGCTGATACGTTTATCATAGCAAGCTTTATAATATCGGCAGCACTTCCTTGAACGGGGCTGTTCATTGCGACACGTTCACCGAATGCCTGAAGATTTTTATTTCTGCTTGAAATTTCGGGAATATATCTGCGCCTGCCAAACATTGTTACGGTGTAGCCATGAGTGTGAGCGTGCTCAATGGAACCTTTAAGAAAAGCATCAACACCGCTGTAGGTGGAGAGGTAATTCTTTATATATTCATCCGCCATTTTTCTGGAGATACGAAGATCCTTTGAGAGTGAGAATGCACCGATTCCGTATACGATGCCAAAATTTACAGCCTTTGCACGGGATCGAAGCTCGGGTGTGACCATCTCAAAGGGGACTCCGAACACCTGAGATGCAGTGCGACGGTGAATATCCTCTCCGTCGATGAATGCCTGCATCATTCGGGTATCCTTTGAGAGCTCAGCAAGAAGTCTCAGCTCGATCTGAGAATAGTCTCCGTCTATAAGCAATCGGTCGGGTGATGATGCGGTGAAATAACGGCGAAGCTCACGTCCGAGCTGATCTCTTACGGGGATATTTTGCATATTTGGATCACTTGAGGAAAGCCTTCCTGTGGCAGTGCCGGTCTGATGGAGTACAGTGTGTATCTTTCCGTCCTCTGCCGCAAGGCTGATAAGAGAATCACCGTAAGTTCCACACAGCTTTGAGAGCTGACGGTAGTCAAGAATATCCGAAGCGATGTCGCTGTATGGACGAAGTCTTTCAAGCGTCTCTGCATCGGTGGAATAGCCTGTTTTTGTTTTTCTTCCTGCAGGAAGTCCGAGATCCTCGAAGAGAAGCTCACCGAGCTGTTTCGGGGAGTTGAGATTGATCCTGCGTCCTGCTTTCATATATATTTGCTCTGTAAGATTATCGACTGTCTCTGAAAGGGAGGTTATATAATTATGAAGTCCCTCACCGTCAACAGTGAATCCGGCGAGCTCCATTTTTGCAAGGACTGAGGACAGAGGCTGTTCGATATCGTAAAGGAGAGCCTCCATGTCATAGTCTCTGAGCATTGGCAAAAGAGCATCCTTCAGAAGTGATACGGCGTAAGCATCTGAAATATCGGCACCGGGGATATATTTTTGAAGTATTCTCTCAAGAGGATAGCTTCCTTCACCGGGTGAGAGCAGATATGCAGCAAGCATCACATCAAAATCACATACGGGAGCAATACCCATAGGCAGAAGTATCTTGCATATATTCTTAAAATCAAAGCAAACGACGGAGTGATCGTCAAAGAATTGTTTGAGAATAGCTGAGTCATTTGTCCCGATAGAGGTAGTATACACAGCATCAGCGTGATATACAGACAGCTTTAGTACATCATCTTCACGGTTGAAAGCTACAGATACAGCTTTATCCGTCACAAGTGAGACAAGCTCATCGGGAGTCACATCCTTGTGAACAGCATCTTCAAAATCACATTTCTCAAGTGTGGCAGTATCATCTGCGCCGTCAAGACCGAAGCTGTCACGCAGCTTATCAAATTCCAGCTTAGTGAACAGAGAAGATAGCACAGCCTTGTCGATGGTGTGCTCGGTGAATACAGCATCTCGATCAAGTCCGGGTACGTTTGTGTCGATCCTTGCAAGATCTCGGGAGATGTATGCCATTTCCTTGCCCGATGTGAGTTTTTCAAGATTTGCACCCTTGGCACCGTACGCAGTTGGATCATCATACAGATTATCAAGCGATCCTGCGGCTGAGATGAATTTCAGTGCGGTCTTCTCACCGATCCCCTTTACGCCGGGGATATTATCGGAGGAGTCACCCATAAGAGCCTTTACGTCAACGAACTGCTCGGGATCGATACCGTATTCCTCTCGGAACAAAGCTCTGTCGAAGATGACGTCGCCCTTAGTCTTTGCGAGGATAACACGGGTATTGCCTCCGATAAGCTGTAGAGAGTCACGATCACCCGTGAGAATATATGCTTCAACATCACGGCATCCCGCCTCAGCGGCAAGTGTTCCGATAATGTCATCAGCCTCATATCCTGCACAGGTAACGACAGAATATCCCATAGCCGATGCCGCCTCCTTAGCGATAGGAAGCTGAACTGCGAGATCCTCAGGCATACCGGATCGATTTGCCTTGTATTCCTTGTACATTATGTGACGGAATGTGGGATCGGGCAGATCAAATGCGCATACAGCAAAATCGGGGGAGAGGGCATCGTGATGCCGTTTCAGGATCTTTATAAACCCGAAAACGGCACCCGTTGGAGTACCGTCGGAGGCAGTCAGAGGTGCAACTCCGTAGAATGCTCTGTTGAGTATGCTGTTTCCGTCAATTATCAGTATTTTTTTCAAGATGTTACTCCTAATAAAAAGGATTTCTTACAGCTCACCGTCAAGTGCGAGCTTTACTGCTGTGGCAAGCTGATCGGCACAGGATGTCTTTTTGAAGCCACAGGTGTTTCCTGTGAGAAGCTCATATACCCGCTCACCGCTCATTCCCTCAATGAGCTTGCTGATCGCTCTCAGATTGCCGTTACAGCCTCCCACAAATTCTACATTTGAAATTATTCCATCCTCCATATCGAAGGATATCCTTGAGGCGCAAACGCCTTTAGTCTTGTATGTGTATCTCATGATCTGTTCCTCTTTACGGATGAGTGATATAAACATCTCCGTCATCGGTCACAATGGATATGCGATGCTTCGGATCGACGGAGTTTACGGAGAAGCTGTCAGTAAATTCACCGTTTACGCTTACTTTTCCGGTTTTCGTTGTAACAGTTGCTGTAAGGATTGAGGTATCATCAAATGACAGCTCTACCTTGCCCGACTTGCTCGCAACAGAGCCTTCATTACAATTGTATGATGACAGATCAACGTTTCCTTTTTCGGTTTTTACCTCAAGCTCACCGATGCTATAATCGTCAAGTAGCAGGGAACCGTCAGTCATGCCGAGTGAGAATGAATCAGCCGTGAGCTTTTTGATGCTTGCTGAAACCGTGGCGGCATTGACCTTCATGATACCGGTTTTACATTCAGTGACGTCAAATGCGGTGTTTTTCCCCGATACATTAAAGGAAAGACTGTTTGCGATATTGTTGAGAATGACCTTTCCTTTATCTGCACGGAGAGTGTAATCTGCGGCAAATGTGCAATCTGATACTGAAATATCGCCTGTGTCAGAGGTGATGTTCACCAGCTTTATATCGTCAGCATCCGAAAGCTTTATGATGATCTTTTTCGTACCTGCGGTATCATCACCAAAACGAAGCAGATATCTCATTCCTTTAAAAGAGAATCCGTTGTCCCAGAATTTAAACATTGAGAGAAAATCGTCTACCTGACCAAAGGTGAGGGAGCCGTTTGACTGAGACAGCTTGTAGTAGTTGGCATTAAAATTTACTACCTCAATAACGGATCTTTCCGCACCGCCTACAATAGATATGTCGGCATCAGCGGAATTAACAGTGATCTTGGTGGTGTTTTTGAGGTCCATTCTGTAAACGAGATCACCATTGGGGCTTTCCTCGGGGAACAGCATCACACCGTCACTTTTTGCCATTGAAGATGCAACGACACAGGTGATTATACCGCCAAGGATAAGAACTGCGGAAACAATAAGTGCAATGATCGATCTTGGCTTCACAGGGATTCACACCTCCTTTTATACGCAAGGATAAGGGGTTTTATTTTTGACCATGTAAATCTGAAAAGTATGCCTGTTTTTTTGAATACCCACGGCATGAGTCTGACGGCTCCGTTGTATGACAATATTCCGAATATCATCGTAATTCCGATCATGATAACGCCGAAGCCGATCTCGTAAATACCGATTGCGGGAGTAGTAAAGGAAACAATAACTCCGTATATTATACCTGTGAGAGATGCAGCGGCACCTACAGCGGAGCCACCGGCAAGAAGTACGATGAATACAGCGGTAACAGCAGCTTCAATAGCAAGAAGTGCGGCGAAGGGGGCAAAAAACAGTATTGCTGCAATAATCCAAAGAGGGGATGTTAAGAATGTGATAAGTACAAGCATCAGTTTATTGCGGGGCGATGCGGGAGCATCTTCATACATTCCCGAATCGGGAACAGGTTCATATATCTGTTCCTGTTCATATCCGGATTCCTCAATGACAGGAATCTTTTTGAATTCCACAGTTGAGGCACTTGCCTGTTTTATCTCGGAAATATTGTATGATGCAGTGGTCTGAGCATCTGTTATAACAGGGGTTTCGGCAGTCTTCATTGAATTATCTTTGATTTCACTTTGATATTTGTTTTTTGTCAAAAGCTTCACACAAATATCGGCAGACTCTGCTATCTCCTCATCAGTGGCGTTGGTGACATCCTCGGGGGTGATGTATTTTTTCAGCCGAGTGATATATTTTTCAGTATCATCTGCAGAGACTCCTCGCTCATCAAGTGCGAGACGCAGTTTTTCACTAAATTCATAAATATCCACAATAACCTCCCGTAAAATATAGACTTTGGTAGAATTTTGTGTTAAAATAAATATATCGTGAGTTTGCGGAAAAATTTCGCATAAGAACAAAACTACCCATTTATATTTTAGCAGAAACAGGAGTATATTTCAAGTATGAGAATGAGAAAAAAGAAGCATGGAGAGGACAGACTTCACAGACTTTCCTCAATTATATACACCGATCTTACAGAGATCGGCAAGGAACCTGCAAAACCCTTTGGATCTGACAGACCTCTCAGGCTTGAGATCGGATGCGGAAAGGGAGATTTTATATGCGGACTTTCGGAGAAGGAGCCTGACTTTTCCTACTATGCAATGGAGAAGGTCACAGATGTTATTGTGATCGCTGCCGAGAAATACGCCGAGAAGCGTGGGCTTGGAACTCTTGCACCCAACGGCGGATTTATGACCGCAGACGGTAAGGTGTATATTGATGATTCACCTGTGTTCACTGCTGAGGAGGCAGGAAATGTCCGTTTTATCGCCGCTGATGCAACTGTGCTGAAAGAAGTTTTTGCGGATGGGGTTTTTGACCGTATCTATGCAAACTTCAGTGATCCGTGGACGAAAAACGGATACGCATCAAGACGCCTTACACACAGTGGATTTTTAGAGGCTTATCACAGGCTTCTCCGTCCCGGCGGAATGTTTATCTTCAAGACCGATAACGATGAGCTTTTTGATTATTCTCTTGAGACCGTGGAAGCATCGCCGTTGAAGCTCGGATATGTTACGAGGGATCTGCACAACTCTGAAAGAGCTGAGAATAACGTCATGACAGAGTACGAGCGTAATTTTTCAGAGAAGGGTGTACCCATAAAATATCTTGAAGCAATAAAAGAATAAGTATCAGAAAACCGCCCTTGGGGCGGTTTTTGAGGTTTATCTTAATAAAGATCTGAGCTTTTTCTCCGAGCTTGATTTTTTGTTTGATGACGAGGCAAAGAGTGCCCCTTCACCAAGCTCTCCCTCGATCTCAAGGAGCCTGTTGTATTTTTCACATCTCTCACTGCGGCATGGAGCACCTGTTTTAATAAATCCTCCACCAAGTGCGACGGCGATGTCTGCGATGGTTGTATCGGATGTCTCACCGCTTCTGTGAGATAATATATATTTGTAGCCCGACTCTCTTGCCATGCGACAAAGTGCCATTGTCTCACTGAGAGTTCCTATCTGATTGGGCTTTACAAGAACTGCATTCGCCGCATTCTTGTTTATACCCATTTTAAGTCTTTCTGTATTTGTTACAAAAAGATCGTCTCCCACAAGCATCATCCTCTCTCCGAGAGTGTCTGTGATACTTTTCCATCCCTCAAAATCATCCTCACCGAGAGGATCCTCAATTGATACGATGGGAAATTCCGCTGAAAGAGTACGGAATTTTTCTGTGATCTCGGATGAAGTAAGCCGTGTTCCTGCTTTCGGCAGCTTGTATCCGTCGCCATCTACCCATTCTGTTGCTGCAACATCAAGTGCTATCTTGATCTGATCTGTGGTGTAGCCTGCCCATTCTATTGCACGGCAAAGGTAAGACAGTGCCTCTCTTTCATCTTTGAAATCCGGCGCAAAGCCACCCTCGTCACCAACACCTGTGCTTTTTCCTTCGGAGCGAAGGAGCCGTGCCAGTGAATGATAGACCTCGCATCCTGCACGTAGTGCATCAGAAAATGAGGGAAAGCCCATGGGCATTATCATAAATTCCTGAATATCAAGGTTGTTCGAGGAGTGTGCGCCTCCGTTTATTACGTTCATCATGGGTACGGGGAGACGAAGTGCATCTATTCCTCCGAGGTAACGGTATAAAGGCATCCTCAGAGATGCAGCACCTGCTCTTGCTACAGCAATGGATACGGCTAGTATCGCATTTGCTCCAAGCTCAGACTTATCCTCCGTACCGTCAAGCTCAAGAAGCCTTTTGTCAACGGCTGCTACCGATATGGGCATTCCCGAAAGCTCTCTGTTTATTACTCCATTGACATTTTCAACAGCGTTGAGAACACCCTTACCACCGAATCTTGAATCATCGTTATCACGAAGCTCAAGAGCTTCGTGAGCACCTGTAGATGCACCTGAGGGAACTTTTGCTCTGCCTGCATATCCTGCGGTAGTGACAACTATCGCCTCTATGGTGGGATTCCCTCTTGAATCAATTATCTCACGTGCCTTGACCGTGTCTATCCTGTTTTTGAATCTCATAACAACTCCAATCCGACAGCAGAGCTGTCTTTTTTGTTATTCTTTCCCGAATTTGAAAAAATATACGGAGGTGGTACACCACCTTATGGAAACATAATGCGAAATGAGACATATACTGATGATGATGCAAATTATGATCGCATATGCGAGGAAAGGTGATGTTATGCAGATATACACAGTAAACAGCGGCGACAGTATCTATTCAATTGCAAGAAAATTCGGTACCACCCCTTCAAGGATCGTTACTGACAATGAACTGACAGATCCCGGCAGGCTTGCTGTAGGTCAGTCTCTTGTGATACTTGAGCCTACAAGAACATACACAGTAAGGGGTGGCGATACTCTTGACGGTATCGCTCGACTTTTCGGAGTCAGCCTTACAGAGCTTTGGCGGAATAATCCCATACTTGGGGG
>SVQM01000080.1 GCA_015065335.1 Oscillospiraceae bacterium | reverse complement strand
CTGCTCAGAACAGGCAACCTCGTGGCACATCTGCGACACTGCTTAATGCTGCTTGGTTCCCCACCTGACATGGTTCACAGCTGCAAATTGCACAAGACCCATCCCTCAACACAGGAAACAAAGGCGCTGAGTACAACACTTGCTCTCACAATGGGATACCACCCCTGCTAAGCGGATTGCAGGTACAAGGCTCCGCTACTACCCCGGCTGGTATGGCCTTATTTGTACGCCGAGGACGGCATACACAGGCAAAGGTTATTATACCACACTTTTTCACGTTTTGCAAGTAGTCTTTCAAGGTTTTATAAAAATACTTGAAATATATGATTCTCTCTGCATAGTCATAATTACAATTCAAAAAAGAACCATCTCAAACGCCGAAGTTTCCTCGCTTCGCTCACCTCCTTGGCTTATCTCTTTTACAGTATATGTTCACAAAATGCTCCCCCAAAAGTCTAAACCTTCGGGGGGATGTAACAAATCAGCCGGAAACACGGCCTCCTTCTATCTGTTTATCATTGATATATGATTCTATTTTTGTTTCTTCTTCATTTGGTAAAAGCGGTACAGATTCATCGGTCTCGGCATTATAGAAAAGGATATTCCCTCTAAGCACATAAACGCAATCGGCAACTTTGTCAAAGCTTGGTGTCCCGTTCTCAAGCATTTTATCAAAAGCTTCTTTTGCATTCTTTATACCCTTACTTTCAAGATCAAGGAAATAGTAATCGGGGTACGGGAAATTTGTTTTCCCTTTCATTATAAGAATGTTATTCTCCGGGAAAGACAGCGAAAGCATTTTTTCTGCTATTACCCTGATACCACCGATGGACTTATTGAAATCCTGTATCTGCTGATCATTTAAACCAAGCTTATCGATTCCTTCGAGAGTTATTTCGGGAACAGCTACAGGGGTAATGGTAGTATCTTCATCAACGATCACGGTGTCGTATTTCCGATATACTTCTCTTGCCAAAGAGATTATCTCCTCTACCTCCTCAACAGTTACCTTTGATGAGGCTCTCTTTCCCTTAAATTCAGCGGCAATGTCATACACGTCGCTTCTTTTTTCTTCGCTCGGTGCACTTTCTGCTGAAATAGCAGGTTGATCAGAAGGATCGTTTAATGTTACTGATGTTTCAGCCCCTTTACTTGCACAGGCTGTGAAAAGCATAGCAGTTACAAGTAAAATACTTATTAAGATGCAATTTGTTTTTTTCATAGTTTCCAATACCTCCATTTATAATCATATAAAATCATCAGACGTGTAAGCCTGCTGCCTCTCAGCTTACACGCCGAGCAGGCTGAATTTAAACTTTTTGTATGTGATATAATACGGATATTTTTTCACATAGTTTCCCCCTTTCCGGCTACTACACCATATGATCATAGACGAAAGGAAAAATAGCGAAAAAATTTTTATTGTTTACAAAAAGTTCAAATTTATATATCCTACCTCCGCTATCAGTATATCATTTTCAAGTCAGAATTTGAAGCGGAAACGGGTAATTTTGTGGAGCTTGTATATATTTTTTGTTTGTTTTCACAAAAAATCACAGAGAGGCGCATCTGCACCTCTCTGTGATTTTATCTTATTTTACTTTTTCGGTAACTACAAGATCCTTATACTCCTCGGGTACAGGCTTCTCGTGTTTGGGACAAAGCTCGTCCCACTGTTCGTACCAGTCGAGCCATGCGGCGTCATCGATACTCTCATAATGGAAATTACATATTGAGCCGTCGACAGTGGTATATTTACCAACGCCCTCTTCCATTTTAAAACCGTACTTCTTCATATACGACATCGCCCTGTCGTATCTCTCGGAGAGCTTTGCCATAAGCTCGGCATCGTCATTCTCATACGCCTCAAAGTACAGTGAGTAGCATCCCTTATAAAGAGCTGATGTCATAAGCATTTCGCATCTTCTCACATCACCCTTTGTCTCCGCCATAGCGATCGCACGGTCAAGAAGTTCTACAAAATAATCATATTCCTCACCATAACGAGTGGTATCATAATACGCATTGGTTTTCAGATTGGGAATATTCCAACCCCAACAGTGCCAACAGCCTGCAAGATCCTGACACTCACTCACGCCGTCAAGGTAATCACGTACCATCTCCCAACCGGGGCCGAACTCTCTCTCAAGAAGCTCGAAGTAAAGTGCGTAGTACTCTTCCTCAGTCATATCGATGTTCCAGTTAAGCTCATAAACGAGCTGATGGTCGATACGCTTCATGCCAAGGCCGTGGTTGGTAGACTGATAGAAGATACCCTTTACTTTGCGCTCTGCAAGATATGTGAAATCTCTGTAGATCGTATCCACAACGGTATAATCGTGGAAGTTAGTATCAAGGGCGTAGAACCATACGTAAAGGTTCTCTGTAAGATCGGTCCATCCTTCGAACCATTCTGCGTAATCT
Source organism: Oscillospiraceae bacterium (assembly GCA_015065335.1). Taxonomy (GTDB): domain Bacteria; phylum Bacillota; class Clostridia; order Oscillospirales; family CAG-272; genus UMGS1312. The sequence continues at coordinate 8,149 of SVQM01000080.1, read as the reverse complement.
TTACTGGAGCGTCCGTAACCGGTTAAACCGTTACACTCTGTACCGTCGAGAGGATGGTTCGCACAGTTACCGTCAAAGCAGTAAGTGATATATACGAGATCGTTTGGAACAGTCTTACAAGGTTTATTTGAATCCGCATATGCGAAGATCTTGTAAACGATTCCGGGGTATTTCTCGTTCAGCTCCTCGGAAAGTCTGTTTGCGAATCTTACAACTGCTCCGGAGTGTGCGTTACCCTCTTCGATGTAGACTTCGATACATTCGGAACAGGTACAGTATACACTTGAGTCTGTCTGAGCGATGTCGATCTCAATGAGATCCACACCGGGAGTCTTACCGGCGGCGATCTGTCCCTTGATATAGTTCTCTACACGCTCCAAGATCATTTCATAGGTGTCCTCACTGGTGTAGCAAGGCTGATTCTGCCAACCATCGGAGGTATCAAGAAATCGAAGGATTCCGTGGCAGGCATTGGTCACAGCACCGTAGGAATTACGAACATCGCCGTTAGCGATCTCGGTACGGTCAGTCTTAAATCTCTCCCAGATCTGATTGTGGATAAAGAGATATTCAAACGCAGGAGTCTCAGACTTGCTTATTCCTTCGGGAATATTTATGTAGTCACTCTCCTCAAGCACAGACTCACCACTGATAAGCTGCTTCCATCCGCACTCATTCTCAAGAAGTCTGTACACGGCGTTCATACATCCGCGCTTTACAGCACCCTCAAGTACGAGTGTACCGTTTTCCTCAAAGTAGCGATATCCGTCATTTTTAAGTGATTCATCCTTGGTGAAACGGAACTCGATAACGTGCTCTGCGCCTGAATCACCGATGTGAGACTGAAGCTCTGCACCGCAAGCCTTCTTCACGAGCTGTTTGAGTTCGGACACTGCAAACTTCATATTTTCGTTAGCATCTGCGGGATATTCGATCACATACTCGGAGATATCGGTACCGAACACTTCAAGCTTTTCGATGCGGTAGCCTTCATGGTATGCAACATCAGTCACCGCACCTGCATTGTACTGATTTACAAATGTGTTAGTAGCGGTATAGAGTCCATCTGCGGTCTTACCGAAAAGAAGCACGGAATCATCCTGCACCTTGATGATGTATCCGTCATTTTCAAAGCTCGACAGATCCACTCCGTAAGAGGACGCAGTCTCCTCTGTACCGAGAACCACTTCACGGTCAAGTTCGGGAAGCTTTGCTTCAAGTACATCTGCAGCTTCATTTGCCGAAGATGATGTTACTGTTATGTTCTTGTTCTGCATAGCATCCTCCTTGGTTGAACAACTGCTGAGCACACCTGTACCGATCGTTGCCGCTACAAGTGCAAGCGCTGTGATTTTTTTGAAGTTCATCTTTATTCCTCCTGTTATCTGTATTATTTAAAAATACGGCATGGGTTTTCTCTCGGCACCGACGTATTTTTCGGGCTCCTGTCTCCGGTGATCGGGACAAAGGATATCCCACTTTATGTACCAGTCAAGCCAAGCGGCATCCTCGATGGAGCTATAGTGGAATTCGCAAAGCTTACCGTCCACGGTGTAATACCGTCCAAGGGAATTATTCAGATTGAAGCCGTTCTTTTTCATGAGAGCCATAGCACGGTCAAATCTTTCGGAGAGCACCCCTATCCTTGCGTCATCTCCGTTTTCGTATGCGGTGAAGTATTCGGAATAGCATCCTTTATAGAGAGCACTTATCATAAGAAGCTCGCATCTTCTTATCTCACCGGGAGTCTCCGCCATATAGATGGCACGATCGAAAAGCTCTGTGATATAGTCGAATCTTTCGGCATAGTAGAAGGTGTCGTAGTAATTGTTGTTCATCTGAACGGGATAAGACCATCCCCATCCCACGAAACAGCCTACAACATCCTGTGCCTCTTTCATGATAGTTTCATACTCGGCGATACACTCCCATCCGGGACCGTATTCCTTCTCCATGAGACGCTCATAGAGGGCGTAGTATTCCTCCTCGGTCATGTCGATGTCCCAGTTCAGTGAATGGGCAAGTGTACGGTGGATCCTCTTCATACCGAGACCGTAAGAAGGGCATTGATACATAACACCGGTGACACCCTTCTCATAGAGATAGGTGAAATCCTTGTAGATGGTCTGAATGACCGTGTAGTCGTGGAAATTTGTATCAAGGGAGTAGAACCACACGTAGATATTCTCGGTGATGTCACACCATCCTTCGAACCACTCGGCAAAGTCTATATTATTTCTGCCCCAAAGATTGTCCTCGCCGGAGCAACCTGTACCGTCAAGGGGATGGTTTCCGCAGATAATGTCGAAGCAGTAGGTTATGTGTACGTACTCATTCGGGAGTATGGTCTTCGGGGGCTTGTTAGTATCGTTATATGCAAATATCTGATAGATGAGGCCGGGATATTTTTCGTTCATATCCTCGGAGAGACGATTTGCGAAGTAGACCACAGCGGCTGAATGAGCCTTTTCGTTCTCAAGGAACATCTCCATGCATACCTCACAGAGACAGAAGTCGTTTGAGTCAGGCATAGCAACGTCAACAGCTCTGAAATTAGGATTACCGTACCGTGCCGCAACGAATTTTTCTACATTTTCAAGGCAGATCTCGTACATCTCGTCATCGGTGTAGCAGGGCTGCGACGGCATATCGGGAAGCTCGAAGAAATTATATGTTTGCAGACCGTGACATGCGTGGCCGATGACGCCTGTGCTGTAATATTTCGCCTGATCTCTGGTGAAGGGATCCCATTCACCGCCGACGGCATAAAAATGGTCGAATGCGGGAGTCTCGGTCTTGCTTATACCTGCGGGAATATTTATGTAGTCCGACTCAAGAAGCTCGGACTCACCGGCGATAAGCTCTTCCCATCCGCACTCGTTCTGGAAGAATCGGTAAACGCCCGTGATACAGCCCTGACGTGCGGCACCTTCGATGACGAGGGTGCCGTTCTCGTCGAAATAGCGGTAGCCGTCATCATGAAGTGCGTGATCATCCGTAATGCGAAGCTCGATCACGTGCTCTGCACCAGAATCACCGACGACTGTAGGAAGCTCTGCACCTGTGGCTTCATTCACAAGTCTCTGAAACTCTGTGGCAGCAACGGATGCACCACCCTCGGCAGGACACTCAATGACGTACTCGGAGATATCCACTCCGAACACCTCGAGCTTTTCGATGCGATAACCCTCGTGGTATGCTACATCGGAAACCTCTCCGGCATTGTACTGATTCACGAATCTGTTTGTACCGATGGCGAGGCCTTCTTCGGTTTTTCCGAAGATCAGAACATCATCTCCATTAGTTTTGATAATGAATCCATCAGACTCAAAATTTGACAAATCCACACCGTAAGATGTAGCCGTTTCAGCCGTACCAAGGATCACTTCCCTGTCAAGATCGGGGAGCTTTTCTTCCAACACCTTTCCGGCATCGTCCGCTGAAGATGACGTTATTGTGATATTACTGCTCTCGGTAACATTTTTTATAGGTGCAGAGCACGCACTAAGAATACTCGCAGCTGTCATGATCGCAGCAAGCATAAGAGAAATCTTTTTATTCACCATGGTCATTCCTCACAAAAAAATAGCCGCAGTTTACACTACGGCTATTTTACCACATTACATTATATCAGTCAAGTATTATGCGGGAATTACTTCGGTCTCCGCATTATCCATCTCAATTACCCATGCAGGAGGATCGATAAGCTCATCTGCTGACTTGCCCGTATGTCTCTCTCTGTTCAGATCTCTCCATACGTTCCAAGCCTCTTCTTCAAGGGTGGGCCATACCTTACACTTACCGCCGTCTACAGATACGATAGCCTCGGGATTGAATCCGAGCTCAACGATTCTGCCGTATGCAACATCGTAGATATCGTTCATTTCATCAAGCATTGCGGTATCACCGTTCTCATATGCGATGAAGTAGTGGGAGAATGCTGAGCTGTAGTAGATGGAGCAGGACAGAAGCTTACAACGGTACTCCTCATCGGCACTGCCTGCGTACTTGATAGCCTTCTCGATAAGGTCGATCTGAGCCTTATAGGTCTCACGCATGAACGCCTCGTCGTATTCAGGATAGGTGTTATTTCCGTAACCCCAACAGTTAAAGCATCCGATTCTGTCGGTAGCCTCGATCATAAGATCGATGTACTCACGGACATACTTCCATCCGGGACCGTACTCTCTTTCGAGGATCTTACAAAGCTCAGCCTCATACTCTTCTTCGGTCATATCCTTGTCCCAGTTGATCTCAACGCCAAGCTGCTGCTCGACTCTCTTGACACCGAATCCGTGGTGAGTGATCTGCCAGAACATTCCGCGGACTCCGTGCTCATCCATATAACGGAAATCCTCGAGCATGAAATCAAGGATGGAGTACTGGTGAAGCACGGTATCAAGAGCATAGTACCATACGATCACATTATCGGAGATCTCACACCATTTAGAAAGCCATACATTGTTATCGGCATTGCTGTCTGATACCAGAAAATCGTCAAACTTATCGTGAAGCTCACACTCCTCACCGTACATGGAGTGATTGGAGCAGTTACCGTTCTGAGCGAAGGTAATATGCACATTGGGATGAGCCTTTGTTACCTCCGGGGGCTTCTTTGTTGAGAAGTAAGCGAAGATGTGCACCGCCATATTCTCATAACCGTCAGCCTCAAGGTACTCTGCAATAGTATTGGCAAAGTACAGCACGGGGCCTGCGTTGGACTTATCGTACGCAATGATCTTGGAACAATCGGTACACATACAGTAGCGATTGTTATCACCTTGAGACACATCGATATCCTTGAGGGTAACACCGGCTTTGTTACCGGGAGCCGCCTTTTCATGATCGTCGATGTACTTCAAAATTTTATCATATGTCTGATCGATATTTCCTTCACTGGAATAACAGATCTGACCTGTGTGGTTATTGACACTCACATTTGTCCACTCGTGCCGGGAGAATCCGTGATGAGCGTGGTCAAAGGGGCCGTAGGACATCTCTGCCGCATTCCATGCCACAGCAGTTCTGTCGGTCACGTAACGGTTCCACTCATTTGTATGAACGTAGAGATAATCCATAATGGGAGTTTCCGTGGCAAAGACATCCTCGGTGATCTCGATAAGATCAGCCTCGGGAAGATAGCTGTCACCGAAGATAAGGCACTCCCATCCAAGCTCGTTGTCAAGGAATCTGTACGTGCCGTTGGAGCAACCTCTCTGTACGGCACCCTCAATAATGAGGTTTCCGTCCTCCTCGAAGTAGCGGTATCCGTCTTCTTTGAGTTCTGCATCATCGGTATGACGGAACTCGATCTTATGAGCATCTGCCTCGGGAGACTGAGTAATGGCAAGCTCAACACCCGTTGCCTTTTTGAGAAGCTGACGCATCTCCTCAGCAGCAAACTGCATATTTCTGTTATAGTCTTCCTGATACACGATAACAAACTCAGAGATATCAGTACCGAAAAGCTTCAGCTCCTCGATTCGCTCACCCTCATGATATGTAGTATCGGTTACAGTCTCACCCATATCGATGGCGTTGGCATATTTTCTCACACCTCGATCAAGACCGTCCTCAGTCTTACCGAATATGACAATAGTATCATCTTGTTTTTTGATAACATAACCGTCATTCTCAAAATCGGTCATATCAACAGCATAAGAAGCATTATCACCGATACCAACGACCACCTCATCCGGCACATCACCGTCAAGACGATCCGTAAGCCATGTTGCATACTTTTCTGCTGAAGATGATGCTGCACTGACATTTACGTCAGAAGGAGCCTGATTATCCTCCTTGCCGCAAGAAGCAATGCTTCCCACGATCATAACGGACGCAAGCACACCGGACAAAATACGGCTGAATTTAATACCCATAAGAACAACTCCTTTACAAGCCATACATTTTCGTATATATTTTACCATAATCATATTATTCCGTCAACAAATTTGTAAAAAAAGAAAGAGAAAAACTCTTTTCGGAATTTTTCTCTTTCGTTATAACCTATATATAAAGTATTATTCGGCGTCAGTAACAGTAGTCTCGTATTCCGATACCCACTCGGGCTCCGCTCGAAGTCCCTCTGTCTTGCCGACATGGGCTTCTCTGTTACCCTTCCATACGATCCACGCTTCTTTTTCAAGCTCAGACCAGACTTTACACTTGCCACCGTCAACACTTACTATCTCCTCGGGGTTAAAGCCAAGCTCAACGATTCTGTTATACACAGTATTGTAAAGTTTCTCAAGTTCTGCAAGCTTTTCGGTATCTTCATTCTCATATGCCTCAAAGTACTGTGAGAACACAGAGCTATAGTAGATAGAACATGAAAGAAGCTTACAGCGATATTCCTCATCGGCACTTCCGGCACAACTGATAGCCTTCTCTATAAGTTCGATCTGGGTCTTATATGTCTCCTGCATGTACTTATAGTCATACTCTGCGTATTCGTTATTTCCATATCCCCAGCAGTTGAAGCATCCGATGCGATCGGTAGCCTCGATCATGTAATCAAGGTACTCACGAACATATTTCCATCCGGGGCCGTACTCTCTCTCAAGGAGACGGCACAGTTCAGCCTCGTATTCCTCGTCAGTCATATCCTTATTCCAGTTGATCTCAACACCAAGCTGTTGTTCTACACGCTTTACTCCGAAACCGTGGTGAGTGATCTGCCAGAACATTCCTCGGATACCGTACTCATTCATATAACGGAAATCCTCAAGCATAAAGTCAAGGATTGAATACTGATGGAGAACCGTATCAAGTGCATAGTACCAGATCACGACATTATCCGAAATCTCACACCACTTTGACAGCCATCTGTCATTGTCGGCATTACTGTCAGAAACAAAATAAGATGTACGACACTTAGGATACTTATCTATGTCCTCGTGTGCTACACATTCTTTACCGTACATGGAATGGTTGGAACAGTTACCGTTCTGAGCAAACGTGATATGCACATTGGGATGAGCAGTTGTCACCTCCGGAGGCTTCTTCGTTGAGAAGTATGCAAAGATATGCACAGCCATATTCTCATATCCGTCTTTCTCAAGACGCTCAGCGATGGTATTTGCAAAGCGAAGAACCGGTCCGGAAGTAGACTTATCCTGATTCATCACCGCAATACACTCACCACATGTACAATAGCGATTGTTATCTCCCTGAGATACATCGATATCCTTGAGAGTATAACCGGCTTTTCCGCCTTCTTTTTCATGTTTCTCAATATATGAGATTATCCGTTCATATGCATATTCAAGAGGAGCACTTTTTGAATAGCAAATCTGGTTTGTATCACCGTTAACAGTAGTGATCGCAAAATCATATCGGCTCATACCGTGATGCGCATGATCATACGGTCCGTAGGACATCTCAGGTGCATTCCACGCCACCTCTGCTCTGTCCGTCACATATTTATTCCATGCATTGGTATGAACGTACAGATAATCCATAATGGGAGTCTCGGTCTTATCAAGGCCTACAGGGATCTCAACAAGTTTAGCTTCGGGAAGATAGCTGTCACCGAAGATAAGACATTCCCAACCAAGCTCATTATCGAGGAAACGGTACACTCCGTTAGAGCATCCGCGAGCAACAGCGCCTTCGATCACGAGATTGCCGTTCTCCTCAAAATAGCGGTAGCCGTCTTCCTTCAGAGATTCATCCTTACTGTGGCGAAGCTCGATCCTTTTCGATGCATCCGATTTCCCTTTAACTAAGGTAAGCTCGTGACCTGTAGCTTTTTTAAGAAGCTTCTGCAGCTCTTCTGCGGCAAACTTCATATTATCGTTATGGTCTTCCGCATATACGATAGTAAACTCGGAAATATCGGTGCCGAAAAGCTTAAGTGAATCTATTCTTGCGCCTTCGTGATACCGTACCTCGCCTACATCCTCGCCTGCATCAACAGCGTTCGCATATTTTCTCACACCACGGTCAAGGCCGTCTGCAGTCTTTCCGAAAATTACAGTAATATCATCCTGCTTTTTGATGATATACCCGTCATCCTCAAACTCGGTCATATCGATGCCGTAATCATCGCTTGACTCAAGTCCCAAAACGATGGAGTCGGACACATCACCGCCGAGACGCTCTGTAAGCCATGAGGCATACGTTTCTGCATCTGTAGTGACAGCATTTA
>SVQM01000079.1 GCA_015065335.1 Oscillospiraceae bacterium | reverse complement strand
TAATCGATTTTTCATTTCTTTTCACTATTTGTTCCTCCAAATACGTTTTTTCACATTAACAGGATATGCACCAAAGAAAAATGTGTGAAAACTTTTTCCAGTGTCCGTTCGCCATTTATAAACATATATTGTTAGCGAAGTCCAATGGGGCTTCCGGTCACGGAATAATTCCTTAACCGAAGTATATAGGAGGAAGTTCCGCTTTGCGGAACCAAGCTTATGGATTATAAAAACGATAACAGAACACCAAGAGACAGGATAACCGGTGAATTTCTCAGTGAGTTGCTTTTCACTGAGCTTGGCGGTGATGACTGTCTCTGTACAGATACCCAAGGTAAGACAGGTTGCTCAAGTGATGATACGATGAATAGAAGACGGCAGTCTCTCAGAACCTCTGCATCGGTTCAAAACACCTCAAAAAGAGGTTGTACCTGTAGGCAGACCCCAAGATCCTGTAACACAAATGAGGTACTAAAATGCAGATCGAACGGAAATGTAGAGATCTCAGGTAATTACTCACTCGTAATGGCATATGTGCAGATGCAGCAATTCGGAGATCTCTTTGAGCTTGATGAAGGACTGCACGAGGGAACGATCTTCAAAAAACTCAGATTCCCATTTTATCCTACACCGTGTCGAAGGGAGTGTGAGTAATATGACAAGGAACAACTGCCAAAATAACAAAAAAGCACTTATGCACAAGCTTCAGGTATACGGCTTCGCACTTTACGATACGGTTCTTTTCCTAGATGCACACCCCGAGGATAACGGAGCTCTCGATTTCTACGATAAAATGTCTGCCGCTTACAATCAGACAAAGAAGCAATACGAAGAAACCTATGGCCCTCTGACCATCTACGGCGTTGATACTGACAACGGATGGACCTGGACTAACAGCCCGTGGCCATGGGAATTTGAAGCAAACTAAAAGAAAGGACAGACTGATTTATGTGGATATACGACAGAAAACTTCAGTATCCGGTAAAGATCAAAAATCCAAATGCAGCTCTTGCTAAAATTATCGTCACGCAGCTTGGAGGTCCTGACGGTGAGCTCGCTGCATCTACACGATACCTGAACCAACGATATTCAATGCCATACGGTGCCGTCACCGGTATTCTTACGGATGTCGGTACGGAAGAACTTGCTCACGTAGAGATGATCTCGGCGATCCTGTACCAGCTTACAAGGAACCTCTCCATTGAGGAAATAAAAAAATCCGGTTTTGACACCTATTTTGTAGATCATACAACAGGAATATACCCAATAGCAGCGAGTGGTGTTCCCTTTGATGCAAAATATATCGGTGTAAAGGGTGATATCATCGCCGATCTAAATGAGAATCTTGCAGCAGAGCAAAAAGCAAGAGTATCATATGACAACATCCTTCGTCTTATTGATGATCCCGATGTGTGCGATCCAATAAGATTCCTGAGACAGCGTGAGCTTGTGCATTACCAGCGCTTCGGTGAAGCTCTCCGCATCGCTCAGGACAACATGGACTATAAGAACTTCTACGGATGGAATCCATCATTTGACAAGAACTGCAAACGATAAAAAACAGAAGAAGGCGGACCATCAGTTCAAACTTAAAGGGGACTTTTTAAAAAGTCCCCTTTCGATATTATCTGCCATAAACTTTACACTGACAGTTATAGTTTTAATTTATAAATTACTTTTACCTTTCACTTAGATGGTCTTTAACAGCATATATACATTTCTGGAAATTACGGATATTCTTTTGTCCGTACTTCTTCACTGAGAAATAAATAGAACCGCCTGCATACTCAATTTTAAGATGAGATTTTTTTACAATAAAATATACTATTAAAAGCAAAGTAGCCGGAATAAAAGCAACTGCCACTTCCTCTTCTTTGGCAAATAAACCAATAAAACCAACTAAAAATAAAAGAATCGACAGAATGAGGAGTCCCACAGGATTGAAAGTTGCTATCTTCGAGCCGGTAATATCTTTAATGTTAACCTTTTCTTCTTGAGTATGGATGTTGATAATACCCGTTTTGTGATTATAATACAATCGCTTGTTGGTAAGTACAGCATCTTCCGTTTTTATTCCTTCACCGGAAAGAATGTTGTTGACTATACCATTTTTAAGAGTTGCAACTACATACTCATCGTTAGAAACAAAAACGTTGTTTTCAGAAAAATCAAAGTTGATTCTGTCGTTTTGCTGAGTATAATCTGAATTGTCGGCAGGTCCGGCAACAAGCGGATTACCGCACAAAGCACAGAAGGCCGCTGTATCAGAATTGTTGTGACCGCAGGATGTACAAATTCTCATATAAGACTCTCCTTTTTAAAGTTATCTTATTTTAACACACTTTTTGCCAATTTGCAACAAAATTTTAAAATTTCACCTTTACCTATCATCAAAAGCGTCGGAGTCTGTCGCCGTTTTTTATATTATTTATATTTTTCACTTTATGTGAATATAATGTACGGAAAAACTTCAGGTAAAGGTAGTGATAATATAAATAATATTAACTTAAATACAGGAAGGCGGACTCAGATAAGCCGTAGTCTTGATATTCCGATTAACACAAAAGATATTTCATTTTCTAAAAAGGGGCTCACACGGGATGAAGTGATAAAAATGCGGGAAAAATACGGCACAAACAAGCTGTCGCTCCGCAAAAGCAAAAGCTTCCTCTCACGTTTTATTTCAAACTTCAATGACCCTATTATAAAGATCCTGCTTGGTGCTCTGTGTCTTAACGTGATATTCTCATTCAAGCACTCAAATTGGCCCGAAACCATCGGAGTTGCCGTAGCAGTTCTTATTGCAACTCTTGTATCTACAGTTTCGGAATACAGCTCATGCAGAGCCGCTGAACGTCTTTCTGAAGGTGATAACAGTATCATATATGTACGTCGGGACGGACAGGTAACCGAAGTAAGGTCAAATGATATTGTAGTAGGTGATGTTGTACTGCTCAGTCCCGGAATGAAAATACCTGCAGACGGAATGTTATTGTCAGGCGAATTAAGATGCAATCAATCTGCTATTACAGGTGAAGGCAAAGACATCAAAAAGATCGCAGCAAAATCTGCTGCAGCAGCCGAAAATTACATAAACTCAAATAGTAAACTCGATGCAGATAATAATATTCTCGTACTGAAAGGATCGATTGTTACGTCGGGAAACGGCGAATTCATCGTTCTTAGGACGGGTGACAAGACTCTCTACGGAGAGGTTGCCGCTGAACTGAGAGAGGAACCACCTGAAAGTCCACTTAAAAGAAAGCTGTCAGTTCTTGCAGGAGACATCAGTTTTATCGGTTATATCGCCGCCGCAATGGTAGCTGTATCATACCTCTTTAATGTTTTCTTTATCGACAGCGGAATGGAGATATCCGTTGCTCTTGCAAAAATGAAGGATATGCCGTTTCTGTTTCATGAGCTTCTCTCTGCTCTTACTCTCGGGGTATCTGTGCTTGTTGTAGCCGTCCCGGAAGGACTTCCGATGATGATAACGGTAGTCTTATCATCGAACATGAAAAAAATGCTCCGTCACGGAGTTCTTGTCAAGAAAATGGTCGGTATTGAAACAGCGGGAAGCATGAGTATACTCTTCACCGATAAGACAGGTACCCTTACAGAGGGTAGAATGGCCCTAAAATCGATCTTAACGCACGATGGTAAGTACGTATCAGCTTCCTCTATTTCGTCAAAAAAACAGCTTTACAGTGCGTTATACAATGCATCAGTTCATATACCCATCGAAGGAGCTGTGAATTTTGCAGATGAGGCGGCACGTGAGTTTTTCGGTATAAAAGATTACAGCCGTAATACAGCCTCAAGGATTCCCTTCAGATCGGAAAACAGATTTGCAGCCGCATCTGTCATTTGTGAAGGAAATACCCATACTTATGTGAGAGGAGCGCCCGAGATCATTTTTGAAAGATCTGCAAGATACATGGCAGATAACGGAGATATAAAAGAATTTGATAATGCAGCAAGAGCAGTCATTATAAAAAAGTGGAACGATGCCGCAGAAAAAGGCGGCAGAGTCATTGCTTCCGCTTATACTGATACTGATTTCACATCGGATTATCGAAAAAGCGGTATCCCCCCGCTGATCTTCTGCGGACTTCTTGTATTTGAGGACAGACTCCGTAAGGATGCCGCACGTTCAGTAAAGGAAGCAAGAGATGCAGGGATAAAAACTATTATGATGACCGGTGACAATAAAATCACGGCGACCGCAATTGCAAAAGAATGCGGGATACTATATGAAGGTGAGATAGTTCTTACGGGAGATGAGATCTCAATGATGAGTGATAGTGAGATCATCTCTACACTTCCCAAGATCTCTGTTATCGCACGAGCACTTCCCTCTCATAAGCTGAGGCTTGTAAAGCTGGCACGCGAAGCAGGATTTATTTCCGGGATGACGGGAGACGGAATAAACGATGCTCCATCACTTAGGGCTGCAGATGTCGGTTTCGCTATGGGCAGTGGTACTGACGTAACTAAAGAAGCAGGTGATATCGTAATAACGAACAACAGCTTCTCATCAATAATTCGTGCAGTCCTCTACGGAAGAACGATTTTCAGAAGCATAAGAAAGTTTATAATCTTTCAGCTTACGATGAATCTTTGCGCTACGGCTGTATCATTTATCGGTCCTTTTGTTGGAATTGAGTCACCCGTCACGATCATTCAGATGCTTTGGGTAAATATTATCATGGACACTCTCGGCGCACTCGCATTTGCGGGTGAACCGCCGAGCAAGAAATACATGAAATTACCTCCTTTACCTTCAGATGTGAAAATACTGACTAAAGAAATGATATTCGGTATAACACTTACGGGCAGTTATATGGTTTTCCTTTCAATGTATTTTTTGTTATCACAAAAAAGTAGATCATTGTTCGGTCAAATGGGTGATACTTATTTTCTTACCGCATTCTTTGCATTCTTTATCTTCTGCGGAATTTATCTCAGCTTTAATGCACGTACACCAAAGCTGTTCCTTTTCTCCGAGATAGGTAAAAATAAGCTCTTCATATTCATTATGACCGCAGTTGCCGTGATACAGCTTATGCTCGTGTATTTCGGTGGTGAAATGTTCAGATGCACTCCTCTTTTACCCTACGATCTCATAAGGATAGCAGGTATTGCATCAACTGTCATCCCGGTCGGCGCAGTTATAAAGCTTCTTAATAAGAACAGAGAGAGGGATCTGTAATTCATTGACAGTTGAAAGTAATTATGGTATCATAATAAAAAAATGACGGAGATGTTTTATGAATCAAAAAACAGTGCATATTACCGATATGGATCTTTCCGGACGAGGCATAGGTAAATTTGACGGAAAAGCTGTGTTTATTCCCGGTGCTGTGATCGGTGACACGGTGACCTTCGAAACCGTTATTTCCAAAAAAAGATATGACACAGGAAAGCTTTTTGAAATAATAACTCCATCATCCTTTCGCCGTGATCCCGAATGTATCGCATCTGACAAGTGCGGTGGATGTGTATTCATGAATGTCACACGTGACGTTGAGCTTGATGTAAAAAAACGTGCTGTTGAATCCGCTTTTCGCCGTTCGGGGCTCAAGAATATAGGTGTTTCCGGTATACTTTCAGGTAAATGCCACGCCTATAGAAACAAGGCTGTTTTCCATCGGGGTGACAATAACAAGTACGGCTTTTTCTCGGCAGGCTCAAACAAGGTCTACAGTCCCGACAGTTGTATGATCCTTCCGGACTCTTTTATTCAGATAAAAAACTATACCGAAGATTATTTCAGAAAACACGATTCTCTTGTCCCCAATAGTATAATGATTCGTCTGGGTGATAACGGTATAATGGTCGCAGCTGAAGTAGAATCTTTCGGAGCTTCTATTGATTTTCTGAAAACGCTGAAAAGTGAGTTTTCTTATATTATCTCGGTATATGAGTGTATCGGATATCCCACAGACAGCGCTGCGAGATTTCGTCTGACTGATGGTGATGAATTCATTGAAATATCTTTTATGGATAATAGGCTCAGGATATCCCCGAGATCGTTCTTTCAGATAAACAACGAGATCGCCGAAGCTTTTTGCAACGAGATCATAAAGGAGCTATCTCCTGTCGTGGGTGATCTTATCCTCGACCTGTACTGCGGTATCGGAACAATCGGTCTTTCTGTTGCCCGAGCATTTAAAACCGCAAAGATAATCGGCATTGAGATAAACGATTCTGCCGTCAAGGACGCACGTGTAAATTGCTCACTTTCCGGTATCACAAATGCTGAATTTATATGCAGAGATGCAGGAAGTGCTGATTACAACGGTCTTATGCCTCATGCGCTTATCGTCGATCCCCCAAGGTATGGTCTCAGCGACAGTATGATAAAGAACATTTTAAAAATATCTCCGAAGAAGCTTATTTATATGTCCTGTGATCCGGGTACTCTTGCAGGAAATTCCGTAAAGCTTACAGACGGCGGTTACAGAATAACCAAGTGTATTGCGGGAGATATGTTCCCTTTTTCTCCCCACGTTGAAACACTTTGCATCTTCGAGAAAATTTGAAAGAATATGAGTAAAAACAATTTTTCATCAAATGATATTACCGAGCTTCTTGAAAAGCGTATATTAAATACAGATCACAGCATTGACGAATGCGGATTTGATACGCTTTTTGCTGCTGAAGCTTACTCAAAGCTCTGCCTTGATTCACTAAAATCTTGCAGGATAACACCCGATATTGTCCTTTTTGCTTCTAAGCTCTTCTTTGCTTTAACAAGAGAAGAAACAGCGGCAGTCATGCTTATAAACAAACAAAAGAAGATCAAAAAGATAGATGTAATATCAAGAGGTTACAAAGCTGTATTATCGGAATTTTTCGATGATATTCAATATCTTTGTAAAAAGCACAACTGCAAAGGATGTGTAGTCATCTTTAATTATTCGTACAAAGGGTCATCACTGAAAGAATTATATGATATAAACTCACTATTCAATTATTTGTCAAGTAGTGGTATAACTCTGATCGATTGTATAAAAAATTCAAATTCCGCCACGGGCTCAATAATTCTTCCCTTTACAGATAAAGGATATCCAAAATAAATCTAAATACCGAAAACGCAAAACTCGTTTTCGGTATTTATTTTTATCTCGTCCAAATTATTCATTACTCTTATAATTTTGCTTGACATAATTACTCGATTGCTGAACAAATTATATATAGCCGACTTTGAATTATATGCTGATAAACGCATAAAACGGTCGGTTTTTATAATGATATTTGAGAAAGCTTCAGCAAGGATTGCTGAGGGGTGGGTATATGGCAAATAAAGTAATGAATGCGCTGAAGAAATGTACGGGAGCATTTCTTGCGGCAACAGCGATCTTCTGCGGTGGTGCAGTAATTCGAAATAATGCTGAAGATAAAGTGGCACAAGCATTTAGCAAAGGAGATACCGACACTTTAATAACGGTAGGCGCTATTGATAACGATTCGCAAAAAAATGTATCGGTTGATCTGTTTCATGACAGAAAGGTCTGTCCCGGAGGAATGCCGTTTGGTGTAAAGATGTTTACCGATGGGCTGCTCATAATAGGCTTTGATGAAGTTGACTGTTCGATAGGCTCCTCATCCCCTGCTAAAGATGCAGGTATGATGCTCAATGATATAATAATAAAAGCAAACGGACAGAAATTATCAGTTGCATCTGATTTTATTGATGTGATAGAAAATTCAAAGGGAAATTCGGTAAAAATCTCATATATACGTGAAAAGAAAGAATATGAGTGCGAAATAACACCTTCATTCTCAAATTCCGACGGTAAATATAAAACAGGTATGTGGCTTAGAGACAGTACGGCAGGCATAGGAACGGTCACTTTCATAGAACCGGACAGCGGTGCTTTTGCCGGCCTTGGCCATGGTATTTGTGATAGCGAAACAGGTGTCTTAATTCCTCTTTCCCATGGAGTCACTTCCGGAGTCCTCATTAACAGTATCAAAAGAGGTGCTACAGGTGCCCCGGGTGAACTCAAAGGCTCATTTAATGGAGAAAAAACCGGAAATCTTATCAGTAATACGGAAAATGGTGTATTTGGTATATTTACAAACTGTGATTTTAAAAAAAGCGACACTTTTGCTCTCGGTAAAAAAGAGGAACTGACTGAGGGAGAGGCATATATATTATGTACACTTGATGATAACAAAATCGGAAAATATACCGTAAATATTTCCGAGATCCATTATGATAGCGATAGCAACAAGAACTTTATTGTTACTGTGACCGATAAAAAACTGATTTCAAAAACAGGCGGGATCGTTCAAGGAATGTCGGGATCACCAATTATAAAAGATGGTAAACTTGTAGGTGCAATAACTCATGTACTCGTTAATGATCCTACTAAAGGATACGGAATCTTCGTTGATAATATGCTCTCGCATTTTCCGGAATCACTTGTATAATCTGGTAAAATGATACAGCTCCGGTATTTGAATAAACGCATAAATACTACGGCAATAATTATTCAGAATGACCTATTGCCGGAGGTAATATGTATTATAACAAAGTGGAATTATGCGGAGTTAACACATCTAAGCTGACAACACTTGGCTCTGAGGAAAAAAGAGAACTTTTGATTCTCGCCAAAACAGGTGATGAAAATGCCAGAAGAAAGCTCATAGACGGAAATCTTCGTCTCGTGCTCAGTATTATTCAAAGATTCACGGGACGTCGTGAAAACATGGATGATCTGTTTCAAGTAGGTTGTATCGGTCTTATCAAGGCAGTTGATAATTTTAATACAGAGCTTGATGTGAAGTTCTCAACCTATGCCGTTCCGATGATAATTGGTGAGATCAGACGTTATCTACGTGACAATAATACTATTAGAGTAAGCAGATCTGTACGTGACCTTGCCTACAGAGCACTCCAGACAAGAGAAAGGCTTTCTTCAGTTACTTCCTCTGAACCAACGATTGAGGAAATAGCAAAAGAGCTTGGGGAAACTGTTGAAAATGTAACAAATGCCATTGAATCTATAATTGAGCCGGTTTCCCTTTATGATCCTGTTTATAACGATGGTGGCGACTCTATTTATGTAATGGATCAGGTGCGTGATGAGAATAACAGTGATGATATTTGGCTTGAAGATATTGCTTTAAAGGAAGCTATGAAAAGATTATCTGAAAGAGAGAAAAAAATAATCTCCATGAGATTCTACAGGGGTAAAACTCAAATGGAGATAGCCGAGGAGATCGGTATATCACAGGCACAGGTATCACGTCTTGAAAAAGGTGCTCTCAATCATATAAGACAACAAATGTAAAAAAATGACCGGCAGTCAAAAGACTGCCGGTCAAATTTAAGAAAGGAATTTTGCGAAATTACCAGGGATCGTCCTCAAGCTCGATATCCTCACCAAGAATGCTGGAAGTAATAACATCAGCATCAGCGGGAATTTCAATAATTTCAAATTCAGGTTTAGTGTAGATATTCATGTGTTTGTCTCCTTTCTACATTAACCATTTGCATGCTTAAATGTGAGCGCTGCATCACCGTACTGCATAAGAGCAGTGAGGAGAGCATCGAGCTTTGCATCAGTACCGATCATATCTGCAACATAAGACTCAATACTATAAGTAAGAGTATTACTTACTGCATTGCCATCAGCATCACATACAGTGAAGGAGATTGCGCAAGCATTAGTTACCTGAGCCATGTTGAAGAGATCCCATACAAAGTAGGAATTCTCACCGTCAGTAAAGATATCAAATGTGTACTCAACACCATTGTATACAGCGATCACCTTATAGCCATCAAGAATCTCACCAGAGAGCTTAAATCTGATGTTTACGGCATCGTTGAGAATGAGGTTTGCACTACCCCAAGTTACTGCGGGAGCAGCAACATCGGAGCTGATATCATAGATAGAAGTGTACTGACGTGCGGGAGCAATGCTCTCAGCGTAAGTATCCCAACCGTTGATAAGAGTGGAAGGTGCAGTGTACTCACCGGTGTAAGTTACTGCTGCATCACCATAGTTGATCATGCTTGCAAGAAGCTCAGTATAAGCGGAAGTAGCGATCTTTCTGTTAGCGTAGGTCGCAACACTGTACTCCTGAGCATAACACTTGATCTCGTTACCATCCTTATCAGTAACAACGATTACAGAGTAGATGGTCTCACCCATAAGGTTAGGAGCGATGTTGTTGTATCTGAATACAAACTTACCGTTTGCATCGATAGTGTAATCGGTAACGACGGTAGTAACACCCGCAAGAGTGAACTCCATACGTACGACATCGTAACCGGCACCAACATTGATCTTGTAGTTGATTGCAAGAGAATCAGTGATTACAAGAGAAGTAGCACCGATCTTGTTTACAGCGGAAGCTGCATCCTGAGCTGCCTTGTAAGCTACAAGTGCATCATACTCAGCCTTCTTCTCATCGAGAAGTGCCTTATTAGTTGCGTAATCCTTAACTGCGAGTGCTTCGTACTGTGCATATGCTGCATTGATTGCTGCGAGACAGTCATCGCTAAGCTCTACTTCGATTGCTGCTACTGCGTCATCGAATGCCTTTGCTGCTGCCTTTGCTGCATTTACCAGTGCCTCATACTGTGCACGGAGT
>SVQM01000078.1 GCA_015065335.1 Oscillospiraceae bacterium | reverse complement strand
CTCAGGTTTTTCTCTCTCCTTTGGACGAGCATTACCGCACGAGAATGACGCACACTCTTGAGGTAACGCAGATAGCACGCATAATCGCACGCTCGCTGAGGCTCAATGAAGATCTGTGCGAAGCTGCGGCACTCGGACACGATCTCGGACACACTCCCTTCGGGCATGCAGGCGAAGAGGTCATGCGCAAATGCTATGACCCTGAATTTTCCCACTACAAGCAAAGTCTTCGTGTAGTGGATCATTTGGAAAATGACGGTGCCGGGTTGAATCTGACTGCCGAGGTACGAGACGGCATACTCAATCACACGGGAAAGAACATGGCATCCACACTTGAGGGAATAATCATAAAATACGCAGACCGTATTGCTTATATCAATCATGACATTGACGATGCTTGTCGTGCAGGAATTCTTGATCCTGCAGACATTCCCGTACATATCCGTGAAGTGCTCGGTGACACTCACTCAAAGAGGATCAACACTCTTGTAAGTGACATAATAAAGGAAAGCACCGGTGTTCCCGAGATACGCATGAGTGAGGAAGTGGGCGGTGCAATGCTTGAACTGAGAGATTTTCTCTTTGAGAGAGTTTACCTTAACAAAGAAGCAAAATCCGAGGATGACAAGGCTATGGAGCTGCTTGCACGCCTTTACTACCATTTTGTAAAATATCCCGAACAGATGACGGGAGTCTATCTCAAAAACACAAAGACCGAGCCTGTTGAACGTTGTGCCTGTGATTATGTTTCCGGTATGACTGACAGATATGCCATCGATCTTTACAAAAAGCTATTCATCCCTTCCGTTTGGTCGATAAGCGTTGACAGACAGTCTACAAGCGTCGACGGACAAATGTCAATACAATTTTAGTGCATTCCGAGTTTCGATGGTATTTTACTCAATTTCAAAAGGAAGGATCATTATATGAAAAAATTTCTGTCTCTTCTTCTTTCAATCGCAATTATTACGGTTGCATTCCCCGTATGTATATCTGCTGAAGATATCGTTTCGGATGAAGTGTTCAAGGCTTGTGTGGAAATCTCTCCCGTGGAACCGGTCTTCAATGATTCGGACATAGTAAATTCCGGTAAAGATATTTCCGTCAAGGTATCTGCCGAAGAAAACACAGGTATCTCCTCAGTATGGATCAATCTGAATTTTGATCCCGATGTATTTACCGTAGAGGAAATAAACGCAACCGATCTTTTTGGCTCAGGTAAAAGCATAGCAAAAGCATTCGACGGTTTCATTCGTTACAACGCAAGACTCAGCCTTGATGTTTCGGCAAACACCGGTCTCCTCTTTGAGGCAGTGTTCACCGTGAGCCCCGATTTTCACGGCGAAGCTGAATTCTCCGTATCTCTCCGTGACGGACTCGCTGATAACTGCTCTAAATATGATGCAACATCAGAAACATTTTTTGCCACGGTTCCCTTTGTTGGAGATACCGAAATCGTTGATATCCACAGTATTACAGACAAAGGAATTACCACATCTCCTACCTGTACCGATGCCGGATATACTATACACACTTGTGAAAAGTGCGGTAAAACATTCACCGGAAATATTATAGATGCTCTCGGTCATGACATCATATCATATGAAAGAAAGATCCCCACAAAGACCGAAGCGGGATGGAATGCATATGAGGCATGTGCAAATTGTGACTACTCCACCTTAGCCGAAATTCCTCCTCTTGAGTATGACCTCGGCGATGCAAACGGTGACGAAATCGTTTCTGCAAGTGACGTAACATACATATCAAGAAAGCTGTCCGGCAGCAGCATATCAGTAACATCAGGCGCTGATGTGAACTACGACGGTGATGTAAGCGCCGCCGATATGACTATCCTCAGAAGAAAGCTGGCGGGTGCAAACATAGAGATAAAGTAACCATCATCTGCGATCCCTAACAAACTGCGATACCCTGAATTATACGTATATTAAGGATGAGCTGTATTATGAAAAAATTTTTTTCAAGAGCAATGGTATTCGCTATGGCTGTACTCACTGTACCAAGCCGGATTGTATTTACTTCTGTGGGTGTTGCCACAGATATCTCCTACTGTCTTTGTGAAACTGATATCCGCAACGACAGTGATGAGATCATCGGTCATGTGGACGCTACTTGCGGAGAATGCGGTTATGACGTAAAGCTTTGTGCTGATTGCGGAGGTAAGTATACAGTAAATACTGAGCCGCCTACCGGAGATCACGATATTTATCACACAAGCAAAAAACCCACCTGTACAAAGGAAGGATGGACTTCCGAGAGATGCTACTACTGTGATCTGGATATCCGAGAATATATTCCCGCACTCGGACATGATGAGGTATATCATAGCGGAAAGGCTCCCACCTGTACAGAAAAAGGCTTCGCAGATTATGAGACCTGCACAAGATGTAATCACACAACTTATACGGTAATTCCCGAAACAGGACATGTTACCGTCAACCGTGACGGAATGGCTCCGACTTGTTCCGTACAGGGATACAAGCCTTACGTGACTTGTCTGAATTGTGATTATACGACCTTTACCGTGATTCCCACGATTCCTCACGATCTCATACATCACGATGCAAAGCTCCCCACATGTACCGAAGTCGGAAACACAGCATACAGTACATGCAAAAATTGTGATTACTCATCCTATTCGGAGCTCCCTGCCTTCGGTCATCGTCTTACGTACAGTAATGCACAATCACCTACATGTACCGAGATCGGTTGGGATGTATATGGAACTTGCAGGATATGCGGTTACTCCACCTATGAGGAGATACCCGCACTCGGGCATGATGAGGTATATCACGATGCTAAGTCTCCCACCTGCACCGAGATCGGCTGGAATGCATACGTGACTTGTTCAAGATGTGACTACTCAACCTACGAGGAGATACCCGAACTCGGGCATGATGAGGTATATCACGATGCTAAGTCTCCCACTTGTACCGAGATCGGTTGGGATGCATACGTGACCTGTTCAAGATGTGACTACTCAACCTACGAGGGGATACCCGAACTCGGGCATGATGAGGTATATCACGATGCTAAGTCTCCCACTTGTACCGAGATCGGCTGGGATGCATACGTGACCTGTTCAAGATGTGACTACTCAACCTATGAGGAGATATCCGAACTCGGACATGATGAGGTATATCACGATGCTAAGCCTCCCACCTGTACCGAGATCGGTTGGGATACATACGTGACCTGTTCAAGATGTGACTACTCAACCTATGAGGAGATATCCGAACTCGGACATGATGAGGTATATCACGATGCTAAGTCTCCCACCTGTACCGAGATCGGCTGGGATGCATACGTGACCTGTTCAAGATGTGAGCACTCAACCTATATTATAATTCCCGAAACAGGACATACTATCGTTGAGCATTTACCTAAAACGCCAACCTGTACAGAGATAGGCTGGCTCGCTTACGACACTTGTGAGATATGTGACTACTCAACATATATTGAGCTTCCGTTCCAAGGTCACGATATAATGTCACACGAAAGAAAAATCCCCACTACCACAGAAGCAGGCTATGATGCATATGAATCATGCACAAGATGTAACTATTCAACCTTCACCGAAATACCGCCTCTTGAGTTTGAGCTTGGCGACATAAACGGTGACAAAGCTGTTAATTCAAGCGACATGATACTCTTATCAAGAAAGCTTGCCGGTGCTGATATAGCTACCACCTCCGGTGCAGATGTGAATTACGACGGAGTGGTAAACACCTCTGACATGACTATCCTCAAAAGAAGGCTCGCCGGTGCCGATATCGTTATCGAATAATTACAGAAAGGAGGGATCACATGATCTCACAGGCTATAATTGAAGAGCTTAAAATACGATGCCCCATCGAGGATGTGATCTCTTCTTATGTTACCCTCAAGCGTGCAGGCTCAAACCATCTCGGTCTGTGTCCCTTCCATTCGGAAAAAACACCTTCATTCACTGTGTTTTCCGCCTCATCCTCCTTCTACTGCTTCGGTTGCGGTGCAGGCGGAGATGTGATCAGCTTCATAATGCGTGCGGAAAATCTCGACTACCGTGATGCTCTTGAATTTCTCGCAAAGCGTGCCGGTATCACTCTGCCCGATGACAGAGCAAGAGACGAACGAGGCGTTTCACGGAAACGGCTCTATGAGATGAATACCGCTGCTGCAAAATTCTTCCGCAGTGCTCTCTTCGAGAGTGATGCAGGCGGGGAGGCAAGGAATTATCTCACACGGCGCGGACTGTCACAGGCCGTGATCCGAAGATTCGGTCTCGGTTTCGCCGACGGAGAATTCGGATCTCTCAGAGATCATCTTAAATCGTGCGGATTCACAGACGAAGAGATAATTGCAGGATTCCTTTGCAAAAGGAGCGAAAAAAACGGTTCTCTTTACGACATTTTCCGCAACAGAGTGATGTTTCCGATAATCGACACATCGGGAAATATAGTCGCTTTCGGAGGACGTGTGCTTGATGATTCACTGCCGAAATATCTGAACTCCTCCGATACTCCGGCATTCAACAAAAGGCGTAATCTGTTTGCACTGAATTACGCAAGATCAGCTTGCTCCGAGCAGCTTA
Source organism: Oscillospiraceae bacterium (assembly GCA_015065335.1). Classification (GTDB taxonomy): domain Bacteria; phylum Bacillota; class Clostridia; order Oscillospirales; family CAG-272; genus UMGS1312. The sequence goes on along the minus strand of SVQM01000078.1, from coordinate 6,131 downwards.
TTCTCTGCGAGGGTTACATGGATGTAATCGCCCTTCACGAGGCGGGCTTTGAAAATGCCGTTGCAACTCTCGGCACCGCTATCACTCCGGATCAGGCGAGACTTATTGCAAAATACACGAAAAAGGTCATAATCTCTTATGACAGTGATGATGCAGGTCAAAGAGCCGCAGACAAAGCATTCCGTCTTCTCGCAGATGTAGGACTCGACGCAAAGATACTGAAGGTCGAGGATGCTAAGGATCCGGATGAATATATCCGCAAATTCGGTCCCGAAAAATTCAGTGAGCTTCTCGGACGAAGCCGCACGAGATTTGAATTCACCGTAAGCAGGATCACCTCTGAGCATGATATGTCAAACGACGAGGAGAGAGTTAAGGCTATCCGTCGTATATGTGCGTATATCGCAGATCTTCCTTCAAGCGTAGAGCGTGAGATATACTCCGCAAAGCTTGCCGAAATGATGGAGCTTGACATTGAAAATATCAAACGTGATATAGCATACACTATAAAACGCAAAAAAGCAGAAAAGAAAAAAGAGGATCACGACCGTCTCATAAGAGATACTATGGGGATATCGGACAGAGTCAATCCCGATTTTGCAAAGCGTCCGCTTGCTGCCCGGCTTGAAGAGGCAGTGCTTGGAATGATCCTCTCCCATTTAGAATATCTGTCATCACCTGTTGACGGAAAGCCGTTATCTTCCGATGATCTTTGTACGGAATTCGGAAAAAAGTTGTTTTCCTTCATAAAGGATGCACATGAAAACGGCGGGTTTGAATTCGGTCAGCTTTCAGAAGGCTTTTCTCAGGATGAAGTCTCTCGGGCAATGAAGCTTTTTCTTGCACGTGAAAAGCTCCTTGATAACGGCCCCGGCGTATTTTCCGAAAATGTACGTCGTCTCCGTGAAAATGCAGTGTCTTCGGGAGACGGTATTGATGATATTGCAAGGCTCATATCAAAAAAACGTTCGGAATAGAACATCACAAAGTTATTTATTCGCTTTTGCGATCCAATATAAATAAAAAAATCTGATACATAAACCGAAAGGACGAAAGAATGAAACAGGAAAAGAAAAACGAGCTTCACGAGGACGATATTATCGAGGATGAGGACACTATGTTCGATGAGTTCGAGGATTCTCTGCCCTCTGAAGAGGAGGATATGGCTGCCGCTGAGGAAGCCGCACTTCTCGCAGAGAGTAAAGAGAGTGCTCTGAATGACATCCACTCAGGCAAAAAGCTTGATGTGAAGGATCTCATCGAAAAAGGAAAGACCAAAGGCTCTCTCTCCAATGCAGATATCATGGAGGTGCTTGAGTACACCGATTATGATATCGATCAGATCGAAAAGATCTACGAAACTCTTGAGAGTAACGGCATCGAAGTAACAAATTACATGAATCCTCCGGAATTTCAAGAGATCGAGAGTGAGGTAGAACAGCTCGGTTCCGCTGAGGATATGGAAAAAATGCTTGCCCAGGAAGGACTTGCCATCGATGATCCCGTTCGTATGTACCTGAAGGAGATCGGTAAGGTTCCGCTTCTTGATGCAGACCGTGAGCTCTTTCTTGCAGAGAAAATGGCTCTGTGGGAGGAAGGCGGTGATCCTAAGGTAAATGCTGCTGCGGAAAAGGCCAAGGATGAGCTTGTTGAGGCAAACCTCCGTCTCGTTGTAAGTATCGCAAAGAGATATGTAGGTAAGGGAATGTTCTTCCTTGATCTTATCCAAGAGGGTAATCTCGGTCTGATGAAGGCTGTTGAAAAATTCGATTATACTAAGGGATACAAATTCTCAACCTACGCAACATGGTGGATCCGTCAGGCTATTACACGTGCTATTGCGGATCAGGCAAGGACCATCCGAATCCCTGTTCACATGGTGGAAACTATCCACAAGGTATCAAGAGTATCCCGTCAGCTCCTTCAGGAGCTTGGTCACGAGGCATCTGCCGAGGAGATCGCTCAGGAGATCGGTATGAGCGCCGAAAAGGTACGTGAGATCATGAAGATCGCTCAGGATCCCGTATCTCTTGAAACTCCTATCGGTGAGGAAGAGGACAGTCATCTCGGTGACTTCATCCCCGATGATGATTCCCCCGCCCCTGCCGAAGCTGCATCTTATGAGCTTCTCAAGGAACAGCTCAACGAGGTCCTTCACACCCTCACTCCCCGTGAGGAGCACGTACTGAAGCTCCGTTTCGGTCTTGATGACGGTCGTACCCGTACCCTTGAGGAGGTCGGTAAGGAGTTCAACATCACAAGAGAGCGTATCCGTCAGATCGAAGCAAAGGCGCTCCGTAAGCTCCGTCATCCCAGCAGATCAAAGAGACTTAAGGATTATCTTGACTGATAATCCCCACTAAATTGTAAATAAACATTCTATCTTATAAAAGTATTACAAAAGTCTATTGACATAAAACGTCAAATGTAGTATCATTATATAAGATTCCTTATGCGTGATGCCGGATGTCCGGATACGCAAATCTCAGGAGGTTTTTGACATGAAAAAGAAGCTTTCATGCTTACTTATCGCACTTGCTATGCTCGCAGGAATGAGTTCTTGTGGAGACGGTTCTGCCGGCATAGACACATCAGCAAATACTAAATACAACATGACTCTTACCCTGTGGCTCCCTACATCTGAGGATACCACCGATGAGGCTGTAGAAAAGGTAGAGGCTGCAATCAACAAGATCACCAAGAAGAATTACAAGACTGCTATTGATATCACCGCCGTTCCCGATGACAAGTACGACGAGGCTATCAAGAAAAAGGTACTCGAGGTTGAAGAGGCTGCTAAGAGAACTGCTGCCGAGGAAGCTGAGAGAAAGAGAAAAGAGAAAGAGGCCAAGAAAAAGGGTGAGACTCTGCCTCCCGAATCTACTGAGGCTACTACTATTCCCGAGACCGTTACCGGTGAGGACGGAAGCATTCAGGAGTACTATCCCTCTGCAAAGGCAGATCAGCTCGATATTTTCTGTATCCGCGGATATGATGATTTCGCATTCTATGCTGAGAACGGATACCTTGCGCCTCTCGATGAGTCTCTTGATGCATCATCAAAGCTCATCAAGTCTTATGTGTATCCCACATTCCTTGAGTGGGGTAAGATTCCCGGAGATTCCACCACATATGCTATCCCCAATAACCATGTTATCGGAGAATATACATACCTTCTTCTTAACAAGGAAATGTGCACTAAGCTGTACTACGATCCCAGCGAGCTCACATCTCTCCTTGACTGTCAGCAGTTCATTGAGGATATCGGAGCTACTCAGACCGGAATCACTCCTCTTCTGAATTCAAGCTATGCTATCGGTATGAACTTCTGGAACGCAAATGAAGATCCCGATACTTTCTCCGTCCTCGGAACTATCATATCCGATGATGCGAACCCCACTTCACGTCACAACATCAGAAACGTGTTCGTACTCAAGCAGTTCAATAACACCATGATCATGATGAAGGAGCTTCAGGAAAAGGGTTATGTAGGTAAGAATGCCGATCCCGACAGCACTAAGTTTGGTGTAGGTATTGTTTCCTGCCAGGGTAATGAGATTGAAAAGTATGCTGACGATTACTACTATCATGTAATTCAGCGTCCTCGTGCAGAAACAGATGACATCTATCAGTCTATGTTCGGTGTATGTCTTAACTCTATCGATGAATCCCGTTCTATGGAGATCCTGACTCTCATCAACACCGATCCTACCGTTCGTACCATTCTTCAGTACGGTGTTGAGGGTGTTCACTGGGAGTACAATAGTGAGCTTACCGAGAATGGTGAGCAGACCATCAAGATCATCAGCGATGATTACAAGATGAATCTTGTTGATACCGGTAATGTATTTATGACCTATCCCGGTGAGAATATGCCTATGAGCTATTGGGAGTACGGCAGACAGCAGAACCTCGATTCTCTTATCAGCCCCTTCCTTGGTTTTGCAAATTCAGTAGATGAAGCAAACGAAGAAAACTTCAAGGAGCTCGACGAGTATTCCGCAAAGATCCTCAAGAAAATCGAAAAGATGACCGCTGAGGAGTATGCTGAATCCGTTAAGAGCATTCAGGATGAGATCACCGACAGTAACGAGTACGGTAACATGACAGATCCCGAGGATCTCGAATCCCTCGTTGCCCGTTATATGATGTTCTTCTCAAATGTTCACGAAGCTGAACCCGTAATGTAATTAAAACTATTCGAAAGGAGCAGACAACATTTCTGCTCCTTTCTTTATTGCCAGAAAGGACTAAAATTATGAGCAAAATCAAAATAGGTTTTGTAGGTGTAGGATGTATAAGCTCTATCTACCTTGAAAACCTCACCAAAATGTTCAAAGAAGTTGAGATCATCGGCGTTTGTGATCTCATAAGAGAGCGTGCTGAAAAAGCTGTGGCCGAATATAACATTCCCAAGCTTTATGAGGACATGTATGAGCTGTTTGCAGATCCTGAGGTGGATCTCGTACTTAATATTACAGAGCCTGTAAACCACTACCACGTTTCTAAGGCTGCGATCCTTGCAGGAAAACACGTCTATTCCGAGAAGCCTCTTGCCATTGAAGTTGATCTCGGAATCGAGCTTATAGAGCTTGCCAAGGAAAAAGGCGTTCTTATCGGCGGTGCTCCCGACACATGCCTCGGTGCAGGAATACAGACTGCACGTAAGCTCATCGACGATGGATTCATCGGTGATGTTATCGGTGCCGATGCCCACATGATCTGCCGTGGTCCCGAGAGCTGGCATCCCGATCCGGAATTCTTCTATGAGGTAGGAGGCGGTCCTATCCTTGATATGGGTCCCTACTACATGACAGCTCTTGTAAATCTTCTCGGACGCTGCTCTGCTATTGCAGGCTTCTCTCGCAAGACATTTACCGAGCGTCTTATTACAAGTCAGCCTAAGTGTGGAAAACTGATGCCTGTAGAAGTAGATACATTTGTCACAGGCTCCATGCTGTTTGATTCCGGCGTTATCGCAATGATGCACGCATCCTTTGACTGTCTCTGTACAGGTGATGAGCATTCCAAGATCGAGATCTACGGTACTCGCGGAAATCTCCGTGTTCCCGATCCTAACGGATTCGGTGCACAGGGTGTATTCCTCCTTCGTGAGGGCGACAGTGAATACAAGCGTATTCCCCTGCTCTTTGAATACGGCAACAATGACCGTGGTGTTGGCCTTTGTGATATGGCTAAGGCGATCCAGACAGGCAGATGGCACCGCTGTAATTACGAGCAGCAGCTCCACGTTCTTGAGCTTATGAGATCCTTTGAGATCGCATCCAAGGAGCGCCGTGTGGTGGATATCAAGTCGCCCTATACCCGTCCCGCACCGATGGTTTATCCCAAGATCAAGGGTATACTTGACTAATATAATAGTGGAGAATAATAGATAAATTCGGGGGAAGAAAAACTTTTTATAAAAAGTTTTTCTTCCCCCGAACCCCCATCTTTTCAAAAATTTTAATATATAAATGCAAGGATAATTGCAACCAATACCGGTCAAAATTATTCGGAGGTGGATCTATGGAACAGAAAATCAGAAGAGATTTGAATATGGGAGACAATCTCAGACGTCTAAGAGATGCCTCAGGGTTATCTCAAGAAAAGCTCTGCGCAGAACTTCAACGTCGTGGCTGTGATATAGGAAGAAGCACATATGCAAAATATGAAGCAGGGGAACTTAATATAAGAGCCAGTGTTATAGTTACCTTAAAAAAGATATATAATTGCTCCTATGATGATTTCTTTTCAGGTTTAGAATAAAATAGTCCAATCAAATCAAAACCACCGGTTGAACCGGTGGTTTGAACAGCCCCTATAAGGGGCAGGTGCAGGCGTAACCCCTGTAAGGGGCATCGAAGTTTGACACCGCATTACCATTACAGGCAGCCGCTCACGTGCGGCTGTCTTTTTTTGCCTACTTATTCTTGGTACCCGTGAACGGGTCTGTGTATTCCTTTATGCTTATTTGGTCTGATGCATAGTCTTCTTCTAATTGATTTCGTATGTATTCACTTATTATCTTTTTGTTCTTTCCTACTGTATCCACATAATATCCTCTACACCAGAAATGTCTTGAGCCATACTTATACTTCAAGTTTGCATGTCGATCAAATATCATTAAA
>SVQM01000077.1 GCA_015065335.1 Oscillospiraceae bacterium | reverse complement strand
AAACTTTACCTTGTCGGTGTTTTTCGTTATATATCACTTTCCGTGATATTCATTGGTGGAGATGATGCGTAACTATACGGTATCACGGAAGACGTGGGGGATGGAGTGGTGGTACACATTTCATATGACAATAACGATTATTCATAATGATCAATCACCGTCCGATATCGTATACGCTCATGACTTTAATAAGTTCTTTAAGCTCATCCGCAGAACGCTCTGTCCTTGCGATAATAACATATTCTTCCCTGCTTGTCAGATCGAAGAAATTATCGGACAATACCGGATCGCAGTCATCGAAATCAAGATATATTCCCTTTGCGAAAACATCGGAGGAAACACGAACCTCAACTCCGTCGGATGTATCCGTCATTTTCACACAAATATCAGGCTTCTCCCACTCAAAATGCTTAGGCGGCACGAGAAGCTCCGTCTGGCGCATGATGAAATTTCCGTCGGCATCATAGAGATCAGCGCAGATAAATTCATTATAAGGATCATCAAGGATGAGTTTTTCTGTCATCACGTCTGCAGACGTCAGCGCATCTACCGTTACATCAACTGTAATTTCTCGCTTTACATTAAAGTGAGCGTCACTTACAAACAGTCTGACACTGCCGCAGAAACGGGCCATAGTCTCGTTTGCGATGTTCACAGATAGACCTCCGTTCTCGTTGAACAAAGCCATGGCAACAGGTGCATAGAACTTACGCGCAGCAAAATGAAGTGCCTTGTATCGTCCGAAACTGTCCACACTTGACCATGATGCAACAGGCCAGCAATCGTTAATCTGCCAGTACACAGAACCCATAGTGTATCCTCTGTTGCGGCGGAAATACTCAACACCATACTTGATAGCATCACTCTGCAGAAGCTGAGATGCATATACAAGAGTTTCAAAGTTTACGGGATAAAGATAGTTGTCCGCAAGATACATAAGTATCTTAAGGTTGCCCGAGGGCTTATCCTTGCCCACGCACTTCTGATGCCCCTCCATCACCCTTGAGAAGCAATTCTGATCCGCCTTATCACTGAAGCTGTTTATAGTCTTCATACAAGGATAACTCTGGAATCCGTATTCCGAACAGAAACGGAAACGATGCTTGCGGTATTCGGTGAAAGGAACGCCGCCATGCCACACCGCCCAGAAATGAACGTCACCTCTGTTGGGTGCTGATGGCTCGTCAAAGCCGCCACCTGACGAGGGACTTGATCTCCAGTAATACGTATCCGGAGCATATTTTTCAACAAGCTCAGGCATAAGACGCTCGTACAACTCAAGATAATCCTCCATCACAAGCTGACTACCAACGTAGCCTTCCCATCCGCTTGCGAGAGCATCCTCCATCTCGTTGTTACCGCACCACAGTCCGAGAGATGCGTGGTAACGAAGCCTTTTGAGATTGTAAATCAACTCTTCGGTAAATTCCTCTCTCATAGCTGAATTCAGACGGATATTAGCGCAGGCAACCATACTGTCCTGCCATACCATGATTCCGTATTTGTCGCACAGATCGTAGAATTCATCCTCGGGATAATATCCGCCGCCCCATACTCGCAGGCAGTTAAAGTTTGCATCAACTGCCGCATGAATAATCTTTTCTATGCGATCGGGAGTAATACGTGCGGTGAGATTGTCAATTGGTATGTAGTTTGCGCCCATAGCGAAGATCTTTACACCGTTCAGGACAAAACAAAATTCGCTGCCGTCATCATCCTGAGCTGTACTCACCGTCAGGGTACGAAGTCCCAGCTTCTGTGTTTTCTTGTGGATCACAGCTCCGTCCTTTTCAAGACGTACCATGACGTCATAAAGATACTGCTCGCCATATCCGCGCACCCACCAAAGACGGGGATTTTCAATCACCATCTCTCCGTGACCGTCACGGTCAAGAAGCATCTCCTTGCCGTCAATGTTTACGTAGCAGTCATACCCTGCCCCGTGTCGTGTCTCAATCGAAATATCGAGAGCCACGGATTTATCCGTATGCTTCTGACGAATGTTTATCCACTCAATACGGTCACCATCGTATGCATCAAGCTCCACGGGACGGAATATTCCCATATCGGGAAGTGTGGGACCCCAGTCCCACCCCGACATGTAAAGTGCTTTACGAAGATGGGATGCGCCCTTCAGAGATTCGTGATTCATCTCAAGATAATGCTTGTTGTTCATCTCCTTGAAGTATTTCGTGGGAGATGAGAATTCAAGTCGGAGCAAATTCTTTCCGCAGACGATCCTATCCTTTACATCAAATACATATCTGCGGTGCATATTTTTGACATCCGACAAAACCGTACCGTTAAGAACGATGCGGCAAATTGTGTCGAGGCCATAAAATACAAGCATTACGTGTTCTTTTTCAGTAATTTCTGCATCTGCATGAAATTCACATTCAAATGCACAGTCCTTATCTGAAAGAGCAGTCAGACTCTGCTCGTTTAAGCCGTAAAAAGGATCTTCTATAAGGCCGTGTTCCAGAAGGACTCCGTACATCGAACAGGGAGCAGTACAGAATAACCTGTCATACTCATCATAAATCATAGTCCACTTATCAAGCAACATTGCAAATACCTCTATAATACTTAGTGTATAGTTGATTCTTTAGCCAATTTATACTACTACAATTATACCACCAGCGAACCGTATAATCAACAATCACGGTAAATTTACTAATTCTCTGCCCCATCCCCTCTCCCGCAAACTTATCAAAACCTCACTAAGTTTACTCCATCCACCACATCCTCCCCTGAAAAAGCCAACACCGACAAGGCAAGCAAACTTTACCTTGTCGGTGTTTTTCGTTATATATCACTTTCCGTGATATTCATTGGTGGAGATGATGCGTAACTGCACGATATCACGGAAGGAGGGGTGAGGGTGGAGTGGGTGTTTGCGATGAAACGACTGTGATGGGTAGTATTCTCATAGGACTTGATTTGAAACTTATTATAATGTATAATTATGGTAGATCATATATCCGCAAAAGAAAGGGTTATGTTATGAAGAAATTATTATCATCATTTTTAGCATTGTCTTTGGTTGTTGTGATGATTCCTGCCGCGGGAGTAAGCGCGGCAACAGATGGGTATTATACATATACCGTGACCGACGGACAAGCCACTATAACAGATGTGAAAACATCAATTAGTGGAGATATAGTAATTCCCACTATCCTTGGTGAATATCCAGTAACAATGATCGGAGAAAGCGCATTTCGTGACTGCACAAACCTCGAAAGTATCACTATTCCAAATGGTGTGATGAGTATTGGTAATGATTCTTTCCGCAATTGTAAAAATCTTATAAGCGTTACTATACCTAACAGTGTAGCCAATATTGGTTTTGGTGCATTCGACTCCTGTACTAGCCTCACGAATGTTACCATTCCTGACGGCGTCACAACTATTGAAGATTATGCATTTGCTTGGTGTGACAGCTTAATAAGCATTGTAATTCCTAATAGTGTGACAAGTATTGGTTGGCATGCATTTTACGATTGTTCAAGCCTAAAAAGCATCACGATACCTTTTGTGGGCGAACGTTTAAATGGAGGTGGTTCTACTTATTTTGGTTATATATTCGGTGCAGGATCATATGAAGAAAATAGTCTTTTTACTCCTGTGTCGTTGGAGAAAGTGACTATTACAGGTGGAACTCGAATTGCCGACAATGCTTTTTATAGGTGTAAAAGAATTAAAGATATTATTATTCCTAATAGTGTAACAAACATTGGTAGTCATGCATTTGAGAACTGTGAAGGGTTAACAAACATTATAATTCCAAACAGTGTTACCCAAATCGGTAACTATGCATTTAAAAATTGCAAAAAACTCAATAGTATTGATATCCCTGACAATGTAACTGGCATTGGAGAGCAAGCCTTTGCGTGGTGTTCAAATATTAAAAGCGTTACTATGGGTGATAGTTTAATTAGTATTGGTAGTAAAGCTTTTGAAAAATGCACAAGTCTTTCAAACGTCACCTTTTCCGGCAGTGTGAATAGTATTGGTGATAGTGCATTCTTAGGTTGCACAAATCTTGCAGATATCACAATTCCCAACGGTGTAGTCAGTATTAGTAGTAATGCATTCTCTGGGTGTACAAGTCTTACTAGCATTATTATTCCTAGTAGTGTAACATACGTTGGGCACTATGTCTTTAAAGGTTGCACGAACCTGACGAACATCACCGTACCCGACAGCGTGAAAAGCATGGGCGAAGATATCCTTTATGGTTGTTCAAAGCTTAATAATGTATATGTTCAAATAAATGATCTTTCAAAATGGTGTGGCAAAGATAATTCTCACATTACAAAAATACACTCTAGTATTAAGCTATACTCAAATGGTAAAGAAATAACTGAACTGATAATCCCAGACAACGTAAAGAATGTTAATGAGGGCGCATTTTCAAATTGCACAAATCTTGTGAACGTAGTGATATCCGACAGCGTAACACATATCGGCGATTCTGCATTCCGCGATTGTGTAAATCTAACAAATATCACTATACCCGACAGTGTAACCAGTATTGGCGAATGGACATTCTATAATTGTACAAACCTTGCCAAAATACACATAAATGATCTTACCGCATGGTGTAATATATCGTTTAGCGACTTTTACTCTAATCCGATATGTTATGCAAAAAAATTATACCTTAACGAAGAACTCTTGACGAACATCGTGATACCTACTAGTGTTACAAATATTAGTGAAAATGCGTTTTATGGCTGTGCAAGCCTCACGAGTGTCGTCATTCCCGACAGCGTAACAAGTATAGGAGAAAGTGCTTTTTATAACTGTACAAACCTAACAAACATCATTATCCCTAACAGTATTACAAACATTGGCAGATATGCATTTGAAAACTGTGAAGGGTTAACAAACATTACAATTCCCAATAACCTAATCAGTATTGAAAACAATGTGTTTAGTGGATGTACTGGGTTAACAACAATAAAAATTCCCAATAGTGTGACAGGTATTGAAAATGGAGCATTCTCGGATTGCACAAATCTCACAAGCATTACCATCCCCGGTACTGTGACTAGCATTGGTGACAAAGCATTCGATGGATGCATTAATCTCTTCATCTATTGTGTTGAGGGTTCTGCCGCACACAGTGCCGCAGTGAAACAAAGTATTCCGTATATTTTCTATACGCCCGTTAATTACGGTGACGTAACAGGTGACGGCAAGATCAATCTTGCTGACGTATCGCTTATGCTGAAGTATATCGCAAAATGGAACGTTGAGCTTGATACCGATGCCGCTGACGTTACCTGCGACGGCAAAGTAAATCTTGCAGATGTATCACTGATTCTCAAATATATTGCTAAATGGGATGTTGTACTCGGTAAGTAACAGACTATCGACCACCGACTTAAAATCGGTGGTCGTACTTTATATATTGGTTTTATGCTGTCTTTCCCCTCTCCCGCAAACTTATCAAAACCTCACTAAGTTTGCTCCACCCACCCCATTCTCCCCATAAAAAGCCAACACCGACAAGGCAACTTAAGTTTACCTTGTCGGTGTTTTTCGTTATATATCACTTTCCGTGATATTCATTGGTGGAGATGAGGGGGGTCGAACTCCGAATAACAGGTTCAATTATCCTTTATTTGCAGGGGTCTCGGGGTTTTCGGTATGTATTTTGGTATGCATGAGTGAATCAAAGTAGGTATCTATACGCTCGGCAATGCGAATCTCCTCGTCCGAGAACGTTTGCTGATACCGTTTTGTGAGCACGGTACCCGTTGCCCAACCGCCTCTGGCTTGCGCATATCTGTCCGGTACACCAAGCATCACCATTACTGATGCGTTAGCGTGGCGCAGATCATGGAATCTGCAATGAGGTATATCGTTTTGCTCGAGCATCCGTATAAATGCCTTATACAAAGCTGCTCCGGTCATATTACACACAAACTCAGAATCGTGCGGTGCTTCATCCAGGACTTTCTTTATATATGCCGGGAGAGGGATCCTTCTGTTTGAGGATGCGGTCTTGGTTTCCTTCTCCACTGTTCCCTGCTCCGAATACACTCTTGCAGTGCGGACGTGTATATGGTCATCGTACACATCTGTCCAACGGAGCCCGATGACCTCGGATGCTCTGAGTGAGAGCCAAGCTGCAAGGAGAACCGGGATCTCAAGCCTGGTTCCCTTCGATGCCTCAAATATCCGCTTCAATGTTTCACCGTCAGGTGTTGCATACTGAAGCGGTTTTTCTTTCGGCAGTGTCACTTTCGGATTAAATTCCGGACGGTAGATCCCAATCCCGAGCACTATCACATTATATGCGCACTTTACTGTCTTTGCGGAATATCTTGCAGATTCCGCGTTGATCGCCTTCTGGAGCATCTGGGTTGTGACGTCTGCCACACGGACGTCCATGAGCGACTGGAAGTTGTTTCGTCTTTTCACCTTATAGCCGGTGATGGTGGAAGGAGACAGGATATTTGATTTAGAGTCGATATAATCATTCACAGCTTCGCCCACGGTGATCCTGCCGGGATCGGAGCGTTCTTCTTTCTTCAGCTTATATTCCAACGCAAGGAAGTCTGCTTCGGATGCTGTCTCGGCATAGAACACTTTATATTTACGCTTACCGTCCACGGTGCCGAGAAATACGGTGGACTTGTAGCGTCCTTTACTGACCTTTGTTGCCATAGGTTGTCTCCTTTCCAAAATTTACTTGATGACAAAATCTTCCTTCGCCTTTATCATATAAGCGGAGGTGATTTTGTGAATTACAAAGATTATAAAAAGTCACGCGACGCTGCGTGGCAGATCCTTATTGATCTCGGTATATGCGAGCTCCCAGTGAAAGTATCATCGGTATGCCGGCAAATCGGAGTACCGGTTAAGGTTCAACGTCTGGACGGCGCCGGTGGTGAGGTTCGTGTGATCGGGAACAGACCGTACATACTGATCGAGGAGAGGGACGAACCACAGAGACAGAAGTTTACCGCTGCCCACGAGCTGGGCCACATCATACTCGGACACGTTGGGAAGTATGAGCTGATTACAAGAGATCCGTCTCCCGGGGATAATCCCATTGAGCAGGCTGCAAATTCATTTGCGGCAAGGCTGCTCTCCCCTGCCTGTGTTCTTTGGGGATGCCACGTCGGATCTGCAGAGGACATAGCGGAGCTGTGTCAGATCTCGCTACCTGCGGCACGGTACCGATGGCAACGGATGCAGATCTTGTATAAGCGGGACAAGTTTCTCACCAGTCCTCTTGAGAGAAAGGTGTTTGAACAGTTCCGGGGGTTTATTGAGGGGAGGAGGTTATGAGGGATTTATGTGAATTACTCTATTGTTGATATGCAAACGCTTCCTTCGAATATATTGCTTCCGGTATCGGTATTTACGGTTAGCGTTATTGTGTATCCCTTTGTATCCCATGTGACACGGAAAACACCTTTACCCCGACCACTTTTACCATTACCGGCTACTAAGTCCACAAGGCGACTAAATTCGATATCTTTATCTTTGCTTTCTTCATCTTCTTTTTTATCATTTTTTTCTTCGGAATTGCTCCCAATAAGGCCATTGCCGCCGAGGGGCAACCTAACCGGTCTTGATCCTCCGACAGATACGTAATTACCGGTACAAGATACATAATTTCCACAAGTTTTTGAAATACCATCATGTATCATATTTAATATCTGCTCAGCATCGCTTTTGTCAATATCGAAAAAATATGTTATTGAGTCTATATCAGATTTTTCGTTTTTAGCTGTAAATCCTATGGATGATTTGTTGGATTTCGCACCCATATATTCATAATCGGGATAAATAATATATGTGCGCAATCCGGAACCGCCGTAGGAATCTGACACAGAATAATCGATTCCTTTTTTGAGTTCGGATATATAATGGTTCGGGGTCTTGTCGAAGGCATAGTTATCGTCCATGAATCCACACGGATCAAAAGAGTCATCTTCGAAGGAAAGCTGCACGGGTCCGTTTTCCGGTTCTTCTGATACGCCAGTTAGTTCTTCCGAAGTAACAGAGCCTTTTAATGCGTTATTCTCGTTTTGCAGTGTATTATTCTTGCTTATAAGAAATCCACATAACACACCTATTACCACTAATATTACCGTAAGACAGATGCAAAGAATTGTGGGCGTGAGTGAAAGGCGTTTTTTGGATGGAGATTTTTTCGGTTTGTCCTTGGGCTCCTTTTGTTTGCAGTCTGCACCGGTTCCTTCTGTGACTTTCTCGTTGGTTTCGGTCAAATCGACAGTGATATCGGAGGCTTGATCAGCAGATTCGGGAGTTTCATCAATTGATTTTGAAGAAAGTTTTTTATGTATTCTAAAGCTCAGTATCTTTATAGGAAGTGAGTATACCGGGCCGTATAGGGATAATGCGGGAATTGCACCAAGCGTTATTCCGGAAATAAACAATGTTTGCAATACCGCAGCCAACACAATCAGAATAAATGATAATCCGATTTGAGGAAGAACGGAAACGTGGTAAATATCGAAATTAAGAAAAAATAACCCTACGTTAGCTATATGTGCAATTCCCCATATCAAAACAAAAGGAATAATTGATGATAACTCTCTTAATGGAGCGAGACTGATCGGCATCCAGATAAACCACAAAAAACAGCATATAAAATCAAGTATATGGAAAAAGAACGCTGACTTATCGGAAACTTTTCGTGGAGACGAAGAAATTTCTTTTTTTATTGTTGTGCTTTCTTGGGATTTTTCGATTAGACTATTCTTTTTTGTTTCTTCAATTATTTTGGATTTCATTTTATAGGTTACAACAAAGAGAGAAATTGTAAATGACATAAATAGGATAACAATAGCAATTATATCTTCTTTATTCATATTCTATCTCACTTTCTCACACATCGTCCGGCAAATCGGGGAGGTTCTTGAAGAGAGTTTCGAATGACTTGATCTCTTCATCGGTGAGAACCTTTCGGATGTATCTGCCGTCACGGCCTCTGATCACAAGCACATTTGCATCAAGCTCTTCGTCGTTTATTTCGACGGAGGGCTTTTTTTCGTCTGTGCGCCCCAACAGATAGTCTATCGATACACCGAATATATCGGCTATCTTTGACATCATTTGAAAGTCTGGCTGTCTATTACCTTTTTCCCACTGGTTATAGGTGTTTGCAGGAACACCTATTAAAGATGCAAAGCCTTTTTGAGAATAACCAAATTCTTCTCTTAATTCTTTTAATCTCATAATAACCTCCGCATTAATTATTTACGCTTTTATTTTAAGTCACATTCTGTGAATAATCAATACTTTTTCTCATATCGTGAATATATTTTCAGAAAATGCGAATTTAGGGTTGACAAATTCTCTTTTTGTGATTATAATAAGTGTGTAATTCTCAATTTGAGAATAAGGAGGTGAGAATTTGAGCGTTCTTAGAGAATATCGCACCAAAGCCAACGTAACACAGGTTGAGCTTGCAAACAAAGTCGGTGTAAAACCTAACGCTATTTCCCAATACGAAAGTGGTGTAAGATCGCCGAAAATAAAAATCGGCAAAAAAATAGCCGCGGTACTCGGCTTTGATTGGAAGCTGCTTTATGAGGATGATGAAGGAGGTGAGACGGATGGACGAACTGAAGGTCAAGCTGTTTGAGGCTACGCTATACTACAAAGAACGGTATCTGCAGCTCCGTAAGGAGTACGGGGACTTTGACATTGTCGTAGCTGTGGATCATGCAAAGTTCGTGGCACTCTATTCCATAATCGAGGAGTGCGGACTTGACTCTGAGTTCCAGGAATGGAAGAAACGGATCCTTGAAGGAGAAGGAGGTATACCCCATGAAGTGGAAGGAAAAGATCCGGTCAATGAATGATGATGAACTTGCGGAGTTTATGGTCAGCAGTTCCGCGTATGAAGGTTTCCAAGACGAAGCGTGCAGGCTATGCATTTATCGCAGAAGTGACGGTGAGTGCTCTTCCGAATTCTTGACTCGTGACTGCAAGGCTGCTGTAAAAAAACTGCTTGAAAGTGAGGTGCCGGATGATGAGGCGAAGTAAAGAAGAAAAGCTTATTGATATGCTGAATGATCCGCGCCCCCGGCGTCCGCTTGGAGACGTACTGTTCGAGCAGTTTTTGATACTTGTTATATCGATCATTCTCATGCTTTTAGCGTGGGGTGCTATTGTTGTGTGGTATCAGATCATGGTTGTTCTGGGAATCTATTAGGAGGGGGTATGAGACCAATTGACGCGGATGTGCTTATTAAACTGATCGAGGAGGATCAGGCGAAGGTTCCGGAGAGCCGGATATTCTATGACAAAGATGCGGTACTCGGTATGATCGCCGAGGTACCGACACTGAATTTAACAGAAAAGGAGAAACAAAATGAGATCACCTGAAGAGATCAGAGCTGAGATCGAGAAGGTCGAACGTGCGAAGAAGGCTGCGGTTCGCAAGGCGGAAAGATGCGATCGGCGGATCATGGAGCTTGCCTGCGAGCACTCGGATGCGCTGAACGAAGAAAACCGCCGCAGGAGAGCTGAGGCGGTGGGAGGTGTAAAGGAGGCGTCTGATGCCGAGACTTAATGCGTCGGAGAGGGACAAGAAGATCGCCCGGATCGAGGGCCTCATAAAAACCGGGCTCAGTCAGCAGAGACTTACATACGGGGACTTCTGTGAGAGGATGGGATTCTCCAAGACGAGGCTTACGACGATCAGGCGGGACCCGTGGGCTATGGAGCTGCGTGAGATCGTGAAGGCTGCGAGGATCCTTGGGCTTACGGAGTACGATTTTCTGTCCATACTGATGGACATTCCGAAAAAGGAAAAGACTCCTGCCGAAGCAGGAGTCAGACACCGGTATACCGTAGGGGCGTAAAG
>SVQM01000076.1 GCA_015065335.1 Oscillospiraceae bacterium | reverse complement strand
TCTTCAAGGGGGATGTGAACGTGAGTGAACCCTCCCCCTTGAATACGTTTCTGGGAGGCTCGGAGGGCTATCTTTGCGTAGCACAAAGATAGTCCTTCGAAAAAACAATCCGAGGATAACTAAACCCTACGCAATCCAAACAAATCACAGTAATTCCTACACCAACAAGCGGACGACCGATGGTCGTCCCTACGTAGGAGTTAACACAACCCACACAAACCTCTCCACCGTCGCACAAACTTCGAATGCGACCTGAGTTGCTTCGCAAATCGTCGTGTCGCAAAACAAATCCCCACCATAGCACCCATATAAATAATGCGACGAATCACACCACCCCAAAATAATCCTCTACCGCAAAGGGGGATCTTCAAGGGGGATGTGAACGTGAGTGAACCCTCCCCCTTGAATACGTTTCTGGGAGGCTCGGAGGGCTATCTTTGCGTAGCACAAAGATAGTCCTTCGAAAAAACAATCCGAGGATAACTAAACCCCAACGCAACCCAAACAAAACAACAGGAATACCTGAACCATAGAAGGCACCATCTCAAACGCCGTTTATACTTCAAGCTATAGCTTAACTAATACAAAGCCGCCTGTCGGGGCGTCCCGACCCTCGCTGCGCTCACCTCCTTGGCTTAACTTTTTCTTTGTGTTGCTGACGCAACACAAGAAAGCACCCCGTAGCCCGGGGAGGCAGGGCACGGTATAGCTTCAGTTGAATGATGTAGCGATCCCCCGACCATCTCCCCGATGATTTCTCCGAAACATCGGGCGTACATCAAATTCAGAACCAACCCGTGGCGTGTGATATAGGAATAACGAAACGGGCGGATATTGAATCCGCCCCTACAAGGAAACGAACGATCTCACCGTAGGGGGCGATTCCATATCGCCCCGTTTCCTCGGGTATCGGCTATGCCGTTGACGTTTTAGTTATATTTATTCAATATTCGTCATTCAACATTAAAAAATGTGATCTTGATTGAAAATTTTCTTCTTAACCACTTGAAATTCTGCTGAATTTAAGATAGAATATACTAAGGAGTTTTATGCCATGAAAAAGATCGTGCTTGATGCCGGAGCTCTCGTTGCCCCGATCCCTGCAGTGGTCGTGTCCTGCGGAAACGGTGATGAGACCAATCTTATTACGATCGGTTGGACAGGAATACTAAATACAAAGCCACCCATGACGTATATTGCAGTGCGTCCGGGGAGACATTCCTACGGACTTATCCGCAAGAATGGAGAATTTGTAATAAATCTTACTACTGCCGATATGGCGAAAGGCGTCGATATCTGCGGAATGTATACCGGCAAAAAAAGAGATAAGGCAAAAATGGCAGGCTTTACCCTTGAGAACTCCGAGATGGTGGAGTGCCCTTCGGTGAAGGAAAGCCCTCTGTCCCTTGAGTGCAGAGTAGAGAGGATAATGCCCCTTGGCTCACATCATGTTTTTGTGGCAAGGATCCTTTGCGTAAAGGCGAGAGAGGATCTGATAGACAAAAACGGACGTCTGTGTCTTGAAAAAGCAGATCTGTGCGCATATTCCCACGGGGAGTATTTTTCCCTCGGAAAAAGTCTTGGCAAATTCGGTTTTTCTGCTGTAAAAAAGAAAAAAGGCACTCCAAAAAAGAAGATCGGCAAATAAATGTCCGATCGCTGACTTAGTTTATTTATCTTGTTATATAAAGAGGTGTTTTCCCATGTCAGAGTGGAATCCATGGCACGGATGTACGAAAATAAGTACCGGGTGTAACAATTGTTATGTATACAGAAGAGACGAGGAATTCGGCAGAGATCCGTCATTTGTTCATAAAACCGCAAATTACGATCTGCCTATTCGTCGCAGAGCAAACGGTGCTTTTGTGCTTTCTCCATCAGGGGGAACTGTATTTACCTGTTTCACGTCGGATTTCTTCCATCCCGATGCTGATGAGTGGCGTGAGGAAGCATGGGAATACATGAATTACAGAAACGATCTCAAGTTCTTTATGGTAACAAAGCGACCCGAGAGATTCCACATTTCCCTGCCCTCAAGCTGGGGTGACGGATATGATAATGTGTACATCTGCTGTACCTGTGAGAATCAGGAGATGGCAGATTACCGTCTTCCGATATTTCTGAATCTTCCCATAAAGCATATGTCAATGATCTGTGAGCCAATGCTTGAGAAAATGGATATAGAACCGTATCTTGAGCAGTACGGTGAAAAGATCGAGCAGGTGACCTGCGGCGGTGAGAGTGGTGCTCATGCAAGGATATTCAGCTATGATTGGGCTCTGAGCCTGAGAGAGCAGTGCATCCGCCATAATGTGAGCTTCCGATTCAAGCAGACAGGCTCAGCCTTTGAGAAAGACGGCAAGCTCTATCTCATCAAAAGACGTGAGCAGGTCTATCAGGCATCAAAAGCCGGAATCGATTTCCGTGGCGAGGGCAGAGATCTCCTCAGATAATACCGTTTTATAAAGAAAGCCTCTTTCAGTAAATGAAGGAGGCTTTTTTATTGAGTGAAAAAGTAGTAGTGAAAAGAGAGGAGAAGCAGATTTAAGGATAAGCTTGTTTCTATATTTCCTTATCACTATATCACTGTAGTAAAACAAACAGCCTACCGTTATCACAGAAGTCCTATATCGCTAAGTGAGCTAAGTTAATGCGAACGATTTCACCGAAGTGAGAAATCGACATTTGGTGTTCTCCGCCCAATATAAAAAGTACGCAAGGCAACGGGCGTTGCCTTGCGTGCTAATAAATAAAGTAATCCTGTATGGCTACACAGTATGAAAGTTCTTTGCTTCTTTCTTTCAAGAAAGAAGGTTAAAAACTCACCGTCATGTTATTTCTGATTCTCCACGATGAGCTTTGCAACAGCGTCACGGCAAGCTTCCATGACTGCAGGATCCTCGTTGACCTTAAGAACATCTGTGGTGAGCTTTGTAACGATCTCCATTACCTTCTCACGTCCCACAAGCTCCTCAGCCATCTTCAGATAGTCGAAATCGTCAAATCCGTCACGAACCTGAATAAGTCTGTAGGAGGTGATGGGAAGGTTCTGCTCGTAGCCGAAGAATGCGCCGAGGTACATAAGACATCCGTCACCGATACCTACGTTGTTGCTCTTTCTGAAGGTATCCCACTCAGCCTGGGTTGCCCAGTAGAGGAAGCCCTCGGTGTCGAAGATGAACTGCTGCCACCAGATAACACGGTTCATGTTACCCTGCTGAACAGTAAAGAGGTTAGGATAGGGGAAGCCGGGATCGATACATACGTACCACCAAAGCTCGTTCTCGGGATCTTCCTTCAGCTTCATGATACGGTCAAGGTTCTCGCCTTTCTTGTTTACAATACCTCTAGAGGTCCAGGGAGAGCGTCCGTAGGGAACACCTGCGGTGTTTGCGTGGAATCCGTCGGAGCGAGGTACGAAAATATCAACGTAAGGCTGAATGAATTCAAGCATATCGATGTACTGACCGGGGTCAACATCGGAGTTGAAGAAGGGAACGATAATATCAAAATCAGCGTCTGCGCCGAGCTTCTCGGTGATGTACTCATACTGATGCTTGATAAGGGTGGAACCGGTCATGTAAGGCTCATCTACATAGTAGAAGTGTCCCTTCTCAGCCCAAACGGGATTGGACTGGACCTTGTTCCAGTTTGCCATGGTCTGATTCCAGTTATCATCTTCGGGAAGACGGAGGTTCTCACCGCAGATCTCGAAGGATGTAACTCTGGGGTCGCTCATGAGCGCATCGGCTCTTGAGTCGGTAGGCTCATAAGGAAGCTGATATGCGGAAATGTTGTGCTGAAGCAGGAACTCATAGTGTGCTGCATGAGTCGCGGCATTGTCACCGTTGTACCACTTCTTGTCGTATGCACCGAGAGTAGCATAAATGCTGTATCCGCTCATACCGAAGGAGGACTTGCTGTAGGGAGTGTCGGGAAGAGTGAAATCCCATACCTCAACAAATACGTTTGCGCACTTAACAGCCTTACCCTCGGAATCCTTAACGGTCAGCACAGCCTTGTACATTCCGGCAGGAGTGTCCTTGCCTGCGGTCACGTTGATGGTAAAGCCCTGGTTCTTGTCTGCCTTTACCTCAAAGGAATCTGCAAGAGGAAGAAGGGGATCAACGAATCCGTCATTCTCAATGATCTCCTCGGGGCTTTCCTTGAGAGCATTGGTGTGTACGGTCATGTCTATGTAGTAGTGCATAAGGATCTCAGCCGCAACCGTACCCTCGCCGTACTCATGTACGAAGTCGGACAGCTCTACGGTAAGTCCCTCAAAATTCTCCTTGGCAGCAACATAGAACTGACAAGCCTCGGACTCATTGCGGGCAAGCTTTACCTTGTAAGCATTGTATCCGGTGTTCTCGTTGTCGGAACGTCCTGTCTTGATGAGGTTGGTGTTGAAGAACAGATCAAGAGCCGCATTTTCGTTCTCAGCCTTGATTTTTGAGTTGTCAAGTACCCATCTTACGTTACCAAGGGATATGTTGTCCCACTTAGCAAGCTTCTGCAGAAGCTTTGAAACATCCGCAAGTGTGAGCTTGTCATTTCTGTCAACGTCACCTGCGGTAGCGGAAATATCTACATTCCACTTTGCGATGGACTGGAGCATTCTTGTAGCATCGGTAAGTGTGATCTTACCGTCCTTTGATGCATCGCCCCAGATGATCGCTTTAGCGGTCTCACCGCCTGCAGTAACTGCATCATCAGAGCATACAGCCGCATCGTCAGCCTTGCCTGCGACATCGACCGCACCTGCGAAATTCGCCTTCAGCTCACCTACGGTGAGTGTTCCGTCGATCATGTCGACGATCCCGTTTTCGACCTTGAGACGAGAGCCCTCAACGAGAGCAAGCCCTGCATCATCAGCAAAAACGGATACTGCACATGACAGAAGCATTGCCCCTGTCAGCACAAGCGTAAGAAGTTTTTTCATTTTTGCGCTCCTTTTCTATGGAGTGGATTTGCACATATATTTTATCATACACGGTGTTTTTTTGCAATAGCACACAATAATGTTTACATTTGTAACAACCGGACCCCATCATCTGAAGGTGATTTCACCCGTTTCTGCATCCATCGCATCAACTATGGCAAGAGATTCAAGATGATATCCGAGATTGCGGATCACTCTGCCGCCGATCTGGAATCCTTTTTCGATGGCGATACCGAGTCCCTCGACAGTGGCACCGGCAGATTCCGTAATGGAGATAAGTCCCTGAAGAGCACAGCCGTTTGCGAGAAAATCGTCGATTATGAGCACGTGATCCTCCGGCGTGAGGAATCTTTTTGAAACGATGACCTGATTTTTGTTCTTGTGGGTAAAGGATTCCACCTCTGCCACATACATGTCACCGTCAATATTTATGGATTTGGATTTTTTGGCAAAGACCATAGGCACACCGAATTCCTTAGCCGCAAAGCAGGCGATACCGATACCGGATGCCTCTATAGTCAGTACCTTTGTTATGTTCTTGTCAGCGAATCGACGCTTGAATTCACGACCGATCTCTGCCATAAGCTCAATATCCATCTGATGATTGAGAAAGCTGTCGACCTTCAGAACATTTCCCGGCTTTATGATGCCGTCTTTGATTATTCTTTCTTCAAGGAAATTCATATTTACCTCCGAGGGCGTAATATCATTTACATTGTACCACATAAAAAAGGCTTTGTCACCATTTTTCAACAAAAAACGGAAGATTGTACATCAAAGGACAAAGCGGAATTTTTGCCGGAAATAACCGATACGGGCACTCTAAGCGTGACTCTCTGATGACATACTTTATATTGGTATTGCAAAAAGATAACTGTTATGGTAAAATATTACTGCCATTACAGCTTGTCGGAAAAGTATGCTTTCCGATGATTCAAAAATATTTGATCGGTGCAGAGGTGTAAAATCATGAAAAAGATACTATCGGCGATCCTTTCAGCACTTATCCTTGTGGGAGGAGCAGTATCTTCATACAGTGCCGATGCCTCATCGGGGCTCGTTCTTGCAGGATCATCTCATCTTGTCCTTGACCGTGAGAACGGATACATCGACATGATCGACGGCACTGTAACTGTAAATGAGCTGAAAGCCGAATTTGCGAGTGAAATATCTGTTGCAGGCAAAGGCGGAAGTGCATATGTGGCGACAGATGATATCGTAGGCGTCGGCTCAGACTCACTGAAAGCTCTCATCTGGGGGGACTGTGACCGAAACGGCAGAGTAAATCTTAAGGATGCCTCGGATATTCTGAAGTATATTGCCGGATGGGATACTGGAATAAACACCTGTGCCGCAGATGTTGACCGCAGCGGCGGTGTGAATCTTTCGGATATCTCAAAGCTCATGAAAAAGCTTGCGGGGTGGGATGACATCTCCCTCGGTAACGTGAGGATGGTCTGTGAGAACACAAGGCTCAAGGCTGAGAATGAGGATCCGAGGCTCGATCTGTACTTCGGTTCATCCATGGTGAAGGTGGGCCGTTCCGATACAGCGAATACGGGCAAATATGCCTATAAGATCAAGACAGCACGTAACGAGACGGAATCATGTCAGTTCTATGTGACATCCACCTCCGCTATGGAGGGACTTACCGTCCATCTGTCCGATTTTGTGCACGAATACGGTGAGGGAACGCTCAAGGGCGAGATGTTCATTCATTACTACTACAAAATGGGAGTTCATGCCCCCGTTCTTATTGAAAGCGGGACCACTGTGGTGAAGGAGGACTATTTCCCCGAACACCTTCTTCCTCTTGCAGATTCCTTTGAGGTTGCGGCAAATACAAATCAGAGCTTTACCATAAACGTTAAGGCAGGCAAGGATGCTCCTGCGGGACTTTACAAAGCGACTCTTACCGTGAGAGATTCATCGGGCAGAGCCGTAAAATGTGCAAATGTGTACACGGAGGTGTGGGATTTCACCCTCCCTGATACTCCTTACAGTAAATCCTCCTTCGGTATGAGTGGATACAGTATATACGCTATCCTCGGAGGTTACATAGACCGCAAGTGGTACAACGGTGACGACCATGCCATGCACGCAAGATATTACGAGTTCCTGCTTGAGCATAACCTCTCCTCGTATCAGCTCCCCTACAGCATTACCGATCCCCGAGCCGATGCACTCATGAGCGATCCGAGAGTTACCTCCTTCGAGATCTGCGGTGAGAATATCAGAAATGCGGTCAACGACGATCCTGATACCGTTCGTGCGAATTTCGCAAAGGTGCAGTCAAATCCCGTATGGGCAGAAAAGGGACATTTCTATTATATTGACGAGCCCTATGAGACAGGAAGTGCCGGTGTAAAGGCTCAGCATGAGTATCTGACATCCCTCCTCGGAACGGATGATTTCGATGTTATCCTTCCTTTCCAGAATTCCATGGCTGACAAAACGAATAATATCGATATGCTCGATTTCATATATCCCTACGTTGATATTTTCGTTCCCGGAACGCATGGCTTCATGCCGAACTATGAGGGCAATCATTATTATGAGGGAATGTGGACTCCCCGTCAGGCATATGCAAAGTACGGCGAGAGCCTCCCGAGACTTCAAGCTATAAAGGATGATCCCGAAAAGGAGCTTTGGTGGTACACCTGTGTCGCTCCCCAGTTCCCTTTCCCGAATCTCTTCACCACATATCAGGGTGTTATGACGAGAGTTATCTGGTGGCAGCAGTTCATGTATGATGTGGACGGTTTCCTCTACTGGGCAACTCAGGCGGATTGGGATGCGCTTGCACAGAATCCTGTGGATTATCCTGCCTCCTGCGGCGACGGATCACTTCTTTATGTAGGTGAGATGCACGGCCGAACAGGTCCCGTGGCATCATGGAGACTCAATCTTGTACGTGACGGCTACGACGATTTCGATTATCTGCGTATGGCTGAGGAGCTTGTGGGCCGTGAGACTGTCATGAGATATGTTCATCACCTGACAACAGGCGTCACCTCCGTCGTGGAGGATTACGAGCTAATGGAACAGCTCCGTGACGAGCTTGCACAGATAATCGTGGAAAACCGGAAATGATCGAGGACGAAAGAGACGGTTTCCAAACCTCAAAAGCTTTTATACCGTGTATCCGGATAAGTCACTTTATTTATTAGTATGCAAGGCAACGATCGTTGCCTTGCATTTTTTATGGGTAAACTCCGTAGGAGTTAACACAACCACACCAACCTCTCCACCACCGCACAATCTCCGTATGCGACTACCATGTCGCAAAATAAAACCCTACCACCGTACCTACATAAATAATGCGACGAATCACCCCACCCCTCAAAAATACCCCACCGCAAAGGGGGATCTTCAAGGGGGATGTGAACGTGAGTGAACCCTCCCCCTTGAATGCGTTTCTGGAGGGTGCGGGGGGCCATCTTTGCGTAGCACAAAGATAGTCCTTCGAAAAAAGAATCCAAGGATAACTAAACCCCAACGCAATCCAAATAAAATACAGTAATTCCTACATCAACAAGCGGACGACCGATGGTCGTCCCTACGTAGGAGTTAACACAACCCCAATAAACCTCCCCACCATAGCACCTCTTGACAAACCAGAACATTTGTGCTATAATATATTAACAAGCGTTTGTTTTGAAGCTTTTAGGAAAGGAGAAATTATAATGGATACAAAACACAGCTTTATTATTTATCACGATTACGAGAAATATTTCACTCAACTCAACCTGACGGAACGTGGCCGTCTCATTACCGCTATCTTTAATTTCAACATCAACGGCGTGGAACCGGAGGAATTGTCACCTGCCGCATATATGGCCTTCTCGTTCATGCGTGATCAGTTCATAAGGGATAACGAAAAATATCAAAAACGCCTTGAAAGATGCAGAAAAAACGGGGCAAAGGGCGGACGTCCCAAGGATCTCGATACTCTGTCGGATAACGCCGAATAACCCGAAATAACCCATGGGTTTTTCCGATAACCCAAAAAACCCGATAATGATACTGTTACTGATAATGATACTGTTACTGATAATGTAAATGTAAATGTAAATGTAAATGTAAATGTAAATGATAATGTTACTGTGTAGAGTGATACGCCCCGAATTGTTGAAAACTTGTTGAAAACCTGTTCAAAACTCTGTTCAAAACTCCGTTTTCTCATTTATGGCAGATCCGGTGAATATTATCAAGTATAGCTGAACAATAATATATCACCAATAAAACCGGGAGGAGCTTATGTTCGGCGGATGTCAGAAGAAGATGTACTACATCAAGGATACGAAATCGAAATTTTTCAGTGAAGCATATTTTGTACTGAAAAACAGCGCAGACGAGGGATATTTTCCCGAGAGTGATCTTGCGGCTGAAGCGGACAGGATACTTCGCGAAAAATTTTCGGGAAAGCGAAGACGCAGATGGTCTGCAAAGCGCCTATCGGCAGCGATGTTCGCAGCAGGGCTTGTGATCGGTGCCTCCATTGTTCTCGTTATCGTATAAATGAAGCAGTCATCGGAAGCTGATAGCATCCGTGACTGCTTTTTCGTTATTTCATTATACCTGTTTTTCTGAGAATTACGGCAAGGGTTACTGAGGAGACACATCCGATGAGTCCTTGCATAAGATTGGCAGGAATACTTAAGGCGGCGGCAAGTCCTTCACCGAAAATGATGGCTGAATAAAGGAAATACCCTACTGTCATTATGATCTCAGCGGTGAGTGCAGAGACGATCCGATAGGATATCCGAGATGCTTCTGCACGGCGAGACACGAACAGCTTTAACACTGACCATGCTGCAAGGGCCATAAGACCTTTTATGACAAATGTACCGGGGGCATATATCGCATAGCCTGTTATGAGATCTGCAAGTGCGGAGCCGAGAGCAGCTGCGACAGATCCGTAAACGGGGCCGAGCATCCATGCGGACAAAAGCACAAAGCAGTCACCGAGATTCACATAGCCGTTCATCGGAGAGGGAATTTGCACGATAATTGTTGCGACGGTGACGATTGCGGTGAGGGTTGCTGAAAGGGTGAGGTGTTTCAGCCGTTCTTTAGAGGCGGATGTAGTTTTCATGATGAGATTCTCTCCAAAACGGATTATGATAGTGTAGTATATCACAAAGCGTGTGGGTTGTCAACGATAATGTGGTGGAATATATGTGGACGCAGCGAGGTCGGGACGCCCCGACAGGCGGCTTTGTATTAGTAAGCTATACATAAAGTATAAACGGCGCCCCGGATGGTGCCCTCTATGGTGCAGATGTTCCTGTGTTATGTTTGGGTTGCGTTGGTTTTAGTTATCCTCGGGTTGTTTTTCAAAAGGGGAGGTTCTTGGAACTGCCCCAGCAACATCATCGCTTCGCTTGCCGACACTCACTTCGTGAGGTCGTCCCTCTTGGACTCCCAAGAAGGGCATTCAAGGGGGAGGGTTCACTCACGTTCACATCCCCCTTGAAGATCCCCCTTTGCGGTGGGGTATTTTTGAGGGGTGGGGTGATTCGCCGCAGGATTTATGTGGGTGCGGTGGTGGAGAGGTTTGCGACGTGGTAGTCGCATACGGAGTTTGTGCGACGGTGAAGAGGTTGGGGTTGTGTTAACTCCTACGTAGGGACGACCATCGGTCGTCCGCTTGTTGGTGTAGGAATTACTGTGTTATGTTTGGGTTGCGTTTGGGTTTAGTTATCCTCGGGTTGTTTTTTCGAAGGATATTCTTGGAGATGCCCCAAGAATACCCTCCGAGCCTCCCAGAAGGGCATTCAAGGGGGAGGGTTCACTCACGTTCACATCCCCCTTGAAGATCCCCCTTTGCGGTGGAGGATTATTTGGGGGTGGTGTGATTCGTCGCAGGATTTATGTGGGTGCGGTGGTGGGGTTTTATTTTGCGACATGGTAGTCGCATACGAAGTTTGTGCGACGGTGGAGAGGTTGGTGTGGGTTTTCTTTGTTTCGGTATTTAGGTGTTAGTCGGTGTTTGACCTCCGCCGTCACGTTC
>SVQM01000075.1 GCA_015065335.1 Oscillospiraceae bacterium | reverse complement strand
ACGGAGGAGGACGGTGGGGGAGTGGTGAAACAAGCCGAATTTAACGAATGAAATTGTGCCAAGGATATTGCCTAAAAGAAAAAATGACCACCTCACTTATGGTGGTCATAACTGTTTATTATAAAAATGAAGATTGGCAATAATTACCGTATCTCTTGTTCCAAGTTTGCAAATTCTTCCGTATTGAAGAAATCCACAAGGCTTATGCCGAGACCGTCGCACAGCATCTTAAGTGTTACAATCCCGGGGTTATGGCTTTTTCCGTATAGAATATTCTTGATTGTGGATGCGGGAACTGCCGATTCCATTGCCAGCTTGTATATCGAAATTCCTTTTTCCTCGCATAGCGAAAGTATTCTGTTTTTTACAGCAGTGTAGGTGTTCATAGTATTCCTCCAGATGTTTCATAGTCTAATTATAGACCCAAAACACTTGACTATTAGGGCTATATATGATACTATTATTACAGGAGGCTATATAAAAACTTACTTCTTCAACCAACGGTAGTACACAGTCAACAAACAGTTTATTGATTGTTAAGTTACGCCGAGATATAATATTAAAAAAGAGTTGCGGTTTTCTACCAACCAAAATGCAGTTTTAACGACTATATAAACAGAGACCAATATAACAGAAAGGACATCTATGAAGAAACTAAAACACTTTTTATCCAATATGGGATTCTTGTTCAAGCATTCGTGGAGCCTTGCGAGAAGCACGTATTTCTTCACCGTTATGCAGGCTGTGATAAATACGGTACAACCTTTTGCTCTGCTCATAATGCCGAAGTATATCCTCGATGAGCTTGCGGGACAGCGGCGTCCCGACGTGACTCTGATGTATATCGGAGCATACGCAGCGGTGATCGTGTTCTTCAACGTGGCAGGACTGCTTCTGAGCAGATACGGCAGTATACAGACACTTAAAACAGTGCAGAAGATACAGATGTTCAACAAACGGAAGTGGCTTCATATGGACTACGAGCACTTCGAGAACGGACAAGTGCGTGATCTATCAGCGACATGTGTAGATGAGATGGATCCCAGACTTTTTGCAGAGGGAACGGTATTCGGCTTTATTACTAACCTCATCCAGCTTGCGGGATATACCTACATAATCGCCTCACTCCATCCGCTTATTATCGCATTCATTCTCGTTGTAATATGGCTTAATACTCTTATCGGTCGGAAACTGAATAAGATCGCATACGAGTATCAGCCTATAATCGCAAGACTTAACAGAAGATTCAGCTATATTTTCCGTACAATGGTAGATTTTGAAGTTGGTAAGGATATTCGTATAAACGGTGCTGCTGAATGGCTTCGGAAGAAGTACGAGGATGAGACCGAGAATTATATGGAGCAGATGAAGGAAAACCAGAACAAGCAGCTCTGGCCTAACATTATCGTAATGTTGATCGATCTTTTGCAAACAGTGGTCATATACGGATATTGTGCTTATCTTGCAATCTCGGGTGGTATATCGGTTGGCTCTTTCTCGGTGTTTCTCGGTGCTGTGACTGCGTTTACAGGCTCCTTTATGGGATTTATCGGAAGATTTACGGGACTTAAATATCTGTCAAAATACGTGGACGACTACAAAAAATTCCTCACATATACGGAGCACAGAGGGGCAGACCGTGAAGTGTTCGGCGGCAAAGATCCAACGGGTGGCAAGTATGATATTGAGTTTAAAAACGTATCGTTTATGTACCCCAATACGGACAGATACGTGCTGAAAAATGTAAACATCACCATCAAAGCCGGTGAGCGACTGTCCGTTGTGGGCTACAACGGCGCAGGTAAGTCCACCTTTATCAAGCTTATATGCCGACTGTACGAGCCAACGGAGGGTACCATCCTCATGGGCGGTATCGACGTGTCTACCATCGACGTGCACGATTACCGTGAGATGCTTGCGGTGGTGTTTCAGGATTATCAGCTTTTGTGGATGAGCCTCAAGGACAACATCGTGATGAATCGAGAGCTTAATGAAAAACGTCTCATGCAGGCGATAGAGCAAAGCGGACTATCCGAAAGAGTGACTATGCTTGAGGATGGCGTTGATACGGAACTGTACAGGCTTTTCGATTACGAAGGTACGGAATTCTCCGGCGGAGAAGGACAGAAGCTTGCCTGCGCAAGAGCGTACTATAAGGATTCTCCCGTGGTCATCCTTGATGAGCCTACTGCATCCCTTGATCCCATCGCCGAAACGAGACTGTATGAAAGATTCAACAGTATCATCGGTGAGAAGACGTCCATCTACATATCCCACCGCCTTGCAAGTGTGAAATTCTGCGACAGTATCGCAGTATTTGCCGACGGTGAGCTTGTAGAACGAGGTACTCATAAGGAGCTTATGGAAAAGAACGGCGTATACGCCGAGATGTTTACAAAGCAGGCACATTACTACGTTGCAGAGAATCCTAATGGAGAGGAGGGAGCATAATGACTCTGAAAGAAAAACGCGAAAAGAGAAAAGCGGAACGCATTACAGAAAAAGAAAAGAAAGCCGAAGAAAAACGGCTTGAACGTGAGAATCGGGGAACGCTTAAAGAGCAGTACGCCAATCTGTGGTTTGCCTACAAGTTTCTTTACAAGGCAAACAAGAAACTCTTGTTCTTCAGGATCCCGCTGATATTCCTGCAAAGTGCCAAGGCAGTCGTACCCATATTCTTCGTTCGTGCAGTACTCAACGAGCTGACCATCGGGCGAAGCATAGAGAAGATCATACTTTACGCATCGGGAATGGCACTTGCGACATTTGGAATAAAGTTGTTTGAATATCTTTTTGCAAGATGGGATATGCGTGAAAGAGAGAAGATGAACTTCGGCGTACAACGCCACCTTGCAAAATCCGTTACGGATATGAGCTATTCCACCATAGAAAACCCTGAAATGCAGAACTACGTGTGGATGGCACAGTACAACAGGTTCGACCAGGTGTTGCAGCTTACCACGGCAGTTATCGGCTCATTCCTTACGGTGTTCAGTATAAGCGCCGTGGTGTTTACAATGAATCCGCTGATTCTTGTAGTAATCCTCGTCTCGGCAACGGTGAAATTCCTCGTTGACCGTAAGCAGAGGATGCTGCCTCACAAATACAACGATGACCGTGTGCCCCTCAGCCGTGTGAATGAGTATTATTCGGGACTGATGGAGGAGATGGAAACAGGCAAAGAAGTGCGTATAAACAATCTTGAGGACTGGGTATACGATAAGGCTGATCGAAGCTGGAAGGAGGATCTTTATCCTCTTGACAAGAAGTTTACCCAGACTACCCTTGCTCTGCAGGGTACTAACGGACTTATATCCGTAATACAAGATATTATCGTGTACCTCATCCTTGCATTTGAAGTGATCTACAGCACTATGACCGTTGGTGATTTCTCAATGTATCTCACCGCCGCAGGCACATTCTCCGGCCTTGTGACGGGTATTTCCACCAACTACTCATATCTGATGATCCAGACAGCCTGGTATCTGAAGGAATACCGTCATTGCCTTGACGTTGCAGAGAAGCTTAAAGCGGAAGGGAATACTCACATCGACATTCCCGAAAACGTGGAGATCGAATTCCGTGACGTTTCGTTCAAATATCCCAAGACTGACCGAATGATACTGGAGCACGTGAATATCACCATTGGCAAGGGGGAGACACTGTCTATCGTTGGAGTAAACGGTGCAGGGAAGACCACCTTTGTAAAGCTGCTTTGCAGGTTCTACGAGCCCACCTCGGGTGAGATACTTGTCAACGGAATCCCGGCAAAGGATATTCCCCTAAATGAATACTACGGACTACTCGGCGTAGTGTTCCAGGATTTTTCACTATTCAGCTTCACCGTCCGTGAGAATATCGCAATGGATACAGAGTGCGATGACGAGAGGCTCCGTGATGCCGTCCGGAAGTGCGGACTTGACGGTAGAATGGAGACTCTGCCTCACGGTGCGGATACATATATCTGGAAGATGTTTGACCCGGATGGAATCGAACTGTCGGGCGGAGAGGGGCAGAAGATAGCCATTGCCCGTGCGGTTTACAGAGGTGCTCCCATCGTAATATTCGATGAACCCACCTCAGCCCTTGATCCCATTGCGGAGTACGATATCTACCGTAACTTTCACGATCTTGCCGAGAACAGGACTGCCATCTATATATCACACAGACTCTCCTCAACGAGATTCACGGATAAAACGGCAGTGTTTTCGGGCGGCACTATTGCTGAGTACGGCACTCACGCCGAGCTGATGGAGATCGAGAACGGAATCTACAGGGATATGTTTTCCATGCAGGCGAAATATTATAAGGAATAAAAGAATCAACCGACGGTGGCGTTATGCTGCCGTCGGTGGTTTTGTATAACAAAGACAACCACCTGCTATGCAGGTGGAAGAAAAAAGCTTTCAGCGTTACGAAAATAATTTATTCGAAAGAAGCGTGGAGCAAGTAGCCTTCTCCTGTGGGAGAAGGGGGACATAGTTTCGCTTTGCGAAACAGGTGGATTGAGGAGTGAGTTTGGGTGTTAGGACATCTGAATCCGTACCGGCTACGCCTTGCCACCTTCCCCCACTGGGGAAGGCTTACTTAAGTGGTTACCGCATTTGCGGTAGCAGGGCAAGTGATGCAAGTGATAGAATGCCGGTGCGTCTTTAGATGCTTGCCGGTAATAGCCCCTTATAGGTGCAGAGCAAGCCTCCGGCTAAGCCGGAGGTCATGACTCATTTGAGTATAAAACAAAAACGCCTCACTTGCGTGAGACGCTGAATCCGTGACGCCGCTGTTGCGGCCCCTCGGGCATGGTGACCCGTACGAGAATCGAACTCGTGTTACTGCCGTGAAAGGGCGGTGTCTTAACCTCTTGACCAACGGGCCAAAAAAATGGTGGCGGAGATAGGATTTGAACCTACGACCTGCCGGGTATGAACCGGATGCTCTAGCCAGCTGAGCTACTCCGCCACAGCCTGTACATTATATCACAAAGGATTTCTTTTGTCAACAGAAAAATAAAAGTTTTTTGATTTTTTTCTAAATTTGAGAAAAACCAAATAATATAATAAAAAAACAAAAAAACTTTAGTTTTTTGCGAAAAAGGTATTGCAATTATCTTTGAAGTATGATATAATCTACAAATGTATGAAAGTCTACATCGGGGGCACCCTCTCAGGCTTCCGTGTAACATAATTTTGAAATTTAAGGAGAGCACACAATGCCGAATATCAAGTCTGCAAAGAAGCGTGTGAAGGTTGCT
This sequence comes from Oscillospiraceae bacterium, assembly GCA_015065335.1. Classification (GTDB taxonomy): domain Bacteria; phylum Bacillota; class Clostridia; order Oscillospirales; family CAG-272; genus UMGS1312. The sequence goes on along the minus strand of SVQM01000075.1, from coordinate 5,765 downwards.
GAGGCAAAGAATCTTCGCAACAGAATGTTCAAGAGCCAGATGAAGACCATCATCAAGAAGTACTATGCCGCTGTAGAGAGCGGAAATAAGGCTGTAGCTGCTGAGGCTTACAAGGCTGCAGTAAAGAAGGTAGATCAGGCTGTAGGTCACGGTATTCTTCATAAGAATGCTGCAGCTCACAAGAAGAGCCAGTTTACCAAGAAGTTCAACGAGATGGGTGCATAACTCTATAAAATGTAAGTCCTGCCATGCTCCGGCAGGACTTTTACATTTTTTGTTGAAATTGTATTTATGATGTGGTACAATATATGATGATATATAGTTGCCATGCACCGTGGAGGTCTTACATGGGAAAAGTATATGTAATAACAAATCCTATGCCGCTTCATAATAATTCTCCTGCCATAAGTCTTGGGAAATTTATACGAGTGATGTCTCACGCAGGATATGCCCCCGAGGTTATCGGCGCAAGAATGCCTAGAGACGGTCTCCCCGGAGTATCTGATGCGATAACGATCAAATCGTACCGATATGGCGGAAAGGGAATATTTAAGCTTATTTCGTTCATTTTCCTTCAAATAAAAATGTTTTTCTCCCTTCTGTTTAAACTGAGGCGTGACGATGTTGTCTATTTTTGGATCGCTGATAAAATGATAGGTGCTTTTACTGCTGCAAGGTTTAGAAAGGCAGAAACAAATTATTTCGTGTACGGCAGAGTATTCGGTGAGAACACTTAAGGCTTTTCCGTTAAGCTTATAAAGCATATGATGAATAAGGCTTCTTATATATGTGCGGAATCTGCTTCTGTTTTCGATCAGTGGCATCCCTCCGATGAGCTTTTGCGGGATTGTATCAGCCTTTTTGTGCCGGAGCGAGATATTGTACCGGTCCCCTTTAATGAGCGACATATGAAGGTCGCCATGTTTTGCAGGCTTTGCGAGGGAAAGCATATCGATGATTCTATAAAAGCTTTCTCCATGATCCATGAAAAATTCCCCGAATATGAGCTTCGCATAATCGGCGGTGGTCTTCTTGAGGATGATGCAAATGCTCTGATAAAGGATCTGAAGGCGGAGGACTATATAAGAATCACCGGATGGCTCGATCCCGAAAGTGCCGCAAAGGAGCTTTCCGTATGTCGGGTACTTCTGTTTCCTACAGATGCCGAAGGAGTTCCCGGTAGTGTACTTGAGGCGATGTCACTCGGAGTACCTGCTCTTGCATCTCCTGCCGGTGGTATCCCCGATTTTGTAATCAATGGAGAAAACGGTGTTATCCTTAGCTCCGCTGATGCAGAAACGATCGCAAAAGAGCTTGAAGAAATTCTTTCTTCAGGTAAGCTTGAAGAAATGTCGTATGCAGCATTTGAAACCATTAAAAATGATTTTTCAATTGAAGCTGCTGCCGACAATTTTAGAAATGTAAGAAAAAAACACAATCATTAAGGATTAATTTAATGAGAAAAATATCAGTACTTTTTTTGATCTTTTCCATGCTTTTCTGTGTTGGATGCAGCGGAAAAGATAAGGATGACGGAGCTCTTGATATCGTTTGTACCATATTTCCACAGTACGATTTTGCAAGAAGTATTGCGGGAGATGCGGAAAATGTTAATATCAAGGTGCTTATAGGACCGGGGCAAGAGAGTCATGACTATGATCCCTCATCTAAGGATATCGCTGCTGTCCATGACTGCGATATATTTATTTGTACCGGAGGAGAATCTGATTCATGGGTGTTTGATATGCTTGAATCGGTAGATACCTCCGATAAGATAGTGCTCTCACTTATGGATGTTGTGAAAGAACCACTTAAGGAGGATATCGAGTCTGTTGCGGAGACAGAGGAGCATCTTCATGATCACGGTGCCATAGATCATGTTGATTATGATGAACACGTATGGACATCTCCCGTTAATGCAATGACTATTGCAGATTCTGTCTGTGAAGCAATGTGTGAAAAGATGCCCGAAGCGTCCGAGTTATTTCGTGAAAATTACGGAATTCTGAAGAGTGAGCTTGAGATGCTGGATAAAGGTTTTCGTGATCTTACTGCCAATACCGCAGCTCCGATCATAGTTGTTGCAGACAGATTTCCGCTGCTTTATTTCTGCGAGGAATACGGAATAAGATATTATGCGGCTTTTTCGGGGTGTGCTGCATCTACAGAGCCTTCAAGCAAGACTGTGCAATTCCTGATCGAAAAGGTCAGGGAGGAGAATATACCTGCTGTATTCAAAATGGATATGTCAACGGGAAACGTGGCAATGACTGTTGCCGAGGCTACCGGTGCCAAGGTTTTGACATTTTATTCATGTCATACGGTAAGTACCGATGATTTTAATGACGGTATTACGTATGTGGATCTGATGAACAGGAATCTTCAATCACTTAAAACATTATTTGTAAATGAAAAATAAAGGAAGGATGTATGTCTTATATAATCTGCGAGGGACTTGCTCTTGCGTATGAGGGACGTCCCGTTGTGAAAGACCTGAGCTTTAATGTCGATCCGGGTGACTATATGTGCATAGTGGGAGAAAACGGCTCAGGAAAGACAACGCTTGTGAGAACACTTGTGGGGTTGAAGCGTCAGATGTCAGGCAGAATAATATTCGGTGACGGACTGACAAAGCGTGATGTGGGTTATGTGCCTCAGAATATAATTACGGGAAAAGATTTTCCTGCTACTGTGTATGAGGTTGTCACAAGTGGTCTTCTTAATGGCATGGGAATTCGTCCGTTTTTTACCAAGGATGAAAAGAAAAGGGCGGAAAATGCCATGGAAAGACTTGGTATAACCGATATACGGAACAAGTGTGTAAGAGAGCTTTCAGGCGGACAGCGCCAGAGAGTTCAGCTTGCGAGGGCTATCTGTGCAGCCGGTAAGATCATGATACTTGATGAACCTGCATCGGGACTTGATCCTGTTATAACATCACAGCTCTATGGGATAATCAAGGATCTCAATGAAAATGACGGTATGTCTGTGGTGATGGTGTCACACGATATTCCTTCGGCAGTCAGATATGCCTCAAAGATTCTTCATATCGATCCTGTTTCAAGCTTTTTCGGAACAGCTGATGAATACAGAAAAAACCGTATGGGCAAGCATTTCCTCGGATGTACCTGTGATGAGTGTAAAGGAGGTGCGGTATGAACGGTATCTTTGGTCAGATATCAGAATTCTTCTCCTATTCTTTTGCACTGCGTGCGATGGCGGTAGGAGGTGCCGTTGCTCTTTGTGCGGCACTTCTCGGCGTAAGCCTTGTGCTTAAGAAGTATTCAATGATCGGTGACGGACTATCTCACGTGGGATTTGCGATCCTTGCACTCTCAAGTGCTCTCGGTGCGGCTGATGTCAATCTTGTGATAACGATACCCGTCGTAATTGTTTGTGCGGTGGTTCTTCTAAGAATAACCGAAAACAGCAGTATCGGAGGAGATGCGGCTATAGCAGTGCTGTCTACACTTTCTCTTGCAATAGGTTATATTGCCATGTATAAAGCAGGAACGAATGTAGATGTTGGCAGCTATATGTTCGGTAATATGTTCACCATAAAGGAAGGTGAGGCATATTTCAGTCTTGCTGTGGCGGCTGTGGTCGTTGCGTTGTTTGTGCTGTTTTATCACAAAATATTTGCCGTTACATTTGATGAGAATTTTGCGGGTGCGGCAGGTGTACCTGTTGGTGGCTACAACATCATGATAGCCTCTCTCACCGCCGTAACTATCGTTCTCGGAATGAGAATGATGGGGACTCTTCTTATATCAGCTCTGATAATTTTTCCGTCTCTTACTTCGATGAGACTGTTCAAAAGCTTCAGAGCTGTAGTGATCTCATCATCAATTGTATCTCTTTCATGCTTTTTTGTAGGCGTGGTAGCATCACATATCATATCGATCCCTCCGGGCTCTGCGGTTGTCGTTACAAACGGTATCGTGTTTGCCGTGTTTAGCCTGATAGGCTTTTTAAAAGAGGGAATGGTAAAAAGCAATCATAAAAAAGGAATTTGAAAAATGAAAAAGAACATACTAACAATGCTTGTTTTGTCTGCAGTCCTTCTTTCCGGATGCGGAAATGATAAAGATAAGGCTGAAACTACGACTGCAGCAACAACAGAACATGTGCATGATGACGATTCAGGAGCTTCGAGAGGAAATCTCGTAAAGGACGGTGATACCTATAAGATCACTGATGAGAAATATATTGCCGCAGTAAACGAAGTGTACGATTATTCCGCCGATTTTGTCGGAAAACGTATTGAGTTTGAGGGAGAGTACATGGCGGAGATGTTCCAAAGTGAGATGTACTACCAGGTATATCGTAAGGTACGTGAGCATTGTCACGAGGATCATGACCACTCTACAGATAATTATAAAAGATTGGGGTTCAGAATATCCTATGAAGGTGATAAGCCTACGGATGAGTCTTTTGTAAGAGTTTCCGGTATCGTTGAAACATATGAGGAGGACGGAAAGGAATATCTCATTATTAAAGCGGATAAGCTTGAGGTTTGCGATGAACCCGGAGTTGTTGAAATAGAACAATAATTTTAAGATAAAAATAAATAATAACTCAAAATTATCTATTGCACTGAGGTGCAAAATTTGATATAATACAGAGTGTGGTTTTTATAGGGAGGTATCTTCCGACTTCGCACTTATGTTGAAATGCATTAAATGGATATAATCCAATTATGAAAGGTAAATATAACCATGGATGAGAAAAAACGCAGTGTAGGAACAGTTTCAAGAGGTATTCGTTGCCCTATTATTAGAGAAGGCGATGATCTTGCTCGTATCGTTACTGACAGCGTAATTGAGGCTGCTGAAAACGAAGGCTTTGAGCTTCGTGACAAGGATGTTATTTCTTTAACTGAGTCTATAGTTGCAAGAGCTCAGGGAAACTATGCATCTGTTGATGATATTGCCGCAGATGTTCGTGCAAAGCTTGGCGGTGAGACTATTGGTGTTATTTTTCCTATTCTTTCCCGTAATCGTTTTGCAATTTGTCTCAGAGGAATCGCAAAGGGTGCAAAAAAAATAGTCCTTATGCTCAGCTATCCTTCCGATGAGGTGGGTAATGAGCTCGTCAGCATCGATAAGATCGATGAGGCAGGAGTGAATCCTTATTCTGATGTTCTCTCACTTGAGAAGTACAGAGAGCTTTTTGGTGAGAATAAGCATGAGTTTACAGGTGTCGACTATGTTGCCTATTACGGTGATCTCATAAGAGAGTGCGGTGCTGAGGTGGAGATCGTATTTGCAAATCAAGCTAAGGCTATCCTTGATTATACTGATTGTGTTTTGACTTGTGACATTCATACAAGAGCACGTACTAAGAGGATCCTCAAATCCGCAGGTGCAAAGATCGTCCTCGGACTTGATGAGATACTCACATCTCCTGTAAACGGAAGCGGATGTAATGAGAAATACGGTCTTCTCGGATCTAACAAATCAACTGAAGATAAGGTGAAGCTCTTCCCGAGAGAGTGTAAGGATCTTGTGCTGAGCATTCAGAAGAATATTCTTGATGCTACAGGAAAGCATGTAGAAGTAATGGTTTACGGAGACGGTGCTTTCAAGGATCCTCAAGGAAAGATATGGGAGCTTGCCGATCCCGTTGTATCTCCTGCATTTACTGATGGACTTATCGGTACTCCTAATGAGCTGAAGTTGAAGTATCTTGCGGATAATGATTTCAAGGATCTTTCCGGTGATGCACTCAAAGAGGCTATCTCAGAATCTATCCGAAATAAGCAG
>SVQM01000074.1 GCA_015065335.1 Oscillospiraceae bacterium | reverse complement strand
AGGGATGGGTCTTGTGCAATTTGCAGCTGTGAACCATGTCAGGTGGGGAACCAAGCAGCATTAAGCAGTGTCGCAGATGTGCCACGAGGTTGCCTGTTCTGAGCAGGAGCATCGGAAAGCGGGTGGAACGCTTAGTCCGAGCTTTGGGTGTATGGTCTTATTTGGACGCTGATCGTGGCATGGTAACCGTGCGTTTGGCGCGGTTTTTTCAAATAATAAAGAAATAACCGAAGGGGTGAGACCTGTGCATCTTGCTTTATACCGTAAATACCGTCCTTCTGTGTTCGATGACGTATGCGGTCAGGAGCATATCACTACCGTTCTGAAATATCAGGCGGCAGAGGGACGGGTATCTCACGCCTATCTTTTTTGCGGATCGAGAGGTACCGGTAAGACTACCTCTGCAAAGATCCTTGCGAAGGCTGTAAACTGTCTTTCACCCGTGAACGGAAATCCTTGCGGGAAATGCGAGGCTTGTGTTGCCATCGACAGCGGTGCTACTACCGATGTGGTGGAAATGGATGCCGCATCGAACAACGGCGTCGATAACATCAGAGATCTTCGTGATGAGGTCACATATGCTCCCGCTATGCTTAAAAAACGAGTGTATATCATCGACGAGGTGCATATGCTCTCGACCAGCGCTTTTAACGCACTCCTCAAAACTCTTGAGGAGCCGCCTGAGCATGTGCTGTTTATTCTTGCTACAACTGAGCTTCATAAGCTCCCTGCAACCATAATCTCAAGATGTCAGCGTTTCGATTTCAGACGTATCGGAATCGATGATATAAAAAAGCGTCTACACTTTATTGCGGATGCTGAAGGTATAACCCTTGAGGATTCAGCCGCAGAACGGATCGCTCGCATTGCCGAAGGCGGTATGAGAGATGCCGTAAGCCTTTTTGAGCTTTGCTCCGGCGGCGGTGCGGCTGTTACCGATGAGCACGTACATGATACTCTCGGAGTATCGGGATATACTGCTCTTTGCGATACTGCAAAGGCTGTGGCAAAAAGAGACATGAAGACTCTTTTCAAAGTCATAGCCGAGATTGCGGAAACAAAGGATGTTTCCGTATTTTGGCAGGAGCTTATATCTTTTTGGAGAGATATGCTCGTTGCAAAATATGCCGAGGATTTTAAGTCCTATCTTGATATTACAGAGAGCGAGGCTGAAATGCTTCGTGAAACTGCAGCAATGTTCCCACTCGGTGTGCTCGTGTATCAGTCGGGAGTGCTTGATGATGCCATGAAGACAATGGTGCGTTCTCCCGCAACGAAAAGGATCACTGCAGAGCTGTCTCTTGTGAAAATGTGTCAGCCGGCGGCAGATTCATCTCCCGAGGCGCTTCTTGCTCGTATATCCGAGCTTGAGGATAAGGTGAAGCTGCTCAGTGCAGGGGCTGTGCCTGTATATCAGTCTGCTGATGAAGCGAAGAATGTATCTGCAGAGCAGGTTTTAGTTGCGGTACCCGTGACGGATGAAAATGCTCCTGTAAAGGATGAAAGTTCGTCAATTGCAGAAAACGGTGATTGCGGATTTTTACCTGTGGATGATATAAGTGCAGTTGTTGAAAAGCTCGGACAGACGACTCCGTCTATGGTGCTGTTTTTCAGAGAATCAAAGGCAGAGATATCAGATGACGGTACAACTGTGAGACTTATACCTGATAAATCATTTGCGTATCAGATGCTATCGAAAGAGGAAACTGTTCGTGCGATAGCCGAAGCATTTCTTTTATCGGGCGTATGCGACAAGCTTCCTTCGGTGATTGTAGAAAAAGCTCAGGAGGTTAAAAAAACTTCTCCTGCAGATGATCTTTTCGGCTTTTGACTAAATTAAAATGTGATCGCCTGAGGCGATGCCAAAATAATAAATACTACATTTTAAGGAGAAATAAAAATGAAAGCAAGACTTCCTAAGGGAATGGGCGGTGGCCCTACAGATATGAACGGAATGATCCGTCAGGCTCAGAAGATGCAGGAGGAAATGGCTGCACTTCAGGAGGAGCTTGATGCAAAAGAATATGAGGTCCAGGCAGGTGGCGGTGCCGTTACCGTGAAGATCAACGGCAAGAATGAGATCACTGCTATTGAGATCGATCCCGAGATCGTTGATCCCGATGATATCGAGACACTGCAGGATATTCTTATTGCCGGTGTTAATGAGGCGATAAAGAAGGTCAGCGAGACAAATTCGAACGAGATGTCGAAGATCACCGGCTCTCTCAGTATGCCCGGACTTTTCTGATAAATGGCTGAATATATTGAGCAGATAGAAAAGCTCTCAGATTGCTTTAGAAGGATAGACGGTGTCGGAAGGAAAAGTGCTCTCAGAATGGCATTTTCCGTACTCGATATGAGTGAGGAGGATGTAAGAGAGTTTGCAGATGCCCTTATTTCCGTGAAAACAGATATAGGATATTGCCCCGTATGCCGAAATATTTCCGGAGAGGGGCTTTGTTCCGTTTGCAGGGATCCGGAAAGAGATCATTCTCAGATATGTGTTGTTGAGGATTTCCGTGCTGTTGCAGCGGTTGAGAGAGCTAAGGGATACAGGGGACTGTATCATGTGCTTCACGGTGCTATCTCCCCTATGAAGGGTGTGGGACCCGATGATCTGACAATAAAAGATCTTTTGACCAGACTTGGAGATGGGAAAGTGGAGGAGGTAATCCTTGCTACAAACCCAACAGTAGAGGGTGAGACTACGGCTATGTACCTTTCACGTCTCATATCACCTCTTGGAATAAAAACAAGCCGTATCGCAAACGGGGTTCCCGTGGGGGGCGATCTTGAGTATACCGATGAACTTACCATGAGACGTGCTCTTGAAGGACGGTATGATCTTTAGAAATATTGCAGTTTAATATCTGTTCACAAAATAAGGTATATTTTTGTGAATATAATATTTATAATATTGTTGTTTGTGACTAAAAATCAAACATTGTTGATGTTCATTTTCATTTTCGCAATTTGAGTTTTTAAAAACAAGGAAAAGGAGGAAAGGACCATCATCGGTCCGACAAAGATCTTGGAAAGATTATTTGGAGTACTTGAATATCTCAAGAGAAGTCTTACTATCGCAAGAAAAAGTATATTTTTCAATTTTAAGCAGTACATATACTTTTTTATAGCACTTCTCATCGTTCAGATGTTTTACGGTATCATGACCATCTCTGCCTACAATAATGAGGTAGTAGAGCGTGCTTCCGCAACAGAGGTGTATGATTATGATATCATGCTCACTCATCTGAATGAAACTCAGTACGACAGGGTTAAAACGTACAGAGGAGAAGTTGTTGAGGCGGCTAAGTATTACACTATCACCGAAGAAATGGAATCTGTTGATGATATCGGTGATAAGTATTATGATATCCGTATTAAATTCACGAAAAATGATCCTGAAAAATATCTGAATCAGTTTAAAAAGGATTATTATAATGCAGAAGAGGACACCGGTGCTCTTATTGAAGGTGCGGGAACTGATAATACGTTCTACTTTTACGAGTCTCCTCGTCTTTTGATAAACAGTAACATTGCTGCAGGTAATGCTGAATATTATCTTATTTCCGCAGTTCTTCTCGGTCTGTCAATATTCTTAATGACATCTCTCTATAATATTCGAGTGAACCAGTATAAGTTTACATACGGTGTCTATATGACATACGGTGCGGATTTCAAAAAGCTGTTCATTACAGCCTTCTGGGAGATGTTCATGATCTCCTGTATTACCTTCATTCCTTCCGTTATTCTTTCTACTGTAGTTGTTTATCTCATTTATCTGCCTTCGGGATTTGAGTTCACCTTCAGTGCTCTCGTGTTCCTGCAGGTATTCATCTTCAGCCTGATCGTAGTGCTGTTTGCCGTGTTCTTCCCCATGAGAATAATGGCGATCCGTCAGCCTATGTCTCTTATAGTTACTCAGGATAACTCAAACCTTGTTTCTTCTCCCAAGCATTCAATAAATATCTTCAAGAAGAAATTCCCCACGAAGTACGAGCTTTACTCTGCATGGCGTTTCCGTAAGCACAGTGCTTCACTTCTTGCAACAGCTATAGTTTTCTGTGCGTTCTTCATTATGGGACTTTATCTTGCCGATATCTATACCACTGATCTTGAGTATAAGCGTCCTGATTTTAAAGTAAATCTTGAAGATGCGTATTTCTTCAATTACAGTGACGATGAGGATAAGACAGCCAAGGAAAATGAGATCATAAACTCACTCTATAATTTTGAAGGCGTCGAAGCTGTTCAGGTCGCAGGAAATTCCATGATCGCAAACGGTATCGAATCGCATATCCTTGTGGATGATTCCGACGTGAAGTTTATGGCGTCTGATGTCATAGATTATACCGGTGATGCGAAAAAGGATGTGAATGGAGATGCACTCCCCGAGTCTCTTCAGGCATCATCCATGGTGTCATACAATGCTACAAGTGTTGATCAGATAGGCGTGTTTGAGAAGTTCTACACCGTTAAGGGTGATCTTGAATCTATCAAAAATGAAAATACCGTTATAATCGGTGAATCAATTTCAAATATTGCCACATTTAAATATGATGTGGGTGATACTATTTATATTGCTGTCCGTACCGATGAAGGAAAGAAGCCCATCGATAGCAAAATCACCGGTGAGGACCTTCTCCGTGAGCAGATCAAGCGCTTTGATTATGAATATGTTCCTTTCACTATCGGAGCTATCCTTACAGATATCCCCTCCGGTGAAATGCCTGTATTCCTCTCAGCAGACAGCTACGAATTGATCACAGGTGACACACCTAAGACCAATAAGCTCGATATTTTCATTGACCAGTCTCTTGATTCCAAAAAGCTTGATGAGCTTGAGGACTCCATCCGTGAGTGGAGCCGTGAGAATTATTACAACGGTAACGTAGAGAATACATATCAGATCTCAAGAAACAATGTTGCGGCTGATAAACATAATAATGAACTCTATGTGTGTATCTCGATCCTTCTTCTTGTGATCTCTCCCATCATGTGGTTCTTCTCTCAGGGACTTTACTACATGAAGCGTGAGTCTGAGTTCAATATTCTTCAGGCTCTCGGTGCAAAGGTGAAGGAGATACGTCAGATCTATGTTCAGGGCGGTCTTATAATGGCCGGACTTTCACTTGTGGTGAGTACTGTGCTCAGCTTCCTCGGAAGCTATGCGCTGTTCTATGTGTACAACGTAATAATGCCTTACTTTACCCATGAGAATGTTCGCTATGCTTTCTATATGCCTTGGTACGCACTTCTTATAAGCATCGTAGTATCTGTGGCATGCGGATTCCTTTCTGCGTACATTCCCTTCAGAAGTTACTACAAAAATCGCTTTACGCTCCAAAACGGCGGTGCCGGTGAATACGGCGACTGATCGGACGATAAAATATACATAGAAAAGGATTTGATAAAATGGCTGAATATATGCTTCAAACAGATAGCGTGATAAAGCAGTACAAGCAGTCCGACTCTGTTATTACCGCTGTAAATCGCGCAAATATAAAAGTTGAAAAAGGTGAATTTGTTGCAATTATCGGTACCTCCGGTTCCGGTAAGTCCACATTCCTTCACATTTGTGCGGGACTTGATAAGCCCGATGCGGGACGTGTCATTATCAATGAGACTGAGATCACAAAGCTTGGTCACGATGCGCTCGGACGTTTCCGCGGGGAGAATATGGGATTTATTTTCCAAAAGCATAATCTGATCCCTCAGTTTACTGCTCTTGAGAATATCCTTATCCCCACGATGATGTGTAATAAGCCCGATATGGAGTATCAGGAGAATCTCCGTCATCTCGTTGAGACTCTTGATCTCGGTGATCGTCTCAATCACCTTCCCAGTGAGCTTTCGGGTGGTCAGCAGCAAAGAGTTGCTATTGCCCGTGCGCTTATCAACAATCCCGACATCATCATGGCGGATGAGCCTACCGGAGCACTTGACCGTAAGAATGCGGATGAAGTTCTGAATCTTCTCTTTAAGACAAGAGAAGAATTCGGTATGACTCTCGTAATGGTAACTCACGATATGGCTATTGCTGAGAGAGCTGACAGAATATTCCGCATGGAAGCGGGCGAGCTGAGACTTGAGCGTGATTATATCACCGGTAACAGAAAGACCGTAGAGTATTGATCAGATAAATACGAAACAGCCCGGACATTCTCCGGGCTGTTTGGGCGGTATCATGTACGATTTTTAGCGTGGAAGATGTTGGATGAAAAAAAGCAGTCCTCCCACGCAAAATTAAATTTTGAGAGGTTTATATGCAGAACGATATACTTGACCTTATAAGAGAAAAACGTGACGGTATGTCAAAGGGACATCGCTTGGTGGCAGACTATCTTCTTGAACACTTTGAATCTGCGGCATATATGACTGCACAGACTCTCGGTACGGCAGCAGGTGTTTCCGAATCCACGGTTGTTCGTTTTGCTGCGGAGCTTGGACTTGACGGATATCCCATGCTTCAGCAAAAAGTTCAGGATGCATCACGCCACAGGCTTACATCTGTTCAAAGAATAAAACTGTCTGAGATGCGACTTGGAGATGATATCCCGGGAAACGTGCTTACCTCCGATATGGAAAAGATACGTTATACCATGGAAAATCTATCAAGAGACAGCTTCAATCGTGCAATTGATGCTATTGACAATGCAGGTAATATCTATATTACCGGAGTTCGTTCCTCTGCGGCTCTTGCACAGTTTTTGTATTATTATCTGGATACCATCTACGATAATGTTAAATTTATAAGGTCCTCAGGTGGAAGTGAGATCTTTGAGCAGCTTATGAAGATCAAGGAAAATGATGTTATGATCGCTATCAGTTTTCCGAGGTATTCATCAAACATCGCAAAAGCTGCAGCTTTTGCCGCATCTGCAGGGGCAAAGGTGATTGCGATCACAGACAGCGTATCATCACCTATTGCACGATGTGCGGCGGAGGTGCTGACTGCAAGAAGCGACATGGCATCATTTGCAGATTCTCTGGTAGCACCGCTCAGTATTATAAATGCCATTATTGCGGCGGCAGCAAACAAGAGACAAAGTGAGCTTTCCGCAACTCTCGGAAGGCTTGAGGGAGTTTGGGAGGAATACGAGGTTTACGGAGCTCCCCACAGAAAAAGTGAGGACGAATAATGCGCGGGAATTTATTTGATGTTGCCGTTGTGGGTGCCGGTCCTGCCGGACTTATGGCGGCACTCAGTGCGGCAAATTGCGGTGCGTCTGTTGTGGTTTTTGAGAAGAACAACAGAAGCGGCAGAAAGCTGAGGATAACGGGAAAGGGAAGATGTAACGTCACAAATAACTGTACCGTTCAGGAATTTATGGAGGCCGTTCCGGAAAATTCTAAATTTCTATACAGTGCTGCAAATAAATTTACTCCTTACGATGTGATGGCTTTTTTCGAAGGACTTGGTGTACCTCTTAAAACCGAACGAGGCAGACGTGTATTCCCTGTGTCCGACAGTGCTCACGATATTGCAAATGCACTTGAACGTGCAGCGGTGGATGCAGGTGTGAAGATCAGATACAATTCAGTTGTGACGGATATTGTTACTGACGGTGAGGACGGTGAAAAAGCTGTTGTCGGTATAATGGTCGGCGGAGATGAGATATCCGTAGGATCGGTTATAGTTGCAACGGGTGGTGCGTCTTATCCCGGTACGGGATCGACGGGTGACGGGTACAAGTTTGCAGAAAAGCTTGGGATCGGTATTAAGAAGCCTGAGCCGTCTCTTATCCCCGTTATTACTGACGAGGATACGGCGGATATGTCGGGACTGTCTCTTAAAAATGTAACACTTACAGTGAAGAACAAGAAGGGAAAGGTAGTGTTCTCCGAGCTCGGAGAGATGCTGTTTACTCATTTTGGCTTGTCAGGTCCCCTCGTTCTTTCTGCATCTGCTCATATGCGTGAAGGTGCAGAGAATTACACTATGCATATCGATATGAAGCCTGCTCTTGATGAGAAAACACTCGACGGACGGCTCGTATCAGATCTGACAAAATATTCTGTGAAGGATTTTGCGAATTCTCTCGGGGATCTTTTGCCGAGAGTGCTGATACCCGAGGTGATCTACCGTTCCGGCATCGATCCTCATAAGAAGTCCTGTAATGTGACCAAGGAAGAAAGGCGACGCCTTTGCGGACTTCTAAAGGATCTGACATATACTCCCACAGGATTCCGGCCCATTGATGAAGCTATCATTACAAGAGGCGGAATCGATGTGAAAGAAATTGCCCCGGGTACCATGGCGGCAAAGAAGATACAGGGCCTGTTTTTTGCAGGAGAGATCATAAATGTTGACGCATATACCGGCGGATATAATCTGCAGATCGCATTTTCTACAGGCAAACTCGCAGGAGAAGCTGCGGGAAAGTGAATATTAATTATTGTGCGAGACCCCTTTTTTCGAGAAAAAAGGGGTCTCGCGCTCTACCAAAAAAGCTTTAAATAAATATAGTACATTATAAAAGTCCAAAATTACCGGTACGTAAAAACAAGGTAAAATTATCCCACAAAAATGTCAATAACTATTGACTTTCCCGACCTGTTTTTGTACAATTTAAAACAGTGGGAAATTGTGCCCGTTTGAGTACAAAATCTATCCCGATGGAGACCTTTATGAGTATTCCGAGACCCGAATATCCCCGTCCGCAACTTAGGCGTGGGGATGATACTTATACAAATCTTAACGGAGTGTGGGATCTTGAATTTGATCATGGCGAAAGCGGCCTTGACAGAGATATTCTGCATATTCCTTATTCGATGAAGATAAACGTACCCTTTGTAATAGAGTCAAAGCTTTCCGGTGTGGAGTACGTCGATTTCGTAAAGTCTGTTTGGTACAGACGCACGTTTGATGCCCCTGCATTTGACTCCGAAAAGGAGAGACTTGTTCTTCGCTTCGGTGCGGTAAACTATAAGTGTGAGGTATGGCTGAACGATACTAAGATAGGCTCACACTTCGGTGGTTATACACCCTTTGCATTCGACATCACCGATGCGGTAAAGGATGGTGAGAACACCCTTGTTTTGTGGGTGAAGAATGATGTTCGTGATCCTCTTCAGCCTTCAGGTAAGCAGTCACACATGTACAACAATCACGGATGCATGTACACAAGATGCACCGGAATCTGGCAGACCGTATGGATCGAGCGAGTACCGAAGACTTACATAAAGAATCTGAAGATGACTCCCGACATAGACCGTGAGTGCCTTGATGTTGAGGTATATCTTGAGGGAGATCACTACAACGGTACTCTTACCGCTGCAGTATCCTACAAGGGCGAAGCTGTGGCTGACGTTACCGTCACTGCAAATGCGGCTGTGGTGAGATTCACACTTCCCGTAAAGGAGCCCCATCTGTGGGATGTGGGCAAGCCCGAGCTTTACGATATGACCATCACCGTAGGTGATGATAAGGTCGACACATATTTCGGTATGAGAAAGATCGCTATACGTGGAAAGGCTCTTGAGCTGAACAACCGTCCCGTGTTCCAGAGACTGGTGCTGGATCAGGGATATTATCCCGACGGAATCTATACTGCACCCTCTGACGAGGCTCTCCGCCGTGACGTTGAACTGTCCATGAAGGCAGGCTTCAACGGTGCAAGAATGCATATGAAAGTATTTGAGCCGAGACTTATCTATCATGCTGATACTATGGGGTATCTCCTCTGGGGAGAGTATCCCAACTGGGGACTTAATACATCTCTCCCCGAGGCTGTTGCATCTATGCTTCCCGAGTGGATCGAGGAGCTGTGGCGAGATTACAACAGTCCCGCAATAATCGGCTGGTGCCCCCTTAATGAGACAGGTGGCAACCGTCATGAAGCGACGCATACGCTTCCTTACGATGTGGCAAAGGCGTTCGATCCCATGCGTCCCGTTATCGACACATCGGGATATTATCATACACCTAAGCACGACATTTACGACGTGCACGATTATAACCAGAATCCGGAGGAGCTCAGAAAAAATTACGAGGCACTCATTACCGGAGAGGGTTGGCTCCACGAGAACGGACAGCCTGTTCACTACGATTATAAGAAGCCTTTCTTCGTGTCGGAGTATGGCGGGATCCAGTGGGTATCCAAATCTGCTGACGGAGCATGGGGATACGGCGAAGCGCCAAAGGATATTGAGGAGTTCTACACCCGTCTTGAGGGACTGACCACGGCACTCCTTGACAATCCGGGGATCTGCGCATTCTGCTATACCCAGCTTACCGACGTGTATCAGGAAACGAACGGTATCTACAACTTCGACCGTTCGGAGAAGTTCGATATGGACAGGATCCATGCGATCTTTACAAAGAAAGCCGCTATTGAGGGATGATGGGGAGACTATATTGGGACTCCGTCCCAAACCCGGCCAAGAAACTTTTTCGAGAAAAAGTTTCTTGGAACTTCAAAAAGCTTTGGGACACATATCAAAAATAATTATTTGTAAGTTTTTGAGTTTCCAAAGAACTTTTTTCAAAAAGGTCTTTGGTGGGGTATGGGGCAAAGCCCCATGGAAAAATAAAATTCAATTTTCTTGGAGGGAAAATGTATACACTTAACACTAAAGGTACGGATTTTGAAGTCCGTTTTGTGGCTGATGGGATCGTTCGCATCAGAGCAGGCAAGGACGGCAGGTACCGTGAGACTCTCTTTGAGAGATACGGGATCTTTGCCAAGGGCGAAGACCTTGAGGCTGCCGAGACTGCGAATGCGGTTGAGTATGGCGGAATGTCCGTCCGTGTAAATGCTGACGGTACTATCACCGTAGGCGGCGCAAAGCGTGAACTGAACATCTCCGTTGCCGATTATAACGGCAATGAGTACAGAGGCGGCGGATTCACACTGAAGCTGGATCTCTCCGAAGGTGAGAGACTTTTCGGACTTGGTGATAACGACCGTACAAGCATTGCACGCCGTGGTAAGAAGGCAAGAATGGACGTAAAGAACGTAGTGTCCTACGGCCCCGTTCCTTACGTAATGAGCTCCGACGGATGGGGAATGCTCGTTTCCTGTACATACGTGCACACCTACGATCTCGGTGCGGATGATCCCGATCATATCACCGTACAGTCCCGTAAGGGTGGCGTTGATATTTATCTCTTCCTGCCTAAGAGTCACAATCTCAAAGACATCGTAGAGCGTTACACCTCTATCGTCGGTAAGCCCGTAATGCTCCCCAGATTCGCATACGGCTACACCTTCGTTCTCAACGAGCAGACCTGCTGCCGTGAGATGCTGTGGGACTGTAAGATGTTCCGTCGTGAGAAGATCGCCTGTGATATGGTGGGCCTTGAGCCTCAGTGGATGAGTAAGATCTACGATACTTCCATTGAGAAAAAGTGGGATAAAGACCGCTTCTATGTTCCCGAGTGGCTTCCCGAGAACGTAAGCTCCGATTACACCTTCTTTTACAATCTCCGTGAGATGGGATTCAAGTTCAGCCTGTGGCTGTGTAACGA
>SVQM01000073.1 GCA_015065335.1 Oscillospiraceae bacterium | reverse complement strand
TAATGCTCGTCCAAAGGAGAGAGAAAAACCTGAGTCTTTCTCATGAGCCTGCGAAATGATTTTGAATGAATGATACGGTCACGGTCCCTCTGAAAATCAGTTCTGTTGGGGCAGGGAGGACATGGGTGTTCTCTGCCCGCAGAAGAAGAAGAGGGAAAAGCAAATTCAGATAACAGAAATTTTTCTCTTTCAAGATATAGTTCTCTTACACAAAGCTCAGACATAATGACCTCCCTGATAATATAAACAACTTATCGTTATATAATATACGCATAAAATATCAAAATTACTTTTTTTGAGTGTATCGATATCAAAACAAAGTAATAAATTTGTGGTTTTTATGAGCTTATAACAGTGATAATACGAAAAAATCGGACAAGACATAAATCTTGTCCGACACTTTTCAACTACAGACTGTCAACTTATTTGCCCATGTTACGGCGCTTGTTGAACTTGTCTACGCGTCCACCGGTATCTACCAGCTTCTGCTTACCGGTAAAGAAAGGATGGCACTTGGAACAAATATCCACGCGCAGCTCTCCGTTAGCATCAGCCTTTGCAGAACGGGTGGTGAAGGTCTCACCGCAAGCGCAGCGAACCTGAACTTCCTTGTAATCAGGATGGATTCCAGCTTTCATGATTTCACCTCATTCCGTGCTTGATAAATATGCATTACTCTATGAAGTATACCACATTAAAACCTAAATTGCAATAGGTTTTTAAAAAAATATTTGAATAATTTTAAATCTTCTCACCGATAGATTCCTTTAACCGTTCTATTATCTTTTTTTCAAGTCTTGATATGTAAGACTGAGAAATACCGAGCATATCGGCAACCTCTTTCTGTGTGCGCTCACGACCGCCGTCAAGCCCGTATCGCAGCTTTATTATTACACGTTCACGTTCATCAAGGCTGTCTACGGCGGCACGTATCTCTCTCTCATCCTCGTCCTTTTCCATATTGCGGCTGACCGAATCCTCGTCACTGCCGAGAATGTCCGATAAAAGAAGCTCATTTCCGTCCCAGTCTACATTCAGCGGTTCGTCAATGGATATCTCCGATCGGAGAGGGTTTGTTTTTCTCATATACATGAGTATCTCGTTTTCGATACAGCGTGAGGCATATGTGGCGAGCTTTATGTTTTTGTCGGCACGGTAGGTGTTGACCGCTTTTATAAGACCGATGGTACCTATGGAAATTAGATCCTCTATCCCCGTTCCCGTATTTTCGAATTTTCTTGCGATGTATACCACAAGTCTCAGATTATGCTCTATCAGAAGAGAACGAGCCTCAGGATCCCCTTCCTCAAGACGCAGGATCGCTTCGGTCTCATCCTCGTTCGTAAGAGGAGGGGGAAGTGTTGCAGAGCCGTTTATATAGAAAATATTTCCTTGTACCTTTGCCCGAAACAGATCTTTTGCCCACGTAGAGGCACGTGAGAACAGAGATGTGAGATAGTTGAGATTTATATAGAATTTCATGATATTGCCTTTCGTTTATATAAGTGTCATCGGGGAATTTGCGGGGTATCCGCCGAAAAATTTTTCTCCGAGATCCGCAACGGCGATCACGGCACGGCATTCCTTCTTGCCGGAGGTATCCGCTACGGATACCGAATCGGGAATGAAACCCGTAAGGAGCCCGTCTTTGCCGAATCCCTTTACGGGGATCATTCTGAGCTTTGAGGAAAGTCTTTCGGAAATCGTCGGAGGGATCGCACAAAGCTCGGGAACGATACTGCGAAGAACAGATCTGTCGGCAATGATTACGGGGACTCCGGTCATGGGATCACATACAAGATTTCCGCTGTCACAAAGAGCATCGAATACGGTGTGCCTGTCTCCTAAAGTTACCGTTATCCGTAAGGTCTTGCGCTTTTTGAAATGGGACAGTGCTTTAACGGATAAAAGACAAAGCGTACTTCCGATAAAAAGAACTGTGGTTCCGCCTGTTGTACTGCCCGGTGCACCAAAGCTATCCCCGAATGAGCATAGTGCCGTCATTATTCCTCCGAGGAATGCAGCACCTCCCCAGAATACTGCGGATCTGCGAAGAATAAGGGAGACGGTGCCTTTGCCGAAGGATATCAGTACCATTATTACGGATACTGCACCTGTGGCGAATACACCGGGTATGCCGTCTAACCCTATAGCTACCGTAGTGGTACCGTAGATCCCACCGAGCGCCGCAGCGAGTGCTAAGCGTACACCGGAGGGAAAACCGGAGGTTAGTTTTGATGTTATGTACAAGGTTATGAAATCCATACTGAAATTTATGAAAAACAGTATGTCCGCATAAAGAACGTGCTCCAATGATGTACCCCCATTTCCGAAAAGCTGTACTGCTGACTGTTATTATATATTCACTCCTCGGTAAATTTATGTCATACACGGCGCGATTTTTAAATCAAAGTGAGGCGGTTAATGACGGAGAAGGGGCGTTTGGCCAAAATTTCTTTGGGAAAGTTCGGGTAATATCTTGACAAACTCATGTTTGAGTGATACAATTACTAAAACAAAACTCTTGTTCGAAAAGGTGACAACATATGCGAACAGTCCTTCACTGTGATATGAATAATTATTTTGCGTCTGTGGAAACGGTGGATATGCCGGGACTTGCGAATGTACCTATGGCGGTATGCGGCGATCCGAGATTGCGTCACGGGGTGGTGCTTGCGAAAAATGAGCACGCAAAGAGGTACGGCGTTGTGACGGGTGAGCCTACTGTGTCTGCGAGGATGAAGTGCCCCGGACTCGTCGTAGTGCCTCCTCATTACCGTAAATATCAGGTGTATTCGAGTATTGCGAGATCAATATTTTCAAGGTTTTCCACGGAGATATATCCATACGGGATGGATGAGGCATGGCTTGTGCTTCCGGAGGGGACTACTCAGAAGGCGGGGACATTTGTGGCGGATGAGATCCGTGAAACAATAAAGCGTGAGCTTCGTATAACAGCATCGGTGGGTGTCAGCTTCAATTTTGTTTTTTCAAAGCTGGCATCGGATATGAAAAAGCCTGATGCAACAACGAATCTTCCTCCCGAGAGCATGAAGGATATCATATGGAAACGTCCTGTGTCGGATCTTTTGTTCGTCGGAAAGTCGACGGGACGTATACTTGGTCAGCTTGGACTACGCACCATCGGAGATGTTGCGACGCAGGATCCGGATCTGCTCAGATGTATGCTCGGAAAAAACGGTGAGACCTTGTGGCGGTTTGCAAACGGAGATGATTCCGGGTTTGAACCGGGGACAGACGGAGAGGGGGATGTGAAATCGGTCGGAAACAGTGTAACACCGCCGAAGGATATCGGAAATTCCTATGATGCTTCGGGATTTTTATATTTGCTCAGCGGAAAGGTATCGGAGAGGATACGTCGCCTTGGCTTCAAGACATCATGTGTATCAATAAATATAAGACGTGATGATTTTGTCAGGTATTCGAGGCAGTGTACACTTGTACATCCTACGGATGACTGCAATGTTATATTCAAATATGCGGATGAGCTTCTGAGGAAAAATCATATATGGTCAAAAGGCATACGGAGTATTGGGATAAGACTTGATAAGCTGTCGGGTTCTCACGGAGAGCAGATCCCCATATTCCCGGAGGAATATCATGTGCCGAATGTGTCGGAGATGGTAGAGAATATAAGGCGGAAATTCGGTATGCCCGGTTTTGATGCGGATTGATAACAATTGATGAGAATTTCCGGTATGGTTATTGACATTTGACGGAATGTAAGTTATACTTTGTATAAGTAAAAAATATTAAAAACGAGGTGGCTTTATGAAAAAACTTTTATCATTTGTTCTTGCAGCGGTGCTTTCACTCGGATGCCTTTGTGTGGGTGCGGTAGCGGAAGAGTATGACGAGGAACTGGTGTGGGATCTCGATTATATGTGTGACACTTATTACGAGTGTGCAGAGACCTTTGACGGATATTTTGCAGAGAATACTTCTCCTTCCGCTGAAGCGATAGATATGTATCTGAGATATCAGAGTTATTATTACTATTTGTGGGAGGATTATATCGTTGAGGAGGATGAATTCGGAAATGTCGTATACCATATCCCCGCAGATGAATATGAGGAGCACGTGTTATGGTATTTCTCCGAAAGCGATGATATCATAGATACACTTCGTGCCTCTGATTTCTACAAGACTGATTACTATAGGATCGTGGATGGAAACTCTGTCATAGATGATCTTCCTGTAACTCAGATCAAGGGTTACAAAGATGTTAGCTACGGTGCGGTTGTGGTATACGCATACATTCTTGAATATTACTATTACGATGATGATGATAACTTTACCTATTATACTCCTGCCGAAGATGAGGTGGAGGGAGAAGATTACATCTATGTTTATGATTATGTAATTGATGACGATGAAGAAACGGAAACCTCTTATGGCGGTATAGGTTATATTCCTGCAAAGATCGTAGGCGGAGTTAAATTTGCAACAGGCAAAGATACCGGGATTCTTTATTCCTTTGAAAATGTCGGTAAAGAAGAGGTCGTTTGTGCAGATGACATGATCCTGACTCCCATGGACAGCTTCGATATGCAAAGCTTGTTTTCACGCATTGTGATGGAAGGAGATTCCTTTGAGAGAGGAGCATTGGTAAACTGTTATTATTACGAGATGTATTATGAGGATGATGCCGAGGTGTATAATGCTGTGGCAGAGATCATGAAGGATCGCGGTGAGATATTCACCGTGGAAAAATACATGGCTTTTAAGGATGGTAAAACCACCGAACCTGTGAAGCCTCTCCCCCTTATCTTTGCTCTTCCCAATGATTTCAGCCCCGATTTCGGTGTTTACCGTATTACCGAGGACGGAGAGGCTGTTGAGCTTGAGTGCGAGGTTTATGCCGATGAATATGGCTGGCTGTATGCTGAGACAAATATAGATGAGCTTGGTATGTTTACCGTTGCGGGTATACGTTACGGAGATGTGAATGAGGATCACAAGGTCAATCTTTCCGATGTTTCCGCAATGCTCAAGAGTATCGCAAAATGGGATGTGACCGTGAACGGGATCTCTGCGGATGCAAACAGAGATGACAAAGTCAGTCTTTCCGATGTTTCTCTTATAATGAAATATATTGCAGGATGGAATATTTATTTCGGTTGAGATGCTAAAACAAATACAAAAAAGGGGTACGGCAGTACTCCTTTTTTTGTTCTATCACCGATTGACAAAGGCATACTTTATGTGATATAATAATAATGTTATACTATATTTACAATTCCCCCTGTTTGATGCAGGGATTTCGGAGGATTTTGAGATGGAAAGAAAGCTGAGAGCCGGAATTATCGGCGCTACCGGTATGGTAGGACAGCGCTTTATCCTGCTTCTGCAGGGACACCCCTATTTTGAGCTTGTACGCCTTGCAGCGAGCAGCCGTTCCGCAGGTAAGACCTATGAGGAAGCACTCGGCGGTCGTTGGAAGATGAAGGTGGAGATGCCCGCAGACGTTGCAAAGATGCACGTTTACGATGCAGCAGACGTTGAGACTGTTGCCGAGGGTCTTGACATCGTATTCTGCGCTGTTGATATGCCCAAGGATGAGATAAAGAAGCTGGAGGAGGCATATGCGAAGGCTGAAGTGCCCGTTATGTCCAATAACTCTGCTAACCGTTGGACAGAGGACGTCCCCATGATCGTTCCCGAGGTGAATGACAGTCATCTTGCTGTTATCGAGGCTCAGAGAGCTCGTCTCGGCACAAAGAAGGGCTTTATCGCAGTTAAGCCCAACTGCTCTATCCAGAGCTATGTTCCAGCACTGACTCCCCTCATGGAGTACGGCGTTAAGGAAGTTGTTGTTACTACATACCAAGCTATCTCAGGTGCAGGTAAGACCTTTAAGGATTGGCCCGAGATGAACGACAACGTTATTCCTTACATCGGCGGTGAGGAAGAAAAGAGTGAGAAGGAGCCCCTCCGTGTATGGGGTACTGTTGAGAACGGTGTGATCGTTCCCGCAAAGGCTCCCCTTATCACAAGCCAGTGCATCCGTGTTCCCGTATCCGACGGACACCTTGCTGCTGTATTTGTAAACTTTGAGAAGAAGCCCGAAAGGGAAGCTATCCTTGAGGCATGGAAGAATTTCAAGGGCGAGCCTCAGAAGCTCGGCCTGCCTTCTGCTCCCGAGCAGTTCATTACCTACATGGAGGAGGATAACCGTCCTCAAACAGGGCTTGACCGTGATATTTACGGCGGTATGGGCGTTACTGTAGGTCGTCTCCGTGAGGATACGATGTTCGACTATAAGTTCGTAGCACTTTCTCATAACACCCTCCGTGGTGCTGCAGGCGGAGCTATGCTTACAGCAGAGCTTCTGTACAAGAAGGGTTGGCTCGACTAAGTCGGGAGCCCCGACAGGCAAAACTCGGCATAGCTTTAGCCGAAAGGTATAGAGGTCACACGACCGTGACGGCTCGATGCAAAGGCATCTTCGCCTGAATACCAATATTTCATAGGTATAATGAACCTGACACCATACATACTAACTACGGGGGATGGCGGACTTCGTCCATCCCCCGATATCCCATATAACTTTTATATAAAGTTTTTGGGCCCAACCCTTTTTTCAAAAAGGGTTGGCAGGGTTTGGGACAGAGTCCCAATATGATACAAATAATAGAGGTACTCATATGAAAATAGCGATCGACGGTCCCGGCGGTGCCGGAAAAAGCTCTGTTGCAAAGGCACTTGCCGCAAAGCTCGGTCTTGTGTATGTTGACACCGGAGCACTATACCGCAGTGTAGGACTGTTCATGAGACGTGCAGGAGTCGATACTGCGTCTGCCGCTGAGGTTTCACCTCTTCTGAGGGATGTTGCACTTGAGCTTCGTTGGACCGAGGAGGGCCAGCGTGTGATCCTTTGCGGAGAGGATGTGAGTGAGGCTATCCGTACTCCCGAGGCATCTATGGATGCATCGGCGGTTTCTGCTATTCCCGAGGTAAGAGAGTTCCTTCTCGGTCTTCAGAGGGATATGGCGGATAAGGGTAACGTGATTATGGACGGACGTGATATCGGTACGGTCATTATGCCCGATGCGGATCTGAAAATATTCCTTACGGCTTCTCCCGAAGCAAGAGCAGAGCGTCGCTTTGCAGAGCTTCGTGCAAAGGGACAGGATTGTACCTTTGAGGAAGTCCTTGAGGATATAATAAAGCGTGATGCACAGGATACAGGTCGTGATATAGCACCTGCCGTTGCTGCAGATGATGCTGTTGTTTTCGATAATTCCGGGATGGGACTTGCAGAAACGGTAGATAAGATAGGCGAGCTTGTAAAGGTCGCGACCTGTGGTGAATACCATGAGTAAGTTCTATTCGGGTATATATAAGGTTCTTGCGAAGCCCGTAAGATGGTTCTACAGAGCTAAAACTTACGACGGTGAGAAAATGCCAATGGAAGGCGGATGTCTTGTGTGCTCAAATCATACCGGCCTTCATGACGTTATAGTCCTTGCGGCTTGTATGAAGCGTCAGCCGAGATATATGGCAAAAAAGGAGCTGTTCAAGATCCCTCTCCTGAAGCAGCTCATAACTGCTCTCGGAGCATTTCCGATAGAGAGGGGTCGTGCCGATGTGGGTGCGCTTAAAACTGCTATTTCCATGATAAAATCGGGGGAGGCGGTGACGGTGTTCCCTCAGGGAACAAGATATAAAGGTATCGATCCCAAAGAAACAAAACCTAAAAACGGTGTGGGTATGATCGCATATCATACAAAAGCTCCTGTTGTTCCGGTGTACATACGGACAAAGAAGCATCATACTGCTCCGTTCAGACGTACCGAGATCATTTGCGGCGATGTGATAATGCCTGAGGAGCTTGGATTTGAAAAAGGCGGCTCAGAAGAGTATTCCCGTGCGGCGGAATATATCTTCTCGAAGGTGTGTGCTCTGGGTGATACCCATAAGGAGAATAAATGATGAGCCGTGTACATATTGCATCTCATGCCGGTTTTTGCTTTGGCGTGAGACGTGCTACCGATTCGATCGAAGAACTTCTTAGGTCAAAGAAGGGGCGTATCTGTACCCTTGGCAGACTTATACACAATGATGGATACGTTGCGTATCTTAAAGAGCGTGGCGTTGAAGAATTGTCCGGTGAGGATATCGAGCGCATTTGTACCGATTCAGAGAACGGTCAGGATATAACAGTGGTAATAAGAGCTCACGGTGAAGTGAAGGAGAATCTTTCACGCCTGAAGGAGTGCGCTCTGAAAAATCCGTCGCTCAAGATACTCGACTGTACCTGCCCTTATGTAAATAAGGTAAGGCGTATTGCCGAGGAGAATTCGGGAGAGGGAAAATTCTTTATCCTTATAGGCGCTGAAGAGCATCCCGAGGTGAAGGGTATCATGAGCTGTACTGTAGGTGACGGAGTCGTTATCTCCGATTCGGATGAGCTTAAACGATTCACGGAGTCGGAAAATGGTAGAAAATTTCTTAAAAATTCTGTCTCAATTGCGGCTCAGACCACTCAAAAACTCAGCGAATGGAAAAAATGTTTAGAAATTATCGAAAAAGTATGTACAAAACCGCAAATATTTGATACAATATGTAATGTTACGGAAGAACGTCAGCGAGAGGCTAAGAATCTTGCTGAAAACTCGGACGTAATGCTCGTGATCGGAAGTCGTGGCAGCTCAAATACAATGAAGCTGTACGAAATATGTCTGTCCGAGTGTCCACGCACCTATCTTTTGGAAAATGCGGATGATGTGGACGGCATAGAGCTTCGTGCGAGCGATAAAATTTCGATTACTGCCGGTGCTTCGACACCGTTCAGTGTAATACAGGAGGTAGAAAAAGCCATGAATGAGCATATGAATGAAAATTTTGCTGAATTGCTCGACCAGTCAATGAAAACATTAAATACAGGAGACGTAGTTACGGGTATCGTTAGTTCTGTCAGCCAGAACGAGATTTATCTCGATCTTGGTGCGAAGGCTACAGGTGTGATCGCTCACGAGCAGATCACAGATGATTCATCTGCGGATCTGTCAAAGATGTTTAAAGTGGGTGACGAGGTCGAGGCCTTTGTAATCAAGGTAAGTGACATCGACGGATTTGCAACCCTGTCTAAGAAGCGTGTTGATTCCGACAAGAACTGGACCGGAATCGTTTCTGCTTACGAGAACGGTGAGATCCTTGAGGGTAAGATCGTTGAGGCAGTAAGGGGCGGTGTTATCATCTCTCTTAATTCTGTTCGCGTATTTATCCCCGGCGCACACACAGGTGTTCCCAAGGACGGAGATCTTTCTTCCATCGTTGGAACAACTCAGAGAGTTCGTATCATCGAGATCAAGGACGACCGTAAGAAGGCATACGCTTCCATCCGTGTTGTTGCAAGAGAAGAGCGCAAGGCTAAGGAAGAGGCATTCTGGGCAACCATCGAGGAAGGCATGGAGTTTGACGGCGAGATCAGAAGCCTTACAAGCTACGGTGCATTTGTAGATCTCGGCGGTGTTGACGGAATGGTTCACGTAACCGAGCTTTCCTGGAAGAGAATCAAGCATCCTTCCGAGGTTGTTAAGGTTGGCGATAAGATCCACGTATTCGTTAAGGGTGTTGATAAGGAGAAGAAGAGAATCTCCCTCGGTTACAAGACCGATGACACTAACCCCTGGACCATCTTTAATAACAAGTACGCTATTGACTCCGTTGCTGATGTTAAGATCGTAAGCCTTATGCCCTTCGGTGCATTTGCTGAGATCGTTCCCGGAGTTGACGGACTGATACATATCAGCCAGATCACCGATCACAAGATCGGCAAGCCCGAGGAGATCCTTTCCGTAGGACAGACTGTTCAGGCTAAGATCACCGATATCGATGATGAGAAGCATAAGGTAAGTCTTTCCATTCGTGCTCTCATGGAGCCTGCTGCTCCCGTTGTTGAGGATGTAGCTGAGGAGATCGTTGAGGATGCAGCTCCCGCTGTTTTCTCCACCGATGATCCTTCCACTTATGCTGACTTCGCAGGCGAAGACGCTGAGTAATTTTTGAATTTAATATTTTTATATGCAAAACCCCCTTTTTTAGAAAAAGGGGGTTTTTGCGTTCTTTCCCAAAAACTTTCAAATAGAATATGTAGGGAAAGCCGATGCTATCGTTTGTATAAGGTAAAGCTTCAGTTTTGCTTTTTTGATGAAAATATCGAAAAATGTTGCAATTCCTTTGTTTGTATGACAATAATCGTAGTTGCATTTTTGGTGGGTAGCTTCGGGTACATACACTTTTTATTTGGGGTGATAGAAAATAATTTGGCAAAAAGAGAAAGTGAAAACATATTTATAACAGACAATCGGGTATCAGCTACACTCTGTACGGCGATTATTATTCGACCGACTTATCAAACAGATAACGGAACGTGAGGGCGTGACCGAATGACTCAAATAAGAAAATCAAATGGAATGGATTACTCGGAGAATAATATCCGTAGCAGAACCATAAAAACAGAAAATAATGGTATTATTTACAGCTAACCAAGAACGGTGGTGAGGGGATATCCTTGCAACCTTTTTGTTTTTAGTGAGATAATTAAAAAATTTGATCGTTTCAATCATTCTTCAATGTTACTTTGTATAATGGTGTAACATAGGGTGAAATTCCGAGAAAGGAAAGAAAGTTATGTACATTATAAAAAACGCACTAAGATGTATTGGTAGATCAAAAGGGCGTAATGTTTTAATCAGCATTATCGCACTTGTGATTGCTGTATCTGCCTGTATTGGTTTGTCTATCCGACAAGCTGCTGAAAGTGCTAAAGAAAGCACGCTTGCTGAATTAAGTATTACTGCTACCATTTCTTACGACAGAAGTTCTATGATGAACGATATAATGAGTGGCGGTGGCCACGGCGATGTGAGTGGTGGTTTTGATCGTGATCAATTTAAAGATGTGATGGGAAATGCTTCTTCGCTGACTCTCGAAGAATATCAAACATACGCAAATGCTGAATCCGTTCAGGATTTCTATTATACACTCACCGCAGCGTTTAACGGCAATGACGATTTGTTGCCTGTAACAGATGAAACCGAGGATGAAGAAAGCGATTCGAGTTCCGGTCAAGGTGGCTTCGGCGGTGGAATGGGATTCCCCGGCGGAAGCTTCGGCGGTGGTAAAGGGATGTTCAGCTCGTCTGACTTCTCTGTTATCGGTTACAGCAGCGACAGTTCGATGACCGCTTTTATCGACGGAACGGCTTCCGTTTTGGAAGGCGGTACTATGTTCGAGGAATGCACGACCGAGAAAGAATGTGTCATTTCCGAAGAACTCGCTATTTATAATGATTTAGCCGTAGGCGATACGATTATCCTTACAAATCCGTCGGTTGAAACCGAAACCTATGAGCTTAAAATCGTAGGCTTTTATACAAGCAGTGCGAACAACGACTTTTCTATGTCAATGTTCGGCAAGAGCCAAGACCCTGCTAACCAAATTTATATGAGTGCAGCCGCATTGCAGGCCGTTCTCGATGCTTCGGATGAAGTTTCCACAACCATTACCGATGAGAATACCGGCAGAGAAAGTGACAGTGCAGTTACCGGTTCTATCTCGGCAACCTATGTGTTTGCTAATACCGATAAGTATTATGCTTTTGAGGAAGAAGTGCGCACACTCGGTCTTGATGATTCCTATACCGTATCTTCTGCAGACCT
>SVQM01000072.1 GCA_015065335.1 Oscillospiraceae bacterium | reverse complement strand
CGTAGTACCCGAAGAGCCTGAGGTTCTCAACGGTCTCGTAGGCGATTACTACTACATTGACGGTGTAAGAGTAAGACCTTACTACGGACTTGTAGAGCATGATGGTGCTTTCTACTACATCAACGATGGCGGTAAGATCGTAAAGGATATGAGAAAGTATGTAACCAAGACTAATGGTCTTACATTCTCTGACGGAACCGCTGTTCCCAATGCATACTTCGAGTTTGATGCAGACGGTAAGATGCAGTATACTCTTGCAGAGCCTGAAGAGCCCGATACTCCCGTAGTACCCGAAGAGCCTGAGGTTCTCAACGGTCTCGTAGGCGATTACTACTACATTGACGGTGTAAGAGTAAGACCTTACTACGGACTTGTAGAGCAGGACGGTGCTTTCTACTACATCAACGATGGCGGTAAGATCGTAAAGAATATGAGAAAGTATGTTACCAAGACTAATGGTCTTACATTCTCTGACGGAACCGCTGTTCCCAATGCATACTTTGAGTTTGATGCAGACGGTAAGATGATTATCGGCTAAATCTTATCGCAAGACATACCATACGGGCGAAAGCCCGTATGGTTTGCTTGCATTTAATAAATTTTTCAAAGGATATAGGTTTCATGAAAATTGTTCAGATCAACGTTACTTGCGGTAGTGGAAGTACGGGTAAAATTTGTCTTGCCGTAAGTGATCTATTAACGAAAAAGGGAATTGAGAACTATATCTTGTATTCTGCCGGTAACAGCGATTATCCTTTGGGAATTAAATATATGACCGAATTTGACACAAAATTTCAGGCACTGAAATCACGTGTATTTGGTAATTACGGCTTCAATTCTATCAGTGCTACAAAAATGATTATAGAAAATCTAGATAGAATCAAACCGGATATAATTCATCTTCATAATATTCACGGTCATAACTGTGACCTCGAACTACTTTTTAAATATATTAAATCAAATAAAATTCAACTGTTTTGGACTTTCCACGATTGTTGGGCTTTTACGGGATATTGTCCCCATTATGATATGATCGGTTGTGACAGGTGGAAGTCTGAATGTAACAATTGTCCTCAAAGAAAAAGTTATAGCTGGTTTTTTGATAAAAGCAGCGTTTTATATCGAAAGAAAAAAGAACTTTTCGACGGACTTGATCTGACTATAATTACACCGTCTGAGTGGCTTGCAGATCAAGTGAAACAGTCTTTTTTACATAAATATGAAACTGTTGTAATAAACAACGGTATTGATCTTAGTATATTCAAACCTACTGATAGCGATTTTAGAAAGAAATACAGTCTCGAAGATAAATTTATCGTTCTTGGTGTCGCCTTTGGATGGGGTGTTCGTAAGGGACTTGATGTTTTTACAGAGCTAGCACATCGTCTTGATAATAATTATCAAATTGTTCTTGTGGGAACAAATGATGAAGTGGATAAAAATCTCCCGAAGAGCATCATTTCAATTCATAGAACGAATGATCAAACTGAGCTTGCAGGTATATATACTGCAGCAGACGTATTTGTGAATGCTACCAGGGAGGAGAACTACCCCACTGTTAATATGGAGGCTATCGCTTGCGGTACACCGGTTTTGACCTTCAATACGGGCGGAAGTGGTGAGATGATCAACAGTTCCTGTGGAGCCGTTGTACCTAAAAATGATATTGATGCTGTAGAGAGGTTTATTATTAATATGGGTAAATCAAATTTTTACGACAGGAAAACGGTCGCAAAGCAAGCGTACAGCTTTGCAGGAGATAATGCTTTTGAAAGGTATTTGGATTTATATGAATAAGCCGTTGATCAGTGTAATAATACCTGTATATAATGTCGAGGCTTATCTTGACAGATGTATTTCTTCTGTTGTAAATCAGTCGTATCGCAATTTGGAAATAATACTTGTTGATGATGGTTCACCCGATAATTGTCCGAAAATGTGCGACGATTGGGCAGCCGAGGATGAGAGAATCAAGGTTATACACAAGGTAAATGGTGGTCTTAGCAGTGCACGAAATGTGGGTATTGATTGTTGCAGTGGAGATTATATAGGTTTTGTTGACAGCGATGACTGGATTGACGAAAGTATGTATGAAATACTTTATGATTTATCAGTAAAGTACGGTGTTAAACTTGCCTGCGCAGGAAGATTTGACGTTAATGAATCAGGTAAATTTGTTGTGGGATTATGCCCCGAAATAACTGAAGTTATCGATGCCGAAAAGATGTTATCCAGAATTTTTACATGGAACAACTGCGATTCGAGCGTCTGTGATAAATTATTTCACAGAGATTTATGGAATGATATTCGTTTTCCTGAGGGTAAAGTGTGCGAGGATGTTTCTGTAGCTTATAGATTGATTGCCTTAGCCGAAAAAATCGTATTGTGCAATGTACCTTTTTACTATTATTATCATCGTAAAAAGAGTATCACTACGGCAAAATTTTCGGAGAATGTTTTTCACTTTGCTGAGCATTCAAAAATTATTTTAGAATATATCAAAGATAATTTTCCTACAGTAACAGAAGAAGCAAAATATTTCAATATAAAAGCGCTAACTTATGCGGCTAGCAGAATAAGCCTTTCGGATAAGATGACTAGAAAGAATTATCATGATAAGCATAAGGAATTGTTGAATGAAATCAATACTAATAAATCCTTTTGGCGAAAGAGCGAATTTTTTAATATAAAAGAAAAATTACGATATGAATTGTTATCCTATCCTTTTTTATATCGGTTGATATTTAAATGAACATTCTTAGAAAGAGGCATTTAGCATAATGGACGGTGAAGTAAAAGTATCAGTTTTTTGCTTGGCATATAATCATGAAGATTATATTCGTGATTGTCTTGACGGTTTTGTTATGCAAAAAACAAATTTTAAATTTGAGGTTCTAATTCATGATGATGCCTCAACTGACAAAACAGCTGATATTATTCGTGAATATCAAAATGCTTATCCTGATCTTATAAAACCTATATATCAAACAGAAAACCAATATTCAAAGGGAATAAAAATTACAAAAACATATCTGTTACCGGCTATGAACGGTGAATATATTGCTTTTTGTGAAGGTGACGACTATTGGACGGATCCTTTTAAGCTGCAAAAGCAATATGATTATATGAAAGAACATAAGGAATGTTCGCTGTGTGTACACAGAACGAAAATTGATTATATTGAAAGTAATAGATCCAAAATCATACCTGATATTGGTTCCGAGCGAGAATATACAGTATCCGAGATAATAAAAGGTCATGGTAGTTTGTTCTCTACTAATTCATTTTTTTGTCGGAAAGAAGTGATAGCGGAACAGCCTGAGTGCTTTTATGCTAAGGGTTTTGGTGATTATCAAAAAATGATATATGCATCTTTAATCGGCAAATGTGTTTGTTTATATGATGTTATGTCTGTATACAGATGTGGTACACGCGGTTCGTGGACAAATTCAGTTTTTAATGTTAAAGAAAAGAGAATAGCTCATAATAAAGAACTTATCAGTTTGCTTCAAAGAATCAATAGCTATTCCGAAGAGAAGTATTGCAATGAAATAAATACTGTAATAAAAGAAACTGAGTTTGAAATTTTGGTTCTTCAAGAAAATTTTTCAAAGGCAAAAAAAGAACCTTACAAAGATTTGTGGAAAAAACATAAAACAAATGAACTAAAGAAAAAAATTAAAGGTTTTTTTCGTTTGTTGTACAAATAAAAAATATGCTGAAAAACAAAGGTCAAAATAATGAAACAAAATAAAGTCTTTTCAAACTTTATATGGCGTTTTCTTGAGAGATGCGGTGCACAGGGTATTGCTTTCATAGTATCCATCGTACTTGCTCGTATACTTGATCCATCTGTATACGGAACTGTTGCACTTGTTACCGTATTTACCGCTATTCTTCAGGTTTTTATAGATAGCGGTATGGGAAATGCACTTATACAGAAGAAAAACGCCGATGATCTTGATTTTTCTACTGTATTTTACTATAATTTAGCAATGTGCCTTCTGTTATACGGTATATTGTTTTTTGCATCGCCTCTTATAGCAAAATTTTATGAGACTCCGGAACTCACTTCAATCATCAGAGTACTCGGTCTCACTGTGGTCGTTTCAGGAATAAAGAATATCCAACAGGCATATGTTTCGAGAAACATGATGTTTAAGAGATTTTTCTTTGCAACTCTTGGAGGTACCATCGGTGCCGCTGTAATAGGCATAATTATGGCATACAATGGATTTGGTGTTTGGGCTCTCGTTGCGCAACATCTGTTTAATCTTGTCATAGATACAATTATATTATGGATAACGGTAAAATGGCGTCCTAAACTTATGTTTTCGTGGGAACGATTCAAAGGATTATTTTCTTTTGGGTGGAAGATATTAGTATCAGGTCTGCTCGATACAGTATACAATAATCTTCGTCAGCTGATAATAGGAAAACTATATTCTAAAACCGATCTTGCATACTTCAATAAGGGAAAGCAGTTCCCAAATCTTATCATAACTAACGTAAATGTTTCAATAGACAGTGTTTTGCTTCCTTCAATGTCTGCAGCTCAGGATGATAAATCAAGAGTTCGTTCAATGACCAGACGTGCCATAAAGACGAGCACATATATTATGGCACCACTTATGCTTGGACTTGCAGCAGTTGCAGAAACCTTCATTTCACTACTCCTTACTGAAAAATGGCTTTTCTGCGTGCCCTTTTTGCGTGTGTTCTGTATAACGTATATGTTTTATCCGATACACACTGCTAATCTTAATGCAATTAAAGCTATGGGTAGAAGTGACCTATACCTTAAACTTGAAATCATCAAAAAAGTTGTCGGATTTGCTGTGCTTTTATCCACTATGTGGTTTGGTGTAATGGCAATGACATACAGCCTTCTTTTTACAAGCGTTATAAGCCAAATCATCAATTCATGGCCCAACCGTAAGCTTTTAAATTATAGTTACCCGGAACAACTTAAGGATATACTTCCTGGTATACTACTGGCATTATTTATGGCTGTTTCTGTATGGTCTATTGGTCTTATCGGCCTTCACCCCGTTATTACTCTTATCATACAGATAATTTCCGGTGCGGCAATTTATATTTTAGGATCAGTTTTATTTGGACTTGAATCCTTTAAGTATTTGTGGAGTGCCGTTTCCACTAAGCTTTTCAAAAACAAAAAAATCAAATCAGGAGAAAATTAATGAAAGCACTTGTACTTGCCGGGGGATTTCCTCAGATCGCTCTCGTAGAAGAACTAAAAAAAAGAGGTATAGAAGTAATTCTTGCCGATTACAATGAAAATCCTGTAGCAAAAGAGTATGCTGATTCATTTTATCAAGTATCTACTCTTGATATTCCTGCTATAACGGAAGTCGCTAAAATCGAAAAGGTCGATTTCCTCATAACTGCTTGCACAGATCAGGCTCTTTTGACTGTTGCGTGCGTTTCGGAAAAGCTGGGACTTCCTTGCTATATCGATTATGAGACTGCTCTTAATGTTACTAATAAGTCTTACATGAAAGCGATGTTTGAAGCGCATGGTATTCCCAGTGCTAAGCACGTTATTATGGCAGAGCTTGAAGAAGATAAGATCTCCGGCATGGAGTATCCTCTTATCGTTAAGCCTGTAGACTGTAACAGCTCAAAGGGTGTAAAACGAGCTGACAATATTGATGAACTTCGGGATGCTTTTTCTGAAGCGGTTCGCCTCAGCAGAACCGATACGGCTATCGTTGAGGAATTCATTGAAGGTCCCGAGCTTACTGCAGATGTTTATATTGAGAACGGTGTTGCACATCTTCTGTCTCTTTCAAATAATGAAAAGATCGCCGATAAGGACAAGTTCATAATTTTCAGAACTAAATATCCTGCGGCGGTTTCAGATGATATTTGCGAACAGGTGCGTATCTGCGCTCAGAAGATCGCAGAGGCATTTGGTATAAAAAATGCACCTATGCTTGTACAGCTCATCACAGATGGCAGAAGAATATTTGTTATCGAATTCAGTGCACGAACAGGCGGAGGTGTAAAATATCTCCTGGCTAAAAAGGCATCAGGTTTTGACGTTATCAGTGCTGTTGTTGATCTTACTCTCGGTATTTATCCTCATGTGGATAAAAAGGCCACTGTAAGCAAGTATATCGCTAATGAATTTATCTATTGCAATCCCGGTAAATTCGACCGACTGGAAGGTTTTGATGAATTAAAGGCTGAAGGTGTTATTGCTGATTATTATATCTTCAAATGGCAAGGTGCAGAATTTAACGGTGTCAACAGCAGTGGTGACAGAGTAGGCGGATTTACTGTTCAGGGAAATACTGCCGAAGAAATAGAGGAGAAACACCGCATTGCGGCATCAAGGATCAAAGTTCTTGATGCTGATGGAAATGACATTATGCGTCATGAGCTTCTCACTGATCTTCATTACGAAATTTAAGGAGCAATTATGATCCACGCTACAGAAATACTTTCACGTTTTATTGCCGACCTGACCTATGATGATATTCCTACTGAGGCGATAAATATTACAAAAATGTATATCGTTGACTATTATGCCGCATGTTTTGCAGGAATAAAGGTCAATGGTAAGTTCAATAAGGCTGTTGAAGACGAGCTTTTT
Source organism: Oscillospiraceae bacterium (assembly GCA_015065335.1). Taxonomy (GTDB): domain Bacteria; phylum Bacillota; class Clostridia; order Oscillospirales; family CAG-272; genus UMGS1312. The sequence goes on along the minus strand of SVQM01000072.1, from coordinate 5,254 downwards.
GAAATGGGAGGAAAAGAAGATTCTTCCGTACTCCATTCCGATATCAAGCTTCCTGCAATGAATGCTGCTTTTCTGAATGCAGTATATGCCCATGGTGCCGATATGGATGACGGTAATCGTAAGGCAATGGGACACGTTGCAGCACATGTCATGTCTGCTGTATTTGCGCTTGCTGAAGTGCTTGGCTCTACCGGCAAGGATATTATAACTGCCGTTAATGTTGGTTATGAAGTTTATAACCGTGTCGCTGCCGCAGTTCAGCCCGGTCTTGTAAGACGAGGATTCCATTCAACCGGAACAGGCGGAGCGATCGCTTGCGGTGCTGCATGCGCAAAGCTTCTCGGGCTTGATGAGGCAGGGATCTATAATGCCATATCACTTTCTGCAATTCAGTCGAGTGGTCTTATGATAATCACGGAAAGCGGACAGTCCTGTAAACCTATAAACCCCGCTAATGCCGCAAGGATCGGGATTCTTTCCGCAAGACTTGCAGAAAAGGGAATAGTGGCATCGGAATATCCGCTGGAAAGTCAGAAGGGATGGTTTCATGCGATGTCTGATGATGTTGACGAGGATGCCATCACAGACGGTCTTGGTGAGATCTTTACCATTTGCGAGAGCTATCTGAAGCCTTATCCTTCTTGCCGACATACACATGCACCTATAGAGTCGGCTATCGCTTTTCGTGAAAGTATGCTTGAGAAACACGGTAATTCCTATGCCGATATGATAGATAGAGTAGATGTATATATTTACCGTAATGCTATGCGCATTGCAGGTCAGATCGAGCTTCCTAAAAACTCTGAAGATTCAAAATTCTCTATTCATTATTCTCTCGCTACTGCACTTCTCAAGGGACATTTTGATCTTGATGATCTCCCTGTGGAGAATGTTACCGACGATGTTAAGGCTCTTGTAGGTAAGATATCTCTTATAGAAGATCCTTCGATGGAAAACGCAAAAGCGGGAATTCGAGGTGCACGCACCGTGTTCGTAATGAATGACGGTGAGGAATATTCTTATGAAATTAAAATTCCCAAGGGAGATGCTGCAAATCCTTTCACTTGGGATGATATGAAATCGAAGCTCTTTGCTTGCAGTGAAGGCGTTCTTTCTGATGATAACAGAGAGAAGCTTATCGACTCGGTAGGAGATTTTGAGAATATAGAGAAGTATTCTTCTGTTAATGCACTCTATAATTAAAACAAAGGAGATGGATATGGATATAATTAACATTATTTTTGATAAAATTTGCAATATGGATATAGACATAATCAGCCTCTTGATATTTGGTGTCTGTATTATCCTATTCATTTGGGACAAGCTCCCTATGGCAACTACTGCTATTTTGGGATGTGTCCTCATGGTCATATTCGGTGTTTGTGATTTCAAGACTGCATTCGGTCAGTTTGCATCAAGTACAGTTATTCTTACTATAGGTGTAATGATAATCGGTGCGGCAATATCAGAAACGGGACTTGCCGCAGCTATCGGTGCCTGGATCGTAAAGATATCAAAAGGCTCTGAGATAAAGCTTATAATCGGTACATATCTCGTATCAGCTATGATGTCGGCGTTTCTTACCAACTCTGCCGTGCTTGCTATATTTATTCCCATCATCATGGGATTATCTCGCTCAAATGATAAAATTGAAGGCAAAAACCTTATTATGCCTATTGCGTTCGGTTGTGTAATCGGGGGCGCATCCACACTTGTAGGTTCTACTCAGCAGATGACAGCTCAGGGACTTCTTGAAGAGGGCGGTTTCCACACCTTCAAGACATTTGACTTCAGTCTTGTGGGAGGTATCCTCGTTATTCTCGGTCTTCTTTACTGCCTTTTAATCGGATATAAAAGAGGTAAAAAAATTTGGGGCGGACGTGAGGATGAATCTGAGTATGAAGTGAAGGCTGTAAATTCCGAACACAGCAAGATTAAAATGATAATCATGGCTGTGATATTTGCCTTTACCGTTGTGTTTTATATTACTGAGTGGATACCACTTGCCATTACAAGCAGTTCTGCGGCACTTCTTTGTATTATAACCGGTTGTATAACTCAGCCAAAGGCTATATCCAGTGTAAACTGGAATATCGTTGGCAGGCTTGCAGGATGTCTCGGTCTTGCAAAAGCGCTTGAGGCTGCAGGCGGTACTGATCTTATCAGTAAGGGTTTCAAAGTGCTCGTCGGTGATTCCATCAGCCCTTTTATCCTTTTCTGTATCCTTGTGCTTCTTGTTCAGGTAACAAGCGAATTTATCTCAAATTCAACTGCGATCCTCATCGTTCTTCCCATTGTGTTGAGTATCGCACCGGAAATGGGACTTAATTCTTATTCTTTTGCTCTTGGTATTACCATAGCTTCAGGTGTTGCTCTGAGCTGTCCTCTGGCAAGCTCTACTCTCGGTATGTCTATGTCCGTCGGATATCGATTCAACGACTACTTTAAGTATTCTTTTATGTTTGACATCATTGCTTACATTACCATTATTGCGACCGTGCCTGCGATCTACGGTCTTACTGTCTAAGGAGATTTTATGTCACAGATCAATGTTACCCGTTCATCAATGCCCGAATTTGATGAATATTGTGAGGAAATAAGAGAACTGTGGGAAAGTCGATGGCTTACTAACAGCGGTGTAAAACACAAAAAGCTTCAAGCCGATCTCGAGGATTATCTTGGTGTTCCTCACTTGACTCTTTTTACAAACGGACATCTTGCGCTTGAATATATCCTTGAAGCAATGAATTTTCCAAAGGGAAGCGAGATCATCACAACTCCCTTTACCTTTGCATCAACTACCCATGCAATAACAAGAAGTGGATTTACACCTATTTTCTGTGATGTGAATAAGGAAGATTTCACAATTGATGTGTCAAAGATCGAATCGCTTATCACTGATAGGACAGTAGCGATCCTTCCTGTTCATGTGTATGGTAATATCTGTGATACATATGAAATAGACGAGATCGCAAAAAAGCATGGACTGAAGGTGATCTATGATGCCGCTCATGCATTCGGGGTGACTGTCAACGGTGTCAGTGTTGCCTGCTTCGGTGATGCTTCAATGTTCAGCTTTCATGCAACAAAGGTATTCAATACAGTCGAGGGTGGTGCTTTGTGCTATAGTGATGACAGCCTTGTGCCGATCCTTGATTCCATAAAGAATTTTGGTCTCTGCGGCGAGGATTGCACTGTTGCCGGCGGAAATGCAAAAATGAGCGAATTTCACGCTGCTATGGGAATATGCAATCTGCGTCATGTTGACGGAGAGATCGCAAAACGAAAGATCGCTGCTGAAAGATATTTTGAAAGACTTGAAGGGATCAGCGGCATAAAGATCTGTACTCCTGCCGAAAGGGTGTCATCAAACTACGCATACATGCCGGTTGTGTTTGATGGGTATAGGTATTCACGTGATGAGATACGTGAAAAGCTGGCAGAACAGGGAATTACCGCACGAAAATATTTTTACCCTGCGACCAATGAGTTCTCCTGTTACAAAAATTTAAATCAAATAAATACGGGAAATACCCCCATTGCAAAAGATCTTTCCGAAAAAGTCCTCACTCTTCCTCTTTACGCAGATCTTTCTGTTGAGGATGTAGACAGGATCTGTGATATAATCACTAAGCGATAACATTATACTTCCAAAGGAGGCATAACTAATGAAAGGTATAATTCTTGCAGGTGGTAAGGGCACCCGCCTTTATCCCATGACTAAAGCGGTATCAAAGCAGCTTCTTCCGATTTATGATAAGCCTCTGATATATTATCCTCTTTCCATTTTGCTTCTTGCAAGCATTAGAGAAATACTCATTATTTCAACTCCCGAGGATACTCCTGTTTATGAAAAGCTTCTTGGTGACGGAAGCCATATCGGTATTTCTATTACATATAAGGTGCAAGAAACCCCACGTGGACTTGCTGATGCTTTTATTCTCGGTGAGGAATTTATCGGGAATGACAGCGTTTGTCTTATCCTTGGTGATAATGTGTTCTACGGACAGGATATGACAAAGGTCCTCAGAAGAGCAATGGAGAACAAGACCGGTGCAACTGTTTTCGGTTATCCCGTAAAGGATGCTCGCTCATTCGGAGTTGTTGAGTTTGACGAGAATCGCAAAGTGATCTCCATCGAGGAAAAACCTGAGCATCCGAAGTCAAATTATGCGGTGCCCGGACTCTATTTTTATGATAACAGAGTTGTTGAGATCGCAAAAAATGTAAAGCCTTCTGCAAGAGGGGAGATAGAGATCACTGCCGTGAATAATGCTTATCTTGAAATGGGTGAGCTTAGAGTAACCCTCCTTGGACGTGGTATGGCGTGGCTCGATACGGGAACTCCTCAGGGAATGCTGAAAGCATCTGAGTTCGTAGAGGCTGTGCAAGACAGACAGGGACTTTATGTTTCTTGTATTGAAGAGATCGCCTGGAGACGTGGTTTCATCGACGATGAAAAGCTTCGCTCTATCGGAGAATCTCTCAAAATGACCGAATACGGTCAGTATCTTTTAGATCTCGTAGGAGGCTGATATGACTATTATCGTAACAGGTGGTGCCGGATTTATCGGTTCTAATTTTATATTCCATATGCTTGACAGTTATCCGGATTACAGGATCGTGTGCCTTGACAAGCTTACTTATGCCGGTAATATGACAACTCTCGCAGAAGTCATGGACAATCCGAACTTCAGATTTGTTAGGGCAGATATTTGCGACAGACAGGCTGTTTATTCCTTATTTGAGGAAGAAAAACCCGATGTGGTTGTTAATTTTGCCGCTGAGAGTCATGTCGACAGATCAATCGAGGAGCCTGAGGTGTTTCTCAAAACAAATATACTCGGCACACAGGTGATGATGGATGCCTGCCGCAAATACGGTATTACAAGATATCATCAGGTATCTACCGATGAGGTTTATGGAGATCTTCCTCTTGACAGACCGGATCTTCTCTTTACTGAGACAACACCGATCCATACGAGTAGTCCCTACAGTGCATCAAAGGCAAGTGCAGATTTGCTCGTCCTGGCATATCACAGAACCTTCGGACTTCCCGTTACCATCAGCCGTTGCTCCAATAACTACGGACCATATCATTTCCCCGAAAAACTTATTCCTCTCATGATAGCGAATGCTCTTAACGACAAGCCTCTGCCCGTTTACGGAAAAGGTGAGAACGTGCGTGACTGGCTTTATGTAGAAGATCACTGTAAAGCTATTGATGCTATCATTCACAAGGGCAGAGTGGGTG
>SVQM01000071.1 GCA_015065335.1 Oscillospiraceae bacterium | reverse complement strand
TCCCAATGCGAGCTGAGGAGCGCATCCTTTAACCAACAGCTTTGTGAGAGGTACCTGCTACTTGAAGTGGGTACTTGCGGAAATACTCTCGACGAGGCAAAGAAAAGTGCCACGACAGCAGCATCGGTATTTGCGGATATGCTTCTGGAAAATGCGGAGGAATAGTATATATTCTTCGGTGTACATCCTGCGTTATAAGAGAGTCGAAATCGGAGTGTAAGAGATACGTTAGACAGCTCCGATGCCGACTCTTTTGTTGTGTAACCGATGACGTTTTTTTGTGTATTTTTCTTTGTGTTTTTCATTTGTTTTACACCTTATAATACACGCTGTATACAAGATGCACAAAATAACTAAAAAAACAAAGCATATATTTTCTGAATAAGGCGTATAAACTATGCATAATGACGAAAAAACGACACGCAAATTGTGTAAATTACCAAAACTGTTGCTTGTTCAAAAATATGTAATTGATTATCTGACAAAAAAGTGATATAATATCTAAAAGTATCGAACTCATTCGGTGTGAGTGAGTTTCTGTATAAGAATGTGAGGAGGAATTACCCACAAATGAAACGGATAATATCCATGATTATGTGCCTTGCGATCGTTGTTGTATCTATCGCAGGCTGCTCTACACTTGAGGGCGACGACAAGGGTGCTATCATCAATGTTTACCTTGCCGGAGAAGTATACAACTACGACCCTGCACTTAACTGTCATAACAGTGACATGGTGAAGTTTTTTAACCTTATCTATGAGGGACTTACCAGACTTGATGAGGACGGAAATTGGGAAAGTGCTCTGATGGATGAGTATACAAAGTCGTACAATGATGAGACTAAGGAGTACAAGGTTACTATCACTCTTAACTCCACTCAGTGGAGCGACGGAAGAAGTGTTCAGGCACAGGATCTTGTATTTGCTTGGAAGAGAATTCTTGAGCCTACATTTGCTTGCTCTGCAGCATCTATGCTTTTTGATATCAAGAATGCACGTGCAGCAAAGGGTGGAGATGTTTCCATTGACGATGTAGGTATCGTTGCTGTAGATACATATGTTGTTGAGATCTCATTTGAGTATGCAGTTGATCTTGACGCATTCTTCCGTACCTGCGCATCTCCCGCACTCGTTCCTCTTCGTGAGGATGTAGTTGTAAGAAATGCGGATTGGGCAACCAAGACATCTTCAATGGTTTCCAACGGTCCCTTCGCAGTTAAGGAGATCGACTGGGATAAGGATGAGCTTGTAAGACTTGAGCGTAATGCTAACTACTATCTCGACGATGAGGCGGATGAGGCTCTTGATAAGTACGTTATTCCGTGGAGAGTTATAACTACATACGGAAGAGGTGGCCTTGAGGATCAGCTTGCAGCTTTTGATGCAGGTGAGATATTCTACCTCGGTGAGATACCTCTTTCTGCAAGAGCTGAAAGAAAGGGATCCGCTACCATCTCCGATGAGATGTCAACTCATACATATTATTTCAATACCGAGAATGAGCTGTTCTCCGATGTAAGAGTGAGACAGGCTCTCTCCATGGCGATCGACAGAAATGAGATCGTTAATATCCTTACATATGCAAAGCCCGCTACCGGACTCATTCCTTACGGTGTTGATGACGGCGGTTCAGATAAGGATTTCCGTTCAGTTGCGGATTCAAAGGGTGCGCTTGTTAACTCCACTGCTGATGTTGAAGGAGCAAAGAAGCTTCTCAAGGAGGCAGGTGTTAAGAAGAATGCCGAGTTTACTCTTACCATCAGAGAGGGTAACGAGGCTGATGAGGCTGTTGCTAAGTATGTAGTTGGCGTTTGGAAGGATCTTGGATTCAAGGTTAAGGTCGAGTCTCTTGATGTCCAGGTTAAGAGAGAAAGTGCTGAGTCAGCAAACAAGATCGTTATTGATAACTTCGGTGATGCTCTTGAGACAGGTGACTTCGATGTGATCGCTGTCGATATGCAGATGCTGAATACCGATGCATTCTCTGCACTGTCAGTATATGCTACAAAGTTCAGTGGCGGCGGTGTTGATATGGATGATCCCGAGTATCCTTACATCAAGAACATAACAGGATTTGAGAAGAAGGAATACTCCGATCTTATTGAGAAGGCATATGCGGAGCATGATGCCTCCAAGAGAGCAGAGCTTCTCCATGAGGCGGAGGCAATGCTTATGGATGAAATGCCTATCGTTCCTCTCGTATTTAATCAGGACGCATACCTTATCAATAACAATGTACTGTCCGGATCCGAGGATACATATTGGGCAACCAGAGACTTCAAGCGTCTTGAAATGGAAGACTATATGAAGTATAAGAAGGCGATCCTTGCGGCAGAAGAGGCTGCACTTACTGCTTAAAATTTTAGATCTGTGTTCGGGGAGCAAAAGCTCCCCGAATTCCATCTTAACAGTACCTGAAGTTCAAAAGAAAGGAATAGTAAAATGCCCAGAAAGCTGACAAAGCCAAATGATATAAAGATATTCATACTGTACCTTATGGAACGAATGGGCTATCCCCTTGATTATGATACTATAACATCAATAATTATTCAGGATGACATTGTGAATTACTTTGATTTTGCACAGTGCTTCGGAGAGCTTGAGGATGCAGGGCACGTGGAAAAGATAGCGCCGGATGCTGAGGATGTAAAACCGAAATACCGTGTTACCAAAACGGGACGTGCAGTTGCTGAAGGACTTAATTCCGTTATTGCCCGTACTGTGAAGGATAAAGGCTACAGAAGTGCGCTGAGACATATGAGCCTTGCAAAGAGAGGTGCCGTTGTAGATCAGACCATAAGACTTGAGGGAGAAGGTGTTCTCTTTAAAGGAACGATCAAGGATCCTAAGGGGCTTCAGCTTGAGGTATCTATAAGAACAGATAATGAATATCAACTGAAACAGATGCAAAGTGTGTTTGCCGACCGTCCGGAGGTTATCCTTAAGGGTATTACGGCACTTCTTACGGGTGATCTTGATTTTGTTTTCGGTGCGGGTAATGATGAATGACGATTTAATTTATAATTATATATAAATTAGTGTAAATTGCACGGAATAATGTCTAAAATACGAACTCATAGGCGAAATATGAACAAAAAATTTTTAAAAAATTGAAAAAATGGGAAAAAATTTGAAATAAACTATTGACAAACGCGGATATAATGGTATAATTGATTATAGAAATTGTATTCGTGTTATTGATGGAGATTTGCTTGAAAAACGAGATCGGTTCTCTTATTGCCGGAGTGCTTGCAGGTGATGAGTCTGCTTTTTCGCTTATATGCAGCGAGTACGAGCCTCTTTTGAAGAGTATGGCGGGACGTTATGCTCATATGGCGGATGCTCCCGATGAGGATCAGGTGAGAGAGGATCTTTATCAGGAAGCAACGTTTGCATTGTACCGAGCAGTTACCACCTACAGAGAGAATAATGGTGAGGTCAGCTTCGGCTTGTATGCAAAGATTTGTATAAGAAATGCTCTTGTGTCCGAGCTCAGGAAAATGAGCCGTAAGCGAAAGGCTGACAGAGAGCAGAAAAAAGATATGAATGCTTCTGATAAAAGTACTGTTTCGGTGTATGATGCTTCTGCGGTTGCTGAGATAATCGATAACGGTGAGCTTTCCTCTTTTGAAAAAGAGGTGCTTGAGCTTTATATGACAGGCTCTAAGGTCAGAGATATAGCGGTTGTTCTCGGAAGGTCGTCGAAATCTGTGAGCAATGCCATATACAGAATAAAGTCAAAAGCAAGGTTGTATATAAGCGAGAATTAAATTGGTTTTCAGCCGCAAGGCTTGGAACATAAATTGCCCCAATAGCTTAATCAAGAGCGTTGTTAGCATTAACAAAGGTGAAGGTTTATTCCATTGAGGGTGATAATACCATTTTTTTAAGTGAGGTAATACCAATGTACCAGGACAAGACCCTTAAGTGCAAAGATTGCGGAGAGGAATTTATCTTTACCGCAGGCGAGCAGGAGTTCTATGCAGAGAAAGGATTCCAGAACGAGCCCCAGAGATGTAAGGCTTGCCGCGATCTCCGTAAGAATGCGGGTAAGGCGCCTCGTGAGATGTTCACAACTGTTTGTGCTAACTGTGGTAAGGAAGCAAAGGTTCCTTTCCAGCCCAACAGCGACAGACCCGTATATTGCAGCGAGTGCTTCGCAGCAATGAAGGAACAGTAAAATATATTTAATATTTAACTGGTAAAGAGGTACGTTTTCGTACCTCTTTACTTTTTTATCTGCTGCATGATATGACATTTTATGCGAATATTCAATAAAAAATCAAAAATTCTATATACAAATAAGAATAAATGTGGTATAATATAACTTATAGAAGTATGTCTAAATCTGAAAAAGAGTGGATTTAAATGGACGATAATAAAAATAAATCTTTTTCCGGAGATGCCGGTAACAATGGAGGCGGAAACGGGAAAAAGAAAAAATCAAGCAAAAAGAAAAAGCACCCCGGTGCTTATCGTGATAATCGTATAAGTGGCAGTTATCCTGAGAAGAACATCGATACTGATGTGAAAGAGATAAAGCAGTATATTAAAGAGACTGAAGTAAAAAAAGATATCCGTACTGCAGACAGCGATTTTAAGAAAAAAAGCGCAAAGAGCAATAAAGGCGGAAAAGGCCGCAGACCGCAGATCCATGATGGCTTTGATGATATCAAGATGAAACCCCGTTATGTTGTGGTCGATAATGATGATAGAGATGATAGTGTGGATGCCGGAGTACAGGAGAATGATACGAGGGCTGTAAATCCCGGCGTTACCATCGGAAGAAATGCTGTTCGTGAGCTTTTGAGATCCGGTAGAGCCATTGATAAGATCTATGTTAAAAGCGGAAGCAGAGAAGGCTCTGTGGTGGTGATCGTTGCTGAGGCTATCAGCAGAGGGATACCGATTGTTGAAACAGATCAGAATAAGCTCGATCGTATTGCCGACGGCGGTAATCATCAGGGCGTGGTTGCTATGGCTGCAGGTAAGGAATATTCTACTGTTGATGATATTCTTGCCATCGCTGCGGCAAGAGGTGAAAAGCCGCTTATCGTGGTGTCTGACGGGATCGAGGATCCTCATAACCTCGGTGCGCTTATAAGATGTGCCGAGTGTGCAGGTGCTCACGGTATTATAATCCCAAAGAGACGTGCTGTGGGGCTTACTCCCGTAGTTGTGAAATGTTCGGCGGGAGCTGTTGAACATATGGCTGTTGCAAGAGTTACAAATCTTGCAACTACCCTCAAGGAGCTGAAGGAGGCGGGCATCTGGATCTTTGCCGCAGAAGCAGGCGGCGAGGCTTACTATGACGCTGACTTCGATCTTCCTACAGCTATAGTGTTCGGAAGTGAGGGCGACGGTGTTAGCCGCCTTGTGAAAGAACGTTCCGATTTTAATGTATCTATCCCCATGTACGGACTTGTAAACTCACTTAATGTATCTACTGCGGCGTCTGTCATCCTTTGCCATGCGGCAAGAGTGCGCCACGGAAAGGCGTAAACCGAAAAAATACTAACAGTGTTGCCGAAAGCGGCGTAATGGAGATTTTTATGGAAAATAAGAATTTACCCGAAAATATGAATAATAGTACTCGGGGCATGGATCTTCATGATGATGATTCCTATGTTTCCGATATTGCGGAGAACGAGATCTCCGATAATGATCTTGATATTACAGATCTTGTTCACAAATATCTCCCTGACTTTAAGACAGGCGGAAGCAAAAATATGCCTGCACAGGAAGGTGTAGGATTGCCTGATGAGCCTGAGGCTTGTGCGGAGCCTTCGTATACGGAAGATCCGGCTTTTGCCGCAACGAGGGAGTTCTCTTCTTCGGTCCTTTCCGACTCTGTTCAGGAGGATGCTTCGGAGTACAGTGAGTATCCTGCCGAGGAGCAAGGTTATGAGTCTGCAGATGAATTTGCCCATGAGGCAGAGGATTACAGCGAATATGAATATGTGTCGGAGGATGCTCAGTATGAGGAACCAAGTGCTCCTGCTGATACGGTGATCAGAGAAGGAGACAAGGAATTTGTTATTCCCTCCGATGCTGATCTTGATGCTACGGACATCAACCTTATGGTGGCTTTTGGGCTTGATGATGAGCTTGCGGCTACGATGGGTCCCGATGTTGCTGCAAAATTGGCAGAGGAGATCGATGCTGAGGCAAAGGAACATGAGGACAGAGTACGCCGTTCCGTAAAGAATGAGTATCTTGACCACTCTCAGACTGCCGAAGTGGCAGCAGAGCTTAAGAAAAAGTCTATCCACCTCAAAGCGAAGCTGTTTTTCTCGGCTGTGTTTACAATAATCCTTTTGCTTTATGAGAATCTTGAGATCTTCGGGGTCCAGTTCGGCGGTGCTCTTAATCCTGCCGTTTATCCCGTTGTTTATGTAATGGTAAGCCTGCAGATAATGCTTATTTGTGCGGCTGTGGGTTATGAGCAGCTTCTTTGCGGATGTGCTGACCTGTTTACGGGAAAAATAAACCCGTCAAGTCTGGCGTTCCTCGGAAATGTTGCGGCAATAGCATATTCCGTGATCCTTGCGGAAACAACTGTTATTCCAAATGAGCCTGCGCTTTTCAATTCATGTGCAGCATCTATGACACTGTTTGCTGTCGTTTATGATTATATTACCACAAAGCGTAATATCCTTGCATTCAATATAGTAAGCTCAAAGCGTCCTAAATATGCGGTTCGTTATATGACTGCGGCTGAGGCCGGCATCCCCGGTGGTCTTTTCGAGGATGATGATGTGTCCGAGGGCGGTGTTCTCCGTATTGAAAAGACAAAGTTTGTTGATGATTTCTTTGCTCGTACCGGTGCGAAATCCTCCTCGGGAAAGGGGTATTCCGTTGCGTATATTCTTATTGCCGCTGTTGCGGCTGCGATCGTCGGAGTATATGCCGGAATGAAGGGAGATGCTGAAGGAGCGGTAGGTGCTGTCAATGCAGCATTTGTCACATTCTTTGCGGCTATGCCCCTGTCTCTTTTCCTCGCAATGTCTTATCCTTTTTACAAGGGTGCATCCGATGCATATGATCTTGACGGAACTGTTCTCGGCGAGACCTCTGCTGAGGAATATTCCGAGGCGGGTGCGGTATGCTTCGATGATGTTGATGCGTTCCCTTCATACGGTGTAAAGGTTCAGAATATCAAGATATACAATAATCACCGTATCGACAGAGTTCTTTACTATGCTGCATCTGCTTTCAAGGCGGCCGGCGGTCCTCTCAGAGATGTGTTTGAGGTCGCTACAATGGAGATCGGTACGTCCGAGAATGCTGAGGTCGAGGCTGCGGCTGAGGGATACCTCGGAGTTAAGGTGGATGGAAAGAGCATAATTTTCGGTACTGCTACAGCTCTTCGTGAATACGGTATAAATCTCCCCGATTCAGTTATCGGTGAGGATGATGCACTTTCAGGTGAGCTTTGTCCCATGTATATGCTGAGAGAAGGCAAGCTTATGGCGAAGCTTCTCATGAGATATATGATGGATTCCGATTTTGAGTTCCTTCTGAAGGAGCTTGCAGATGAGGGAATGTGCGCATGCATCAAGACCTTCGATCCCAATATCGACGATGAGCTTGTTACAATGAAGCTCGGCGGCGGAAGATATCCTTTCCGTGTTCTCAGGTATAATGATACCGATGAGATCAACAGAATAAGCGATCGCTTGTCGAGCGGAATCGTAAGCCGCGGAACAACAAAGCCTCTGCTTGGAATTATCGGCTCATGCGGAAGAATGCTCAGTATGAGAAAAGCAGGATTTACTGTTGGTGTTGTGTCATCCGTTATTGCAGCTGCAGTGGCAGGGCTTCTTGTGGCATCAGGCGGATTTGCATCTCTTTCATCTATTGCGGTTGTTGCATATCAGCTTATCTGGGCACTTCCCGTTGTTCTTACCACAAAAATGTTCCTCAGATAAATTATCATGGGGTTTCACCTTAAGCTTTCTTTGGGTGAAACCCCAAAAAAATTACAGGAGTAAAAAATGAGAGAAGATATAAGATCCTTTATCTCCGAGGTATCAAAGCCCGGAAGATACACCGGCGGAGAAGCAGGTGCTTTATATAAAGATAAATCCTTGATGGATCTCAGAGTGGCATTTTGTTTCCCTGATGTTTATGAGATCGGTATGTCGAACCTCGGCATGAAGATCCTTTGCGGTGCACTGAATGAGATGGATAATGTTTGGTGCGAGAGAGTCTTTGCGCCGTGGCCGGATATGGAAGAAAAAATGAGAGAGAGGGGGATTCCTCTTTTCACTCACGAAAGCGGTGACGGTGTCGGCGAATTTGACATCGTTGCATTTACTCTGCAGTATGAGCTTTGTTATACCAATGTGGTGAATATGCTCGATCTTGCGGGGATACCCGTGATGTCGGCTGACAGAGACGACAGTTGCCCCATCGTTATTGCAGGTGGTCACTGTGCCATGAACCCCGAGCCTATGGCTGACTTTGTGGATATATTCTCTGTGGGCGAAGGCGAAGAAGCGCTGCCCGAGCTTGCACGACTCTATATAGATATGAAGAAAAGCGGCGCATACACAAGGAAGAAATTTCTACTTGCTGCCGCAGGACTTGAAGGATTTTATGTTCCGTCCCTCTATGAGGTGTCTTATAATGCTGATGGAACGATCGATGGGATCGAGCCGAAATGTGACGGTGTGCCGAAGCGTGTGAGACGTCGTATCGTTGCAGATCTTGACAGTGCTTATTTCCCCGATAAAACGATAATCCCCAATATCGAAACGGTGCACGATCGTGTAACCCTTGAGGTGTTCCGAGGATGTATCAGAGGATGTCGGTTTTGTCAAGCGGGATTTATCTGCCGTCCCGTCAGAGAAAAATCTCCCGAGACTCTTTGCCGTCAGGCTCGTGCTGCGATCGATGCAACAGGGTATGATGAGATATCCATGTGTTGCCTGTCCATAAGTGATTATTCCCAGATATCAAGCTTTACTGACGGACTTCTGCACTGGACGGACGATGCCCGTGTTAATATTTCACTGCCGTCACTTCGTGCAGACAGCTTTACCCGTGAGCTTATGGATAAAATAAGCTCCGTCAGAACAAGTACGCTTACATTTGCTCCGGAGGCGGGAAGCCCCAGACTTCGTGATATAATAAATAAAAATATTACCGAGGAGGATATCCTTAAAGCGGCTTCTCTGGCATTCTCGTCGGGCAAAACTCAGGTGAAGCTGTATTTCATGAACGGACTTCCTCATGAAACTGATGAGGATATCGCAGGAATATCGGCTCTTGCCTCCGAGGTCATCGAGGAATATTACAGAACTCCCGGTGTGAACAAAAAGCAAAGGCCTCAGGTCACACTTTCCGTGGCTTGCTTTATTCCTAAGCCTCATACCCCCTTTGAAAGAGAACCGCAGGCACTTCCCGATGTTCTTCTTGAAAAGCAGAAATATCTGTCATCCTGTATTACCGACCGAAAGATACGTTACAATTATCATGATGCAAAGGTATCTCGTATCGAGGCTGTATTTGCAAGAGGTGATCGCAGACTTGGTGCGGCAATACTCAAAGCGGTAAAAGAGGGAGAGACCTTTGATGCGTGGACCGAGTATTTCAGTTATGAGAAATGGCTTGAGATCTTCGATTCTCTCGGACTTGATCCCGCATTCTATGCAAACCGCACCATCCCGGATGAGGAGATCCTCCCTTGGGATGTGATCGATTGCGGTGTGACAAAGGAATTTCTGCTCCGTGAGAGGCATAAGGCGGCAGAAGCTATTCCCACTCCTGCATGCCATGAAAAGTGCTCGGCTTGCGGTGCCAATGCAATGGCTCCTGCGGAGGAGTGCAGATGGTGTCCCGGAGGAGAAAAGAAAAATGCAAATGCTCCTGCTCCAATAATTATTCCTGCTCCCGAAAAGCCCGGTGCATCCTCTCCGAAGCCGGATCCTGCACTGAAGCCTGTGAGAACGGTGCGTGTGAGATTCTCTAAGAAAGATTCACTTTCTTACATCGGACATCTTGATCTCATGAATACGATGTCGAGACTTGTGATCCGCTCCGGACTTCCTGTATGGTATACCGAAGGTTTCAATCCGCATCCGAAGCTTGTCTTTGCTACTCCGCTTTCTGTCGGTCATGCAGGAGAAAGAGAAGTGGTGGATGTAAAGATAGTTGAGGATGTGTCGGATGAGACGATAGTGGAGACGCTTCGCCCCCTTACTCCTGCGGGAATGGAAATAATCGAGGCGTTTACTGCAGAGGGTAAGCTTGATCGCATAAAGTGGGCGGAAAATGAGATTTTCGTGCATACATCTTCCGATATTTCCGGAGTAGATATAGAAAAGCTGTTCGACGGTCCCGTTATAATAATGAAGAAATCCAAAAGCGGAGAGAAGGAGACTGATATATCGGAGCTCATCCGTGAGATCCGTGCCGAACGTACCGACGGTGGGGTTAAGATAACTGCCGTTACTGCTGCGGATAGCTCGAAATTCCTTAATCCTTCTTATATTGCAAAGGTGGTCAAGGAAAAACTCGGAGTACCCGAAGATGGCGGATATGTCGAGTATACAAGAAAGAAGCTTCTTCTTGAGGATGGAATAACAGAAATAAGATAAAATATTCCCGTGAGATTTTTTTCTCACGGGAGATTTTATATGATCCCTTCGAGTGAAAATAATTCGGAAAGGTGCAGATACTCAAGTTCTTCTTTTAGCTGGGAAAGTATCGAATCAAAATCCGCATCTTCGTTATGTTCGGCAAAAGAAAAAAGTGATACAATACGGGAATCGATTTCTTCTATCTCGGAATGGCTGACAGTTATAGCGAGAATACGGCGACAATTTTTCCACTTGCTCCATAATACGGAACATAGCTCACTGCGTTTTGGATTTTCGCATTCGGAGATGGAATCGACTGTGAAAGTGAGATCACTGAGTGTGTGGTTGACCCATATCCCGTTCCATATTATTCCGCCGATGAGCAGACAAAGTGTAATAATGGCAGCTATGAATCCCTTCATTTGTTCTCATCCTTCATTATTATATTGGTCTTGCCCAGGTCATCAACAGTGAGCAGAAAAACATCTTCTACTGATGTATTAGCTCTGCGAAGCTCGGTGCGGAGCCAATCGACGGAACGCTCTGCCATCTTTAGTCCAATATCACTGACAGTACCGCATATGATTATGGGATGAGCGACACCGGGCTCTTTTACCGTTCTTGAAAGGATATCCGGTGTAGCGGGACTTGCACAGGCCTTTTTAATAACGGATAGCTTTCCGTTATCTTCAAGTATGGCATATTCTACATCAGATGGATCTGCGATATCTTTGAGACGAAGCTCGGCAAGAAGTTCGTTTATATCAATGCGATTTTTTGCAAGCTCGTGTTGCATAATCTTGCCTCTGCAGATGAGAACACCGGGGCTTCCGAAGAATATCTTCTTCAGGGATGGGAGTTTAGATATAATAAATGAAAAAATAACTTCAAGAGAAAGCAGAAGAAGAATTGGGACGATGGCATAAGAAACGGGAGCGCTTTTGTCTATGATCGGCATGGTAGCAAGCTCGGACAGCATGAATGTGACAATAAACTCCGTGACCTGTAATTCGCCGATCTGTCGTTTGCCCATAAGTCTAATGGAGAATAATAGAGCGAAATAGATGATGAGAGTTCTGAGAAAAAGAGTTATCATGAGACCTCCGAAAACGGTGTGAGCATATTGCACAATTAGGGTTTGCGGATTTGGTGAAAAGTATACAAAACGAAAAAACAAAAAATATTTTGATTTTTTTGAAAAAAAGTGTTGACAAGAGGAGAGGAGGTATGATATAATAACGAAGCTGTCGACGAGACAGGGTGTTCCTTGAAAATTGAACAATGACGAAATGTACAGACTCCGAAAAATTCTT
>SVQM01000001.1 GCA_015065335.1 Oscillospiraceae bacterium | reverse complement strand
GGAGTTGTTTATGAAAATGCGTATATTTTCTGCGCTGTCGGCGCTTGCAATCATTGCTGGCAGCGTATGCGGAATCTTCGCGGCTGATGCTGTGGTTGACGTAGCAGAACTTTCCCCAAGAGCAACTGTTGAGCTTATAGACGGTGAGATCATCGGACTGACCGGACTCGTTAGTGTTGATCATCTCAAAAGCCAATTCGACGGCACCGTTGCAATATATACGGCGTCCGGTGAGGAGATGATCGGCGACGTGACCGTGCCATCGGATTCCGTCATCAAATCGGGGGCTGAGATCATAGCATACGTAACTGTTCCCGGAGATGCAACAAAAGACGGAAGCATCAATCTTGCAGATGCCTCTGCGGTGTTGAAGCAAATCGCAAAATGGCCGGTAGATGTTTCCGAAAAAGCTTCCGATGTAAACAAAGACAGCAAGGTGAATCTCAGTGATGTATCCTTGCTTCTGAAGTATATCGCAAAATGGGATGTATATATCTTTGATGAGGCACTTACCTTTCCCGTATTTACCGCAGGCAGGACGGAATACAAGCTCCTTGCAAATGATCCTGCTATCGATGAAAAGATCGTATCCGGGATCAAGGCTGTTACCGGTAATGATATTGAAGTGATCACCGAAGCCACCGAAGGGGATCGCTTCATTACCGTAGGCAAGGATCTGTTTGAAAAATATGACTTTATTGACAAATCCGCTGTCACGGCTACGCCTGACACCGCGTACATTGATACATACGCTAAGAACATATATCTCACGGCAAATTCCGATGAGGGTGTGGCCGAATGTGTTAACTATATAACATACAAAGCGTTCTCACCTGAGCTTGATTTCAGCATACTCAAGGGAACTGCCGGTCATATTGATGATACAGAGATAAGTTGTGTGGATATCGTTCGTGACGGCACACCTGTTTACTCGCTTACAAGACCCGAAAAGGCAAGTTCAACTCTTGAAGAAGCTACGGGAATTATCGAAAACAAGATCAAAGAGGACTTTTATTCAAAATACAGTGTATTCACCGACTTTGAAGAGGATGATTCCGTAATGGGTGAGGTGGACGTCAGTTACGACGAGATACTTATCGGACAGACCAACCGCCGTGAGAGCCGTGACGTTTATATGACTCTCTCCCAAGGGGAATATGTCATCCGTATGATGGGAAACAAGCTTGTTATTCTCGGTTACAATGATGATCTCACCTATCTGGCGGCGTGTGATTTTGTTGAAAATATGGTGCGCTCCGATGACGGCAAAAACTTTTCTTTCCCTTCGGATTTTTGCGTTGTAAAAAGGCCGTATGATACCGTAGCAGGAAAGAAGCCCTCTGTGGAGATCGAGGATATCTCTCCATCAGGTGATAAGCTCGAGCTTGAGTGCGAAAAATGGGTCGCCACCGAGATGGAGTTCATAAGCAGCGTTGATTATACCGATCCTGTGTACACTATGGATATGGATGCGGTATTCTATAACAAGGAAACGGGCACTGCTTACAGTGTTCCCGCATTCTGGGACGGCGGCAGAAGCTTTAAGGTGCGTTTTGCCCTTACGGAAGCAGGCACATGGGAGTTCTATACAGTGTGCTCCGATACCGAAAATGCCGGACTTCACCACCGCTACGGTACGGTCGTATGCAGTGAGTACAGCGGAGAGCTTGATATATACAAGCACGGCTTTGTGAAAACTGTCCCCGGTAAGAATTATTTCGTATACGATGACGGCACGCCCTTCTTCTATCTTGCGGATACGCACTGGACTCTTCCCCTTGAACAGCTCGATGGCTACGGCTCGATCGAAGATCAGGCATCGGCGGGAATCACCCAGGATATCGCGGCGGAGTACGGCATCACATCTCAGTTCAAGTACATTATGGATTACAGAGCCGAGCAGGGATACACCGTGATCCAGTCCCAGCCTCTCGGATGGTGGACTGATCCCGGACAGAACTCTTGGTTTGCAGACGATCACGGGAATATCTACACCTACGGTGTGAACGATTTTATACTTGATAAGTTTCAGCAGTATGACAAGCATTTTGCCTATATTGCAGAGCTTGGACTTGTTCATGCCAACTCGCAGTTCAGCTCCGTGCCTGCACTGATGACCGAATATTTTGCAGGGAATATCACTGAGGAGCGACTTGAGAAGCTGTGCCGGTACTGGGTTGCACGCTACGGTGCATATCCCGTTATGTGGACTACGGCACAGGAGGCGGACAACGATTACTACGGTGAGGATCGCGGTGACTGCGAGGCAACTCCCGACAATAATCCCTGGCACTTCGTGATCGACTATATGCACAAGTACGATCCCTATGCACATCCCTCCACCTGTCACCAGGAGCACTGGTTTTACACCGGTGCAAACAATTCGTCATTTGACGACAGAGATGCTCATACGTGGTATGCGGCACAGTATTATTTGCAGCTGCACCTGGAGGATCCGTTTACATGGCAGTTCTTGCGTGACTATTACGGCAACATCGGATCAAAGCCTGTGGTGAATTACGAGGGCAGATATGACCACTTCTGGGTGGGTACCTACGGTGCCCGTGCGCAGGGATGGCAGGCATTCATGAACGGACACGTGGGCTACGGCTATGGTGTTCAGCCCATATGGAGCATCTTCTGGTCGGGCGTTGAGGGAATTGACGATTCGTCAGATGAGCTTGGCACATACAACAGAGACGATAACTGGGTGGAAGGACTGTACGCCGAGGCAGGTGAGCAAGTCACCTATATCAAAAATCTCCTTGAGAATTACGAATGGTGGCGTCTCGTTCCTTGCTTCAATGGATCATACTACTATGAGCCAAACGGCTGGGGATATTCCGTGTCAACTATAGAAAATGACGTATATTTGGGATATTTCTACGGTACGGGTGAGAATTATACTGCCTTGGGAACACTTATGTCCATGAAGAACGGTGAGTACGAAGTGACGTGGCTCAACTGCAGAACGGGAGAATACACCGAGTCCTTCACGGTGAATATCACTGACGGAAAATATAAGATCCCGAAGAAGCCTGGCGACGGTGACTGGGTTATAACAGTAGAATATATCGGTAAGTAAATCTGCCACGGCAATACAACAACAGGTAAACCTCTGCGACGGAAATATACCTCGCAGAGGTTTTACTTTATTCCACTGTAACCGTACGGCTTTCGCTGTCGTATTCCATACCGACTGCAGCATTTCCCGTACTGTCGTCAAATACCTTTTGTCCATTTATCCAAAGAACAGCCTCTTTCTCGGGCAGACGTATGACCGCACGCGCCCCTTCGGGGATTACAACCTCAATATTCGTATGACAGTTCTCGGTGGTATAAGACAGCTTTATCTCACCGATCACTGCAGGCACGGTACAAGACATATGGCTGTCAAGACTGTACCTCGGATCGATACCGATGAGCATGTATCCGGGAAGTAGCGGAGTGATCCCTGCAAAATGCTTACTCATTATCACGAGGGGGCCTCCCGACCACGCATGATTCATAGTACCGCTTTTATCCCAAAGTTCCCAAAGAGTAGAATAATCCTCGGCGATCATATCACGATATCGCTCACACATACGCCGTTTGGCAAGTTCGTACTCACCCATTTTGCACAGTGCCTCAAGGACATAATACTCCATATAGGGGCTTGAATTACGCACGTCAAAGAGAAGCTCCCTCATCTCGCCGTAATGCTCCTCGGGGCACAGTCCCGCAAGCACCGCAACGGCATTTCCCCGATCGTCGAAGCCTTCGGCAGATGCACTTTTATAACCGTTACCGCACCAAAGCTTTTGGTATGCATCGTAGAGCTTTGCCATTCTGTCTCCGAGAGCATCGCGGGCTTCTATGTCTCCGAGAATTTCCGCAATACTGAGTACGGATAACATGGCATAATAGTACCACGCATTTTCAAGAACGGGAACGTCGAATCTGTCGCCCCAATCGGGCCAGTCCCAGGAGCCCGTTCTGTGAGTGACCAGTCCGTCCTCCCCGATATCCCACAGATCAAGATAATCAAGAGACGGACAGGTCACCTGCCGCAAAAACTCCTCGTCGGCGGTATATCTGTAATAGGAGTAAAAACCGCAAATACCCGCAAGCTGCTGCATGGGAAGCTCGGAATAATACCCCTTGGTGGGCACCACCGTCAAAAGCACCTTCGTTTCGGGGGAAGCGTGACCGAGCATAGTGCTGACGCCCTTGCGGTACAGTAGGTGCGATGCCGTATCAAGGCTGTACATACTCAGCATCATTTCATTCGTTGCATCTCCCCACCAGGGTGCTCTTTCTCTGTCGGGACAATCCATATACGTATCACGCATAGTAACGTAAAGGGTACGCAGTGACTTCTGCCATAGGGTATTCATCTGCTCATCACTGCACCGGTAATCACCACGGAATTCGGTAGCATATCCGCTTTCTCTGTATTTCAGCGATATCACACGGACTCCCTCGGGTACGGTATAGGTTATCCTCTCTCCATTGAACCAAAGGGGTGACTCAAATTCCTGAAGTCCGTCCTTCGTCACGTACGTACTGTGAAGTGAGCCTTCAGCGGTGTTTTCCGTGGTTATCGAGATCTCCTTGCCTGCCACGGCATCCACCTTCAAATAAGGCGTTATATGTGCGTTATAGGGGACCTTCAGGGTAATGCTGCCCTCTCCCTCGGTGGAGCTTGCGTAATCCTTAAGTCCGAAATCCTTGAACATGGGTATCTCGCGTCTGTAGGTCTTGCCCCACATTCCACTTCCGCCGACAGAGTATTCCGCAGCATTTTCCCAATCGGAAAAATCATAGCCTCCAGTGTTCCAACCGCACATCTCTTCGCGTGCATCGTAGTAGATATTGCTTTCGGGAAGTCTGAAGTTCGGCTGAAGTACGCCGTGATCTTCCTTGAATGCAGGATCACGTTTGACCTTCCAGGTGTTATCCGAGATTACGGATACATCCTCACCTATCGCTTCAAAAAGAAGCCCGCCCTGTCCTGCATCGGTGCTTGAAAAGCTCTGATCCTTACCCCAATACCAAACGTGAACGCTGATGAGGTTTTCACCGACCTTCAAAAACGGAGCAATATCCACCTCGTCGTGGTAACAGTCCGTGGGAGTAGGTCCTCGCTTGATACCGCCATCTCTGACTGCAAGCTCTCCGTTTATGTACAGAATATACTTGTTCTCTGCGGCAATACACGCCGTAAGACTTTGCGGCACCTCACCAAGAAACACCGTTTTATTAAAGCACAGCCATGCGTTTTTTGAGCTTTCCTCCGCCTCTGCCCAGATCCATTTTGCTGACCAGTCAGACTTTATTTTTCTCTCATATTTCATGACATTACCCTCAGATTTTTGATAATACTATTGTACCATTTTTTCATGTGTTATACAAGTAAAGCGGAAGATTTCTCCCCTCTGCATCTGTTATTTCGGATTCGGATATTGTTTCTGTACCTAACAGCAACGTCAGAAATTTTAGGCTTGACTTTTGAACCGGGTTCTATTATACTATGTACGAAGCCATCTTGAGGCAGCCTACTGGGCAATTGGAGCCTAGCACTCTGTAGTAAAGACGTGGCTTCTCTTTTATTCCAGTAAAACAGTTCGGTATCCTTGGTAAAAGCCTTGTAGATAAGGGGTTTCGGGGCATAAAGAAAGAGTCTTAATCGCAGGATTAAGACTCTTTTTTGCGTTTTTGTGATGATGGGAGTAAACCGTTTTAGACCGGTTTAGACATGTATTTTTGGTCGGTTTTGGGGACGGCTCTGGGGGGGGAAACAAGTTTAATGTGAATATTAAACTATACTTCAACTTAACATAAAAAGAGAATAACATCATAAAACGTGATATGGACACATGATACATTTTCGGTTAGAATATAGACAGAAGCTTCTAATAAATACCGAAAGGAATAAAAATATGTCTACTATATTTTCCGAAAATTTAAGAAAATTTCGTAATCAGAAAAAACTGACACAAGAACAGGTAGCAGAGATTCTTGGTGTTACTGTTCAGACTGTATCACGTTGGGAGTGTGGCAATGCCCTTCCCGATGTTTTAAGGCTTCCCGATATCGCAAAACTGTACTGTGTTACTGTCGATGACTTTTACAAATCAAATTCCGTAGCATACAGAAATTACGCAGAACGTCTTACCGCGGTATATAAAAAGACCGATCTTCCCGAAGATTTTCTTGCTGCTGAATTCGAGTTTCGCAAACTGATAAACTCCAGTAATATGACCATGCGGGATATGTTCAATTATGCTCTTCTTAACGATCTTATGTACGTAGATTCACGAAGGAAAGCTCGCGAATGGTACGAAAGAATAATTGCGAGAGATTACAGAGAAGATCCACAGTCTTATTATAATGCCCTTGATTTTAAGATGCGAATTGAACGTGAAGCCGGGGACGGTTATGATGAGATAATTCCCTATCTCAAAGATAGAGTTAAGCGTGACAAAAACAATCCTCTGGAATGGGCATCTCTTTGCGAATCCCTGTATTATTGTGACTGCTATGACGAGCTTGAATCGACTGCCAAAGAAGCTATTAAGCTATTCCCCGAATGTGGTGTTCTTTATATTCACCTTGGATCAGCTCACAATCATTTCGGACGTTACAACGAAGCGATAGAATGCTATGAAACCGCAGAAAAGCTGGGGGTGGAAGGCCACTCCGGACTTTGGAACAAAGCTTGGTGCTACGATTATATGGGTGAATACGAGAAGTCTTATAATACATGGCTCGAGCTTGTAAATCTTTATAAAAACGAGGGCCTTGAAAACGAAGCTGAAATGGCAAAACATAATGCCGATGAAGTAAAAGCAAAGATTAAGTGATAAATACAAAACAGTATCCGGGAAAGCTCCTCCGGATACTGTTTTTTCTCATGATTGCCACCTGGCACAATATGTGGTTTTTCCTTATGTTACGAGGGTTTCAGGGGTTTGTGGCAGGTGGGAGGGTTTGTAAACCTGTTTTAGTCCCCTATAGATTTACACTACTCTCAAACCTCAAATTGCAAGTCAATACCTGCAAAAACAGATTACGAATCTGCAGAGGTCAAAGATAAAATCTGTAATAGTAATTCTATTCTACTGCAAGAAGCTTTTTTTATTGGATTGTAAATTTCATATAAAGCGATTGCGAAACAAAATCACCTGCAACCATATAATCGTCGTATGCATAGCCGACTACAGGCTCTCCGTTTTCGCACACGGTATACGTGTTGTGATCCACGTATATCTCGGCTTGGACGAGGTCACCTTCAGTCTTAACCGAACGAATCTCAAGGCTTTCCTCTTTTATGTGGGGCAGTGTATAGGATGCACCTTCTTTTAGTTCATACTGTTCTTCGCCGCTGTCCTCGTCAAACCAAGTGCTTTCCTTGTCGTACTTATAGTCCCATTTCATAGCCAAGTAACGGTCATTCATAGGCTCGGCGGTAACCTGTTCCGCTTCCTCTTCCGTCAGCCAACGGACGGTTGCTGTGAAATATTCAAATCCGCTGCCGTCAGCGATCAGACCGGGAAGCTCATAGTGCATAGTAATAGTTTCACCGGGGCATAGCGTCTGGGTTGCGTTGTCCAGTCGCATAACCATTTTGTTTTTAGAAACAGAAAGCACATCAAACGGATCGAATCCGCCGTATGATTCGAAGATCCTCCCCGGAGTCACCTGCAGATACTTATCAAAGCAAGGTGCCCCTTCCCGCCCTTTATAGTCGTCGTTCATATAGTGAACGTGAATGATAGGTTTTGTGTTCATAACTTATACCTCCTCAAACCTCTTCCGCCATAGTCGCTTACTTTTTGTCTGCAAGATATTCTTCAATTGCACGGGTCACATAGCTGTGAATACTGTCCGTAAAATCTTCCTCACTACTAGTGTCCAGAGATGAATCTAAAAACGATTTGTTCCCAAGATTCATCTTAAAACCGGCTGTACCCTCTGCAACTCTGCGCGCTTTTTCCTCGCTGTCCGCATCGTCGTCACCTATGGGATATACTGTCAGATCAAGTGACCTGTAATATTCGTTCATGTCGCTGTAGTATTTATTATACCAGTGCACCGTTACGACATATGAATTTCCGTTATAGTCATACACATAAAGTGCTGATACCGTTACTAAAGTGGTCCAGGTGCGTCTCTCTTCGTTAACGTCATCTTCTTTTCTTCTGTCATATTGATAACGCTTTAAAAGCTTAAGTTTGTTATCTGTCATAGGTACCTCCTACTTGGCATAAGTATAGCCGTCAATTTTCAGATCTCGGACGGAGTTCTGATAGTAGTACGTAAACTTGTATACATCCCACTCATTACTATCTCCGATATTACATCTTGCTTCAAATCCGTGATCCATCAGCGCATCCGGATCATTGCGCACGAGCCTTGCAGTTATAGCTGCCTTCTCTGTAAAGATAGCTTCCATCGGCGGATCGGTTTCGACTAGTCCGTGTTCACCGCCATCGGTCTTCTCCAGAATTTCACTAAGCAGAGCATCGTGGGTGATTGCCTGCAGCTTCGGTGCGTTGGTCGTGTAAAACTCACTGTCCGCTTTATAAATGAGCTTGCTATTTTCGTCAATCAGCACGTCCGCACCGTCGATCTTTGTCAGAATGTATGTACCGTCAGGTAATTCCGTGCCGAGATTCTCACCATCAAAAATGAAGGTGGTATGTGAGGCTGTTTCACCCTTATTGTAACGCATGGTATAGGAGCCATTACTACCTGATGACAACCGTCCGAAAATTCCGGAGCCTTTTTTCTCATACTGAATTTCCCAAACGTCTCTATTGCTGTCAAAATCCAGGAGAAAGGATTCAAACTCTTCCGCTGTGCGGGTAGACTCACCGACAACTGTATAATCGATTTTATACGTATCGAAAACAAAGAAGAGTATCACCCATATGACAGCGCAGAATACAAGAAATACGCCAAAGATTTTCAGAAATTTTAAGAGAGGTCCGGCAAGTGCTGCAAGGCAACCTGCGCCTGCAGTGTTGACCGTACTGTCGGGGCCCTGTCTCTTTTCAGCTTCCCTTTTTCGCGCACAATTGGGACAGATACGGGAGTCGTCATACGGAAGAATTGCACCGCAATGCCGACAGGTATGAATAGCCATTCTTTATCCACTGCCCTTTCTCAATGCGGATTATAATCATCATCCGACCAAAGCCTGTCATCCTCATAGCGGTCAGCAAACTTCCTCGCTCTGCTGTTTTCCGGCACATCGAACCAGAGATCCGGTGAACATTCATAAAATGCCCATTTGCTGATCATCGTATTGGTGCCGAGAACGGTAACATCGTTCAAGCCCGTACAGCCCTGAAACGCCCAGTCTTCAACGTTTTCAACACGTGCGGGAATAGTGATTTCGGTAAGTCCCTCACAATCTTGGAAAGCAGACCCTCTGATTCTCATAACACTATCGGGGATGGTGATGCTTGTCAGTTCCTTGCAACCATAAAACACAGACCTGCCGATTTCGTACACCCCGTCGGGGATAACGACATCTCCGCCGCCTCCAAGGTATTTTTCTAAAACGCCGTCTTCAATTACAAAATCATTTACGTTCTTCATAATTCAACTTTCTTTCTGCCTGTGATTATGAACCCCAAGCTACGTAATCTACGCCGCTAAACTTATCCTCATCATTATCACCGAAGAAAACAAATGCATATCCGTCAAGAGTCGAAAGGAACGGAACGTCAAAGTCCAGGGGATCGTACTGAAGGAGCAGACCTGCTCTGTCATCACTGTCATCCACATCGTTTGAGGGATAACCGAGGAGTTTGGTTCCCTCGTATCCCGCATCAACCTTTTCAAAGGTGATAACGTAGGTGTCGGTCAGACCTTTGATATTACAATTCTCGTTATAATCGTCGATAACGTACTTCAGTTCATCCGTGGTGTGATCCACCATCATATAAAGGTCATTGGAGGGGTACATCTCGGCATCAAGAAAGAAATAGAGATAGCCCTGGTGAGGGAGTCTGTACTCGGGATCAAGATCTTTTATATCCTCGCATCTGATCTGTGCGAAGAATACACCGTCATCGGGATACGGCTCTTTCATGGACTCAGGCAGGCAAGGTCTGCCAAAGAACTTACTGCAGCTCTCGTCGATCTTCTCACCGGGCTCGACCTTTCTTACCTTCATTGCAATAGCGTAATCTGCATTTTTAGCAAGGTCGATAAGCTCAAAGTCAAAGATCATATTATAGTCCTTAATCTCTTTCTCTGCATGTGCCTTACCGTCGACAAAATCGTAATAATCACCCCAAAAATATTCAACCTTATCGTTTTCGGTAAATCCAAGAGATGCCATATTGTATCCGGTGTCACCGTCCAGCCATACGTTTGTATTAAAGGGAGGAACGGCGGGAAGACTTACGCGTCCTTCTTTTTTGTAGGGCACAACGGCAGTCGCCTCTGCTACTACGCATCCGTCCTTATCTACCTGTTTACCTATAACCTTAACAAATTTCTTGTCATTCATTTTCGTTACCTCTTTATTTCTGTTTGTTTTTTCAGATCAGCTTCGTTCTTCGAAGTATGTAATATCCTCCAGGCTGTCAGAACCCTCGGCAAATGCAAGATAGGCAAATCCGTCAATACTGTCACGGAACCCCATACCTGATGCCAGCGGATCATACTGCATAAGGAGCTTCGGAGGTTCATCACCATAAGGCCAGTCTGCAGGCATACCGAACAGTTTGATTCCCTCTGCATCCGCCTCTGCCGCCTCAAAATTCATAAGCCATCCTTTAGTAAGATGCTCCGCATCGGTAACATCGGCATTAAAGTCATCAAGAACCATATCCGGCTCACCGTCATAGTAAAGCACACGTGCCTCATAAGGATAACTTTCCGTATCAAGGAATACATAGAGATAACCCGTATGAGGAAGTATGTTTTCAGTGTCAAGTTCTGCAATATCAGACAGACGTATCTGACAGAAGAACATTTCCGTATTATAAAACTTATTCTCCCACTCACTTGGAACGGTGGGATCTCCGAAAAATTTACTTGCACCGAGATCATATCTCTCGGGTGACTTTACTACTTTGATTCCAATTGCGTTTTTCATATTTTTCCTTCTTTCTGTCAAAGGTGATTTTTATTTTTCTAAAAGAAGCGAACCAGCTTCAGTGTATACTCATGTCCACCGTCCATTGAACGGGGACGCCAATATTCATCTTTGTCTTTTGTAACAGTGAAGGTTTTGATAGTTTCACCGTCGTGACGGATAACACAGATTTTAACTTCATCCTCACCTACCTCGTGGATCTGCCAGGTACATGTGTTGTCAAGTGCCTTGATCTCACCGACTTTGAGAGGAACACGCACCGTTTTCACTTTTTTTGTTCTTTTGCCTACCGCCCAGAAGTAATCTTCGATCTTCAGCTTCATAAGGATTCCCCCTCTGTTATACGAAAGCTCTCCTTGCAATCTTCGCAAATCCACATATCAGGTGCAATATCGATCATTACGTCCTTGCCGTATTTTGAAACAGCTCCTGCACCATCCATACATTTTACGTTTTCGCTGCCGCATTTGGGACATACGATCTTCTCGTTTTTCTCCATACTTATATCCTCCACCTATATTATCGTATATTAAGTTTCACTCCGGGCTCGTAGCTCTCTGTGCCGTCACTAAATATACACTTGAATCTTCCGACGAAATTGTTATTGACAACAAATCCCATCTTACGATCCTCAAATACTTCAAATTCCATCTCTTTGGCATTGTCAAAGCCTGTCATCTCACCATTGATCCAGACACACTCATCGTGGCTGCACCACTTGCCGTTGTAATAGCAGGTTCTTACACCGACGCCGTGTTCTTTGCCGTCAATTGCCTCACCGACATACTCTGTGCTGAATTTTTCATCTCCGTCAAGAAGAATAGCTATACGTGACTTGTCCGTATCTCTGTATTCCGGGAAACCGAATGCAGTATAGAATATCTCAAGTGCTCTCTTTGCATCGGTAAAGTCAAGTCCGTCAGACATAAGCTTTGCATGTATAGTGTTTTCAAAGGTATTGTAGTTATATGCGTCGCAGATCATATCGATAAGCGTGCTTCTTGCCTCACCATAGATAAGTGTTTCAAAAAGCTCTGCATCACGGCTGTCTCCTGTAAGTCCGGCAAGCTTTCCACTACTTTTTTCTCTGTCAAACATATTCTCAAAGCCACCGTCTCCACGGCAAAGCTCTCTTACTGCCCAAATAATATCCATACATCTATCCCCTTCAGTCCTTTTTTATCGTAAGTGCCATTGATATACTCTCATGCACACAGTCACCGCACACAGAATATTCGCTTGATGCATATGCGGAAACATCTTCTCCTTTATTTGACACGATAACCGTATCATATCCCGCACATACTTCTGCAGTAATGGTGTCGCCATCTACTTTAACCCAGCGAATCTCAAGTTTACGATCACTCATATACGGCAGAGAATAGGTCGCACCTTCCTCAAGATTGTAAAAATCCTCACCATCCTCATTGTTTGTACGACCTTCTTTATCGTATTTGTATCGCCAGTTTATTACAAGATTGTAGTAAACATCTGCCTCCGTTGTGAACGTCTCACCGCAGGAATTGCACTGCCATGTTTCAGTGCAGGTATCAAGTGAAATATCTCCCGTCTCGGGATTCACTTCTCCGCTGCCCGTATTCAATGTATCGGTACTACCGCACTTCGGGCATCTTCCTCGTTCCGCTTTTGCCTTTGCGAAGCATTCCTGCTCTCTGTCATACACCTCGCCTGAACGGAACTGTCGTCCTTTTTTGTACGCTCTCGCAGCTTCATGCCAAAGTCCTTGAAGTTCGATAAGAAATCCTTTGCGAATGTGATCTGCAGGAACATTCCTCGCTGCTTTTTCAAGATCAATAGTATGTGCCAAACCAAGTTGGATCAAGGCAAGTTCACGTACGGAAAAAAAGCGTTTTGCAAACGACATATCCTTCTCATTACCGAGAGGAAAATCGCCATCAAAGGAATCGTCCTCTTCTTTTCTCACGCGACTGAGTTCCTCCATATAGGAATCGTCTCCGCAAAAATTGCTTACCTTCCGTGAGTTTGGACAGTCCCTCTCCAGGAATAGCTTATATGCAAACTTTATACGTTCGGTCAGTTTCTCCGCAAACTCCTTCACGGACGGATACTCATTTGAGATAGATCCATACGCTTCAAGCCACTGATCATACAATACTTCAATTTCTTTATACTCATAAGGAAATCTTCCCGCAAGTGCAATTTCGGGTTTCATACAGCGTCCTCCTTAATTCAGGGTATTACCGATCCTTCAATATAAGCGTAATTCGTGTTGCTGAAACAGTATCGTAAGCAATCCCATCACCGCTCGTGACAAGTGATCTTTTTCTGTAATCAAGTGTATACACACGCATATCTCCGTCACGATTTCTGTATCTTAAATACAGCACGTCATTCACCAGGGCACACAGCACGTCTTCCTCTACACGGAAAGGTTTCTTTGTTCCAAGTTCCTCAACTGTATACTCGTACTCTTTTCCCCCGTATGCAGAAAATCCCGAAGAATTCGATCCGCCAACGCCCGAAGAACCCGGCTCAAATCTCACACCGACTACACGATTGTTGCCCTTTACGATGAAAGTATCAAGGGACAATATCTCCTCAACCGGTAAAGTTACAATGGGACAACAATATGTAACCATTACTCTCACATACATATAGTCACCCGTGTCAGGAGAAACACCACGGTAAGCATATTCCGTTCCCGTGGAATGAACCTCGTCGGAATATTTACCCTTTTCTATGCAATACAGCTGATCGCCTGCCAAAGCACATACTTTCACTCGTCCGATTTCAATCGGCTCTTTGCCTTCAAGCTCACTCAGAGTAAATTTCTGAATTGTATCCGGCTCGGAATAACCTGTACGCCACTCCTTACCGATGTGTATTTCAATGCCGACTGCCTCATCGTTACCATCAATTAAAAATTTATCAAGTTCACGAACCTCATCGGATGTCAGATATCTCATCATAACGTCTCCCTGCTATTTGTTTTATTTTTCAGTCCCGGCCGATTCCCGACATAAAGCGGTAGCGGTTTGCCTTTGCCGCGTCTTTCTCTATACCGTCCTTGCCACATCCGTAGATCTCGACAAGGCGCATCATCGCTTCAAATATTCCTGCTTCTGCCGCCTGTGTATAGAACAAAGCAGCAGCATTCATATCCTTATCACATCCGCAGGCATTCTCATAAAAATAGCCGATCTGATACATCGCAGTTGCATCTCCGTTATCTGCTGCACGTGATGCCCACAAAAACGCCGCATCGTCATTCTTATCGCAGGGATAACCGTAATGGTAAGCGACGGAAACTTTTGTCATTGCCTCCGTCAGACCACCCTCTGCCGCAAGCAGATACCACGCAAACTGCGTTTTATGCTGTTCACGGATTACATCAGAAGTCTCCTGTGAACCTGTTGCCTGAATCCAAAAGGGTATCTCTGTATCCTTTAGTGCAAGGGTACCGAGAGCGATTATTGCTTTTTCGCTTCCCTTTTCTGCGGCACGGCGGAAATATTCTTCTGCCTGATATGCATCACTGTCCAGATGCATATCAGCCATATAAAGAAGTGCATCGATCTGGTCTGCATCTGTCGCACGGATCAAATACTCGACAGATTTCTCATCATCACCTATACGGCTGTATTCACGTGACAAATACCACAGTGCATCAACACTGCCTTTCTGTGCCTGTTCTTCAAGAATTTCTATAAGGGGACGGGTATCAAAGCCGTCCTCCAGGCGAACAGCAGCACTCTTGTCACCGGCTTCTGCTGCCTTTTTGCAATACTTTTCAGCTTCTTCACCGTCTATAGCTGAAGACCCGCTATCGTACAGCTCCACGATCTCCACACATGCTCTCATATTACCGTACATTGCCGCTTTGCGAAGAAGTTCCAGACCTTCATCATAGCTTGTGGGAATACCAAAGGTTCCATAGATGAGACTAAGGCCCATATCCACCATTGCATCGATATTTTCCATATCAACGGCTTTCTGAAGATGATCGTACACCTTGCTCCATTCGCCGCTTTCCATATGATGCTGTGCCGTGGCGTATGCCATCTCTCCTTCGACGTCCTTTTTACGGCGACATTCAAACTCACGTCTACGAACACTCTCCGACATACCGCCTCCGCGGTAGCATGCCTCTGCCTGTGCAAGGTCTCCCATAAGCTCGTAAATAAAGCCTTTTCTTATGAGTACATCGTATGCAGGCTCAACAAAGTGGCCCGTGGGAACGGAATGAGTTTCTCCAAACTGGATCCGGACAAGATTTTCGATAGTAAAATAAGGGGTTATAAAATCCGCATCATAGGCATCACCGAGGGGGAAATCTCCGTCAAGGGATGCGTTTGCATCTTTGTATTCGGGGTTGTAATTATCAAAGTCAAAGTCGCTGTCGGGATCCTTTTTGTTTTGCTCATCAAGCGGTACTTCCACATAACGTTCCACAAGCATATCTGCTGCGCGGGTAACACGACGGATGAGCAATTCTCCAAGATCCTCTTTATCGGGATTTTCCTCTATGTACTTTTCATACGCCGATATCCACTGATCTCTCACAGCGTATATCTCATCAGCACTCTTTCCTACAGGATCAATTTTCAATACGGTCTGAGGTCTCATATGCCATCCTCCTTTACGAGCTTATTGTAACATAACTGCTCGCTTTTATGGTCGCCGTCGGGGCGACAAAATCATACTTTTACTTATCTCGTATCTGTTTCAGATAACCTGAAAACTCATAGTAAAAGGAACATCGGGATCAGCTGACGGGATCACACCCGCACCTTTTCTCTCACCCATATCGAACATTCCGCAATAAACCAACTTTTCGCCTTCCATTTCAATGCAAAATCCGTGAGGAACATAATCATCTGCATAATAAGGGAGTTCCTTTTCGGAGGAAAACTGACCGATGAATGTATGACCGTCACGGATAACCTTGCCCCAGCTTCGGTTGCTTTGCCTACAAATCATTCCACGATCATATGATACTTCAAGCTCTGTGAGAGTTTCTGCAAGAGTTCCGATAAGCTTACCATCTCTGTCGATACCAAGCAAGACCAGACCGTATTCATCCTGAAATACACAGCTCTCAGTGGTTTTCTCACGAGTATCATCCTCGTGGAGGTATTCCCACACCACACCGGAAAGAATATCATCTACCCATATTCCTCTTTTGTGACAAACAAATTTACACTCAAGTCCGTCGTAATCATGCGTCGATATATGGGAGTAATGTCCC
Source organism: Oscillospiraceae bacterium (assembly GCA_015065335.1). Classification (GTDB taxonomy): domain Bacteria; phylum Bacillota; class Clostridia; order Oscillospirales; family CAG-272; genus UMGS1312. Next base: position 47,701 of record SVQM01000001.1, on the reverse strand, counting down.
ACGCCGTGGGGAAATCCGTTTTTTAATTCACCCGTATATATTCCGTTTTTATATTCAATGGTCTGTTCCATGTAAACATCTCTCCTGATTTTTTAGTATTCACCACATTTCAAGCTCCGGGATAGTCACCACGTTCCCGATATATTCCAGACCATCCCGAAGTTCGCATGCTTCATCAATGTCCATTTCTGTTGCCACGATTGACGGTACTTCATCCACCATATTTTTGGCATCGCCGAGGCCGATCCCCGTTATTTCCATAATAAATTTCATGGTCAGAAGCGGTCGTGTTCCTACACTTTCAAGCACTACGGAATATACGTCATTCACTGTAAATACCCTCCGTCAAATCACTCGGTTACATAAAAACGGTACTTGTATCCGCCGTCAAATGAGATAGGTGCATATTCCTTTTTGCAGCCGATCCTGAGCCGCCATTCTTCGTCTGCAGAAGGATTGTTTTCGTAATGAACGGAGAGAACGATGGTCTTTTCCGTTACCTTGTCAATATAGAACTTTCTTCTTCCGTTACCGAACTCCGGTACGGCTCCTACCTCACAAGGGAAAACCTCATCTGCAGTTACCTTTTCACTAAATCTACCTTCACGGTGATTGATTCCCCAAAATATTTCTTCTATTCTAAGTTTCATTTTTAGTCCTCCGTATTTCTATGTAAATGCTTATTTCCCGAAAAACTTCTTTTTCAGTTCTTCGTAATGTTCATACTCATACATATCGATCCCCACGTCGTCAAAACACAGTGTCGACATTGCCCCTATAGCGTCATAATCACCGCATTCTGCCGCTTTACGGATTAGATCACATCCAAGCTCATTGTTACAAGGAAATGCAGATATAGATCCGTCGGGATAATATCTGACTTCACTTCGCTCCATGGAATCGACGTATCTGATTCCAAGTGAATACTGCGCTTTTGTATATCCCTGTTCTGCCGCTTTTGTCAGAAATTCCTCAGCTTTCTTTGCATCAATGGGAGTGTATCCGTCTCTGTAGCCGAGGTAATGCAAAGCTTCGGTATACAGGTCACGGGGACACTCCTGTGTGAAGAAATCAGGAGACTTGTCATCAAATTCGGGAATGATCGGCTCCACGGGACTCACTGTCTTAAATTCAGGTGTATCCAGGATTCCCGAAAAATCAGCACCCATTTCTGTGAGTTTCAGGTAGCAGTATTTCGCCATGGAAGTCACCTTCGGGAAGAAACACCCTTCTCTGTATAAGAATGCCATTAGCTTATATGCTTCGGGTAAATCTTCTCTGTGCTCGTAGCTTCTGCATGCCCAATATGCGGCAAGTTTCTCATTTTTGGCACATCCTGTACCATAATAATAGCAATAAGCAAGTGGTACAAAAGCATAGATGTTTCCAGTCTCAGCTCCGAGCTTTGCCACACGGAATGCCTCTGATTCCTTCATCTTATATCCGTATAAGCACTGCATTCTGCTTAAATTTCCGGCAGCCTTCATATTACCATGTGCCAAAGCCTGTCTGAAAAGCTCGGCAGCTATATCCATATCTTCAGCCACACCAACTCCGTAAAGATAGCAGAATCCAAGAGCATTTATTGCGGCCTCATGGCCGAGCAGTGCGGCTTTTTCATACCATTCAATGCTATCCTCGTACTTTCCGTCATTATATAGTTTTTCGGCTCTGTCATAAGCCTCTTGCGCTTCGTCAGCACCATCCGTATTGACTATTCGCTTGATTCTTATCAGGGAATAAGTTTCATACACATCATATCCTTGATCATGACCTGTAACAACTTCACCAACCCATTTTTTATGCTGGTGAGTATTTTCATCATCGAACAGCATAATGATGTCTGCATGATATATTCCTATACATTTGCCATTCTTAAAAATCAACTCATCAAAGGGTATGCACTGCATTTCGCTCTCGCCGTCACACTGACGCATAACACGCCATCTGAGCCGACAGAGATATCCTTCTTTTATTTCTTCTTTATTAGCTGCCTGCGATGAGTATGTACTCTCACCGACATTTATTGCAGTTTTATCGGCAACAGTTCCGTCTGTAGCTTTCAAGCATTTCATGTTGTCTGCCATAACATACTCCTTCAATTTCAATCTACTTTCGGAGGATTTACAATATCGGAAATGCTCATGTTGACATCTTCCGTATCAGGTACGTCATCACCGTCCGTATCTATTTCGATTATATCGACATCAGTCAGTAATTCTTCAAGAACATCTGCAGGAATCTGCAAAGGCTCTGCCTCCGATACAGTACGCCCGCAAGCAGTACACACGGTCTTTTCCGTGCGGTCTTTATTAAAGGGATTCCCGTCAGGTCCACCGGTAGTTTCGCATCTGCCGCCGCAATACGGACATGTTATTTTGATCATTAAAATACTCCTCCTTAAGACTCTGCCTGAACCATGGCATCGTCGTCAAAGCCGTAATCCTTCATCCACTCGATTGCGGGAGCATACCCTGCTACTGCGGCACAGCCGATCCACCCTGCAGCCTCATTCATATCCTGCACACGTTCACGACCGAGCTGGTAACAGATACCAAGTTCATACATGGCATAAGGCTTACCCATTTTAGCCGACTTAATCAATCTTCTCATTTTTTTAGATTTACTCATAATATCGCCTCCTTCAGCGTAATTATTATCTCATATTTTTTATATCTTGTGGTCGCCGTTACGGCGACATTTGCAATGCTTTTGCAAGAATAGTTAAATGCAATTTAATTGTATATTTTTGCCTCTTTTTCGTGCATAATAATGTATGAAACTAAATGCACACAAAGAAAGGCATGTACAAGACAGTGTTAGAATTTGAAAAAGGCTTTGAATCAGTAAACAAAACGTTTCGTATTCCCGTTCCCATTGTTGAGAAGCTGGAAATGCTCGCCGGGAAATACAACACATCGGTCAACAAGATCGTCATTCAATGTTTGGAATACGCTCTCGAGAACATATCCGACGATGATTCTGATAAAACCGACAGTGATTCATAAACCCATGCCGTCCTTAGGGGCGGCATTTTCCATTTCAGAAAACTTCAAATCCGAAGTGCACCATCACCTCATTAACATCAAAGAAATCAAACACCTTTTTATCAATGCAAAATGCTATTGCCAGGTCATAATCATCTGCACGGGATAAACTGTATCCCGCAGAAATCAGAAGTGCATCTGCATCTTCACGGTTAAGCTCCAGTGCCAAACAAAGTGCGATCACCGTCTTTTTGCATGGAATGTAATTCTTATTGGAACGAATCTTTGAAAAAAGCCGTCTGTCGATATGTGCCTTTTTATATACATCACTGTCCTTCTGACCTGTTCGGTCGATCAGGAGAAACAGACGCTCGTTAAAGGAAAGATCCCTGTTATACCGCAGATAAGCATCCGCTTCGCTTACGCTGATATCCATCATTTTGAAATGCGGTATCACATTGTCTTCACTCAACGCACCGCCGTTTTCTATGTACGACTTACATGCCTGCAACAATTCTTCCGTCACGTTTTCCCACCATCCGTTCCATATTTATCTGTGTTCAAATTATATCCCTTAACAACAGATCAATCGAAATGCCAACCGGGATTAAGTGAAGTCATCGGTTCCCATTCTATGCCATACTGCAGAAGTAGTGCCTGAAAACGTTCATTCCGCACAAAGGAATGAACGTTTTTGTTTTCCGGAACATCCATCAGGCGATCCACTTCGTCGATGACCTCCAGATACTTGTCACTCAGCTCAACGGGATCATGCTTCAACGGACAGAAGTCCTCAAGTATCTCTTTTTCGATTTTCAGGCGTTTACTGTCGGAAATAAGCCCTTTCGCTAACTCTATTAAGTCAGAACACTCGTCTTTACCGTAATAATTCCTTGCTCTCAGAGCAGTATAATAGTCATCAGCAAGTTCCTTGTCTTTTTCGCCGAAACGGCGGTAAAGCTCAGAATGAATGTCAAACAGCCATTTATAATATTTATTGGCGTAAGCAATTCTCCACATAGTTTCATAGGAAGTTCCGAGATATCTGACAGCAAATATGCTGTCGATAAGCGTATCACGGTCACACGGTTCTTCCAAAACCAGCTGTTCTTTTACGATTCTGTCTATCTCACATAGAGCTGGAACATCCTTATAGGTGGCCGCAGCATTCGGATGCTCTTTACGTTCCTCTATTTCTTTTATCAGTTCAAGGATGCGCTTTACACTTATTTCTGTATAACCCATAGTTTACCTCCTTACGGTACTTACGGCTTTGTTAATCTTCACAGTAAAGCGTGTATTTGTATCCTCCGTCTCTCGACATTGGCTTATATAGCACGCTATCGCCCCTGACAATTTCATAGGTTTTATTCGCCGCAGGATTGTTGTCATAAACAACGGTTACAGTAATTCTGTTTTCACTCACAGCTTCTATATGGAACTTTCGTCTGCCGGCAGACATTTCGATAACAGTTTCCACAATAGCATCTACTGACTTTTCGTCCGTCTTCCCGGTGCTTCGTTCTCCTGTTCTTCTATTGATACCAAAACATTCTTCTATAATTCTTAGTTTCATAATTATAACCATGCCTTTCTTCGAAATTCTGTATTTATCATAGCACAAAGACAACCGACTATGGTCGCTTCTGCAGAGACATTTTGTGTTTCACAGGCAGTAATGTACGCAAGATTATTATCTTGCAAATACATTATAGCACAGTATCACAGTAATTACAACATTAAACAGTATCTTTTGGTAAACTTTCGCAAAAAGTTGATGTTGTTTCGATACAAATACCTTATATTCGAACACAATTCATCAAAGATCCAAATTTATCTCAGATCAATTATTCGATAATATCTGTCACTTTCCGCAATATGTATACATCTAACCAAAATCCTCCTACCCCATCTCGTCGGCTCTTTCGTCGATCCGTCGGTTTGGCTTTTTCGAATTTCACATAACCGCTGGAAAGCCAACTCTAAAACTAAAATTACACTGCCCAAAACCAAATCAAAATCCACTCTCGTGACAAGTTTCAAGGAAGCCGACAACATCTCCACAGGATCATCGGAACCGGTAAAATTAGTCTTGGTATACCCGGATTCCTTGGTCGGTTTTTTGGTCGGTTTTTGCATACCCGAACCCGTTTTATCCAGTATTTACTGGGCATCCCGGGTACTCCCGGAACAGCTCATAACCCGGAGGTCGTGGGCGAGCGAGCAAAAAACGATCCGGTGAATCGTTTTTGCGAAGCGAATAACTGAAATAGGGAGAAATAGAGCCGAGTGTACCGAGGCGAAGATTTCGACCATATTTCAGGAAGGGACTTTCAAATCCCACCCCCGCAACCAAAACCGGACACCAATTTTGATACAATGCGTATCGAAGTGGTGTCCGGTTTCTTTTTACGAAAGTCACTAATTACAAGCCTATTCTTACATTTACCTATCCATACCTTTTAAATATTGGTATATGGGTGTGTCCATTTTTGGGAATGGTATGTCAATAGTGTTTAGTGGTATCCTAGATTGAATCTCGGATTTCACTATATAATTTACTGATAAAGACTTCTTATGTTTTCATCTGAAATCAATGTGTGTATTGTTGTTCCATACTTATTTGAGATATATTCTTCACCTGTAAGCCCATCAGTTCTTTTGCTTTTAAGATTCACTATGGCAATAACTGATTCGATTTTCACACCAAACTCTTTAATTAAGTATTCAAGGCGTTTATCGAGAGACTCGCCTGTTCCAATAATATCGTCAATTATAATTATTCTATCACCATGCTTAGGTGTATAGCCGCAAATCATGCGTGAGCGACTGTCAGGAACTTTTCTATCGAAGAAGTATGATGTGGTAACACCATATTTTTGGTATAACGAAAATACAGTTGCGGATGAAAACCCAATTCCATGATATGCTAATCCTGCGATTGCGTCATACTCTAAGCTATTTTCTTGAATATAATCGGCAAAGCATTCGCCAATCTTGGAAAACTGCAAATTTGTGCTGATTTTTTCGGTGTTCACATAATAGTTGTCATCAGTAAAAACAAGAGCACCGCTATTGTGAAGCAGTTTAACAAAGCGGTCTTTCTTTGTATAAGCGTTTAACTTGTGATTCATGAGTTCATCTATTGTTATATCAAAATAATCAGCAAGCAATGGTAGTATTGATATATCAGGAGTTGCGTTACCATTCTCCCATTTTGATACCGCTTGACAAGATATGTTAAGAGCATAAGCGATGTTTTCCTGTGTGTCACCTTTTGAAATGCGAAGGCGTTTGATGTTTTTACCTATCGAATTCATTTGTTCAAATCCTTTCATACTAAATACAGGCGGCCACCTATGATATGATTATAATTCACCAAACATATAAAGTCAATCATCGGATATTCAAGATAAAGTCAACCATCAGTTTATAATAGGCTTATAAAGTTAATTCATTTGTGTTAAAAACACCTTTTAAGATAACCTGAACCTTTTAACGAAAGGTCGTAGGTATGTCTCTTTTGTATTAAAATAGACCATTACTTTCAAAACCGGACACCTACTTGATACAATCCGCATCATGCAGGTGTCCGGTTTCTTATCTCTTTTAATTACAAGCATGTTAATTTTCGAAAAAATATATCATTTTTTATAATTAATATTTTTAAGTTTTTGTAACGTGTAATATTATAATGTACCTCTTATTTTCGCATCGGCATTCCATCGTCACCCACTCGGTAAGCTGCAGTTTCCTCCATAAGCTCAAAATTCTCAAGCATCATGTTGTTCGGATCGGTCAGTGCCCATGCGCAATCTGCCTGAACGTATCCGGGAGCGACGTGCATATCTCCGACTTTCTTGAATTCGCCTCCGGTTATGTCTATCACATAAAGTTTCATGTCACCCGCCGCCAATTCGCTTCCTTCTGCGAAGACGTACAGATAGTGTTTGCCGTCTGCAGTTTTTAGGTAATACGGGTGATATCCGCCGGTGCGGTGAGTGATATCTGCAGGAAACTCTGCGCAGTGATACTGTGTTTCCGTGTCGGTATAAATGTCGAATGATTCATAGGACAGACCGTCATCACCCGAGACGGGAGTTACATTAAACTCTTCCGGTGCACCGTCGCCGTCAAGATCAGTGTAAAATGGGTGCTTCAAAGGAAGTTCAACCATGTAGGAATCGGGGACAGCCATATATTTCTCTTCAAACAGATCCGGGTACTTGGCAAAGGACACAGTTGCAGCCAAACGTCCGTGTTGACCAATTTCTGCAACATCACCGTTACCGAAATAAAAGGTCACGCCGTTATAATCAAGAGTCCATGCGAGACTGTCTTCAGGCGTGTCACGGAAATAGTCCTCCACAGCAGTTTCAGTAGTAAAGTCACCCGTCCACATATGGGAAGTCAGTTCCATTTTCACGATCGTGGGAATCCTGTTCATGTCTTTAATAATATCGGTAATCATCAGCGTTTCACCCGTTACGGTGTCATATGTCGTTCCGTTCAGATAACGGCCATTGATATTCCCGTATACCAGACAAGAATCTGACAGCAGACTTACCGCTACACTGTCAGCACGGCGTAGCTGTACGTCAAGGGTGGATGATTTGGTTACAAAGCTATCTGCACCAAGAAGCGCCAGTTCATCTTTTGCAGTAGCAAGAAGATTGTCGAACTCGTCTTCCATGGAACGTATTATCATCCTCCGTGTCTGTTCCAGAGCTTCTGCCGAAACGGGATATTTCTGTATGCTGTCACCCAAAAGCGTGACAGCATTATACTCGCTCAACGCCAACAGAATTTCATCGTCCCATTCCTGCTGCTGACTGAAATATTTACCTATCGTAAGATGCTCTGCAGTAACCTGTTCAGGTACTGCAATGGTACTTTCTGTTGATACTGTACCTTCGGTTGATACTGTACTACCTTCCGTCACTTGCGGACGACCCACCTTTCCTTGGCAAGACACCGGACACAGGAGCATACATACAAAAAGCAACAAACATATGGTTTTCTTCATAACCGTTCCTTTCCGCAAAACAAGGGGCGAACGGGCAAAGCCTCACTTTCGCTCCTTGTGTTCGCTGTTAGAAGCTTAGGAAATGCTGTAGTTAAAGGTTTCAAACTACAATTTATTTTTCCACCGATGCGAGTGCGGCATCCGCCTTAGCGATCCACTCGGTTCTGTCACCGTACTGTGCGGCATCAAGTGCTTCCTTGGTCGCTTCCGCCTGTGCTTCATCAAGTGTACCGTCTTTGACTGCCTTGACAGCACCGACGACCGCTTTCGCAGCGTTCATCTGCTGCTTCCACGTATTGCCGATATTGCGGAGAGTCTTTTGAATACCGAAAAGGGTGTTGAAATACTTTTCCATGTCTTCAAATTCACGGTTGCGGACTTCCAGACGTACCTCATACATACCGGGCGTGTTGTTGAACATGAGAATACAGTAATGCTTGATCTCTTCCTTGCCTTCGGAATTTTTTACCGTTTCGGAAACATAATCGTATCCGTACAGATCGGCAAGGCGGTAAACACAAGCAATTGTAGACTTTCCGAATATAAATATCTTATAGCGGTTTTCGGTGAGAGCAATAAGACCTGTAGAGGGAGACACGTACAATTCCCCGTTCTTTCCGAACCGTTTCAGTTTTTCTTCCTTATTTTTCGTTTTCGTCAGCGGTACGAAAATCTGATTCCAGGCTTTGGTACCGAATTCTACCTGTTCGATATGGGAATTTACCGATCTAAGAGTTGCCTCGACTTTATCAAAGATTTTCATGCATTTTTTTGCGCAGACCTTTCTGCAGATATAATTCCCGTCCGCCAGTTTTTGTTCGGAGATCAGACCTACCTCTGCTCCGCAGATCGCACACGTATGCTTTGCCATAGTGATTCCTCCTTGTTAATTTATTTGTGCAAGACTTTCTAAAATGTTTTTCACGTCTGCGCCATCAAGTGAAGCTCCATATTCGTCGTTTTTCAGTATCAACACCTGAACGGCGCATCCGTTATGCTTTGATTCCTGTATTGTATAGGGTTATGGTCGTACTCATAGCACACATCGCTTACTTTAATTCTACATCCCACTTTGCAATGTACTTGAGGAGTAGTGATACATCCGCAAGGTTGACTTTACCGTCGCCTGTAACGTCAGCAGCATCGGTGTACATTGTTACATCCCACTTTGCGATATACTTGAGTATGAGGGACGCATCCGCAAGGTTCACCTTGCCATCACCGGTAGCATCACCGGGCATACTGAGTGCACCCGAGAAGATGTCTTTCTCGACTGCTACGGTGCACGTCGCCGTAATACCGCCGACTTGTGCGGTAATCTGTGCCGTACCGGCCTGCACTGCGGTCACGATACCGTTCTCGTCAACTGTTACCACCGACGGATCGGAGGACGCCCACACGACCGTTTGGTCGTTGGCGTTTACGGGATAGATCATGGCGGTGAGCGTCACACGTGTTTTCACGTCCATCGACAGCGTCTCCTCACTGAGGTGCACCGACTCTACCGCCACCGTGCCGTCGTTTTCAATTACGGTCAGGCGGAAGGTGTCCACAGCAGTACCGCCGGGTCCGATCAAGGCCACGTCCACCTGACCGGGAGTTTTGGCGGTGATGGCACCGGTGGCGGGGTCAATGGACGCCACCTCACAGTCAGTGATGCGCTCTTCTTTCAGTCCCGTGCGGCGGATAAATGACCAAGAAAACTCCATATCAGTAGGCGGTACGGGGTAGAACTCCGGCATTTGCGGTACATATACCGTGTCGGTCATCACCGTTTGGTCGGGCATGGGATACAGGACGTTACCTGATCCAACGGTAGGATTTGCCGGGTCATACACCATAATGGTCACCCGTTTGTACACCTCTTCGGTGTAGGTGAAGTAGGAAGCCGTGAGTGTGGTGGATCCGGTGGTGAGCAGCTTCAGCGTTATACTGCCCGTATTGTTGCTCGTGTTGACCGAGCCGGTGGGCTCCACCAGCGAAACGGGATAGGACGTGCGCCATGTGAAGGAGCTCCACTTGTTGGCGTTGATGGGATCAAGCTCATAGGTCACTTTCACCGTGTCGCCTGCTCCCGTAAAAGGAATGTACAGCGTGTCGTTCACTGCATCCTCAAACCGCAGGGTCTTGAGCGGCACCACGTCGGCAAGCGTCAGTCGGGTGCACAGCACCTTTTGTCCTGCAAATTTCGTATCCGTTTCTTTGAAACGGGTGTATATGTAGATGGTCTTGCCCACCTCACTCTCCAGTCCCAGATAATCCAGAGAGAAACCGGCTTGGAAGGCGTTGATCGCATGTGCTTTTTTCCAATCCTCCTCAGTCAGCACGTCCACCGAGGGCTTGGTGGAAAACAGGTATTCCTGATTGGTTTTCACATTGCTCAAATAGATGCCGCCGTTAAAACTTGCTGTGGGGAAGATGGGCCAATCTGTGTTTTGTCCCTTTCCAACCGTAACCTCGGGGGTAACAAGCGATCCTTCATAGGCGGTGCTTTTCACGGTGCAGGTCAAGCTCTTGCCAACGTAGGATTCCTTTTCGATCTTAAATTGCTGTTCGGTACCAACCACCCGACCGTTGATCTTCCACTCGTATGTATAGGTGGAGGCGTCCTGCCACTCGGGGGCATTCATCACCAACACATGTGCCGTATTGCCATAGGCGGCACTGTTCATACGGATCACCGCCTTACCGCCAAGGTTCCTTATAGGTTCCTGGTAGTACACGCAGATCACGTCCTCATATTCGGTGCCGTCTTTGTGTTTGACCACCACACGGTAATACAAGGTGGTCTCTTTATCGGGACGGTTCAAGGTAACGGGACCGGTGCTGTCACGGTAATCGCCAAGCTCCGACCAGCGGGAGTCGGGGGAATCGGAGAAGTACCAGTTGACGGATTCGATCTCCCCCTTGTCCTCGATTTCGAGAACAGTAGGCTCGGTATCGTATTTACTCACCGTAAAGCCGTCGATCTTGGCCAGCTCCTCCTCAATCTGCTCCTGACACGTAGTCCAAATATTGTAGCTTTCATTCTCTTTTGCGGTTTTTAGGTAGTCACGCCAACACAGAGAATACAGTCTGTCTTCAAAGGACATCTGCCGACTGACGATACGGGGCGGAGGTGTCACGAAGGCGTATGTCCAGCCGTTACCCGGCTCATCCTTCAGCACCAAATATTCTTTCGTGGCGCCCGTTGCATACCGCTGATCCCTCATATTCAAGGATTTAGAGGGCACCACGCCGTTCGCCACGATGACCCGTCCCCAGAAGTTGTTGCAATAGGCGAAATTACCGTCGTATTTATCGCCGTTTTCCCTTCTGGTGTAAAATTCGCCCCCCAACACGAACGCATAGGGGTAATACACACCAACATTGGCATAGTTGCCAAGGCAATCCACATAGATACAAGTGTGTTGGCTGTAGAACCGACCGCCGTAGATGACGCAGGTGGGCATTTCATTAATATAGTTGTTATAATACAGCTGCACTGCTCTGCCGTCTTTTGCCATGGTGGAGTCGAAGTAGCCGCCGTACACTGTGATCTCTCCCGAAAAACTACATAACACGGCGGCAAAGTCCGAGATGCTTTCCCCTTTGATGATGTAGCTGCCACCGTCGATGATCACGTTGCCTCCGCTGTTTTCGATCACGCTGCAGATACCCGGAGCACCGGTGATATCATAGATGCAGGTACCGGTTTGGTCGGGTGAGGAGTCGTAGATGTTCAGCGTTGACCGTTCTTTCACGGCAAACATCACCGAATCCAGCGACCTTGTCTTGCGGGACAGAACGTGACCGTTCAGATCCAGCGAAAAATTGGCGCCGTCACTGACCCGGATTACCAGATCGTTTTCGCCATCGTTCTGATAAATATCCGTCGCCAGGCGATATCGCTGATTGTACTTGGCGGTTTTTGCCACGCTTCGCAGCTGATCGTAGGACCAGATGAGGGTATAGCCCTCGCTGTCCACCGTGGGTTTTTCCTCCTCTGACGTCACGATCATCGGCAACGTGCTGATGAGCATCACCACTGCGAGCAGGGTGCTCAGAATTCGTTTTGAAAGCTTACGTTTCATTTTTTCTTCCTCCTTTGGGAGTATTTTCTAACTCTTTTTTCTCACAATGGCGACATAATATTTGACTGAGTCGATATTTTGTGATACAATAAACAAAAACAATTTATAAGACGTACTCACTGTTTCGTTGGCGCATTGTCATATCTCTTTATCAATCCCGCAACAAAGACATGATATATACCCATGCGATAACATTTCAAGTATGCTCATATATAATTATAATGATCTCAACTTTTTTGTCCCCACCCAAAAAGGTCAAAAGGGTAGGATAAACAAAAATAATTTTCAAAGGGGTGGGAATTCGGGTGGGAAAACCACACCTGAAGGTGGCACTATGAAAAAAATCGCATTTTTATTATGTTTTATAATATTTATAAGCTGTTTTTCCGGATGTGGACAAAGCAGTGCGGAGCTCAGTCCTAAAGATCCGGTCACACTGACTATGTGGCACGTTTACGGCAGTCAAACCAAATCTCCGTTAAACGATGTTATAATCGAATTCAACCAAACTATCGGTAAAGAAAAAGGCATCACAATCAACGTAGAATCAGTTACCAGCTCCTCCGCTATCGATAATGCATTGTCCGCCTCTGCAAACGGAGAGCCGGGAGCTGAGAATATGCCTGATCTCTTTACCGCCTATCCCCGTGTCGTTGAGCTGATCGGCAAGGATCGGCTCCTGTCTTGGGACGACTGTTTCTCAGATACTGAATTATCTGTTTTCCGTAAGGATTTTCTGTCCGAGGGATATTTCGGCGAAGACTTACTGATGCTTCCAATAGCAAAATCTGCAGAAGCCTTCTATCTTAACAAAACCCTGTTTGACCGTTTCAGCACTGCTACCGGTGTTACTGTTGATGGTCTTAACACCTTTGACGGTGTATTTGACGCAGCACGTAAGTACTACGACTGGTCAGACGGTCAAAGCTTTATGCAGATCAACGACTACTATAATTATGCCTATGTAGGCATGAAGGCTCACGGCAGCGAGCTTATTCGCAACGGACGTCTGCGTCTTGACGATGACGCCTTCAGGACGATTTGGGTACCTTTGGCTGAGACTGCCATCTACGGCGGTATTTGCCTTGAGGACGGTTATGCTGCAGCACGTTGGAAGACCGCCGAGATCATTGCAAACACCGGCTCCACTGCGGATGTGCTGTATCAGCCTGACGAGGTGATCTACTCGGACAACACCACCGAAGCAATTGAATCGATCGCACTGCCATATCCTACTTTCACGGATAATACTGCAGGAGTGATCTATCGCGGTGGTGGTCTCTTTGCCGTAAAGAACAGTGACGATCGCAAGAATCAGGCTGCATACATATTCGCTAAATGGCTGACCGAAAAAGAGCACAATTTGGACTTCGTAACAAACTCCGGATATCTTCCCGTTACTTCCGAAGCTTTTGATACTTTATTCAAAGACATTAATACGATCGAAAAGAAAAGTTACCGAAGTGTTTATAAAGCTGTGGATACTATGTTGGAAAACTATTCCTTCTATGCGCTTCCCCTTTACGACGGTGCTTCGGATATTCAACTTAACTTTGAAAAAAACGTCAAGTCAGTATTGTCGTCCGCACACAATCAGTACATAAAACGTGTAACGGGCGGTGACGATCCCACCGATGTACTGAACGAGCTTGTCGAAACTTCACTCATGGAGCTCATGGCTCTGTCAGCCGAGCAAGGAGCGTGATGGGCAGACATGAAACGACTCCAAAAAATCAGTATCACAAGCATACTCAAACAGATCAAAGCCGAAGGTGTTTCCATGCGCAGGCGCTTTGTTATGTACATTATCTCAGCTATTGCTTTAGTGCTGTCCTTGATCTTACTTCTATTGAATCTGTTCGGAATCATGAATCCAACGAATTCAAGGATCATGGAGGTAATGGATACTCAGCTTTTGTCTTACACAGACTACATTGAACATGACTATAACGAAGCTGCTGCACACGCTCTTTCCTTCTCCGATCAGATCGAGGCAACAGTGGAAAGCTTTTTGGTTGATAACAGCATTGCATTTGAAGATCTTAAAAACAATGCTGATGCGCTTTCCGAATTACAATGTGAACTCTACAACACCGTTTATCTGAATATGCAGCTCGCCCCAACCAGTGGTGCCTTTTATATTCTGGATACGACTGTCAACGGTCAGTCCGAACCACAGCTTTATAACGGAATCTATCTCAAATACATCAATCTGTATTCCGAAAGCACCGTAAACAATGATATTGCTTTGTACCGAGGCTCCTTTTCCACGGCCAAAGAAGGTAATCTGACCTTTCACAGTGGTTGGAACAACGAGATGCGCACAGACTTTTTTGATTCTTGTAAATCAGAATTCTCAAAAGGTACTTATTACATTCTGAGTCCTACCGTAGATATTCCGGATACATGGGAAAGGGCGAGATACATATATACACCGATCCGTGATTCGCGAGATCACATCATCGGTGTATGCGGTTTTGAAATAAATAACTTGTATTTTCAGTTGTCGAAGAAGGCAAACGACAGCAAGCTGGGCCAGCTTGTCGGAGCGCTTCTTGACGAAGATCAGGAAGGCTTCTCAGGGCAGTTTAATTCCAATCGATATAACACATCCGGTTCAGATTTCGTGAAAGTATCAAAGCGTAACGATGCTACTGTATTTGACTTTGGAGAGGAAAAATGTATCGGTAAGACACAAAGCATCAAGCTCGGTAACAACACCTTTACCGTGGCACTCATGATGACCGAAAGTCAGTACAATGCACAGATCTTCAAAGGGCAGATGAAAACAGCGGGTATTATACTGTTTGTCGTTTTGGTTGCCCTTACCTATTGCCTGTTTATGAGCAAAAAATACGTCTCTCCTATCCTAAAAAAGATAGATCAGGTAAAATACAGCGGAGATCAAGGAAAGCAGCTAAAGATACGTGAGATCGATGACCTGTTTGAATATCTTGCGCAGAGAGACGTTGCCTATGAAGAACAGTTAATAAACCTGCAAGCAGCCAAACTGGCTGCAGAAGAAGAAGCACAGCGAACAAAGGCCGCTTACGAAAAGGCACTTGAAGAATACGAGCTGGCTCAAAATGAGATATTGCAACTCACCGAGGACCAAAAGAAGAAGATCGTACTGGAGGATTACGATTATTTTATTTGTAATCTAACGACATTAACGCCTACCGAATCTCGTATTTATGAACTGTATCTTGAGGGCAAGACGGTGAAGGAAATCACCACGATTCTCGGAATTCAGGAAAATACCATGAAGTACCACAATAAAAATATCTATGGTAAACTGGGTGTATCGTCAAGAAAACAGCTACTTCGTTTTGCTGCATTAAAACAGCAACAGGATAGAAAGGGATATCCGAATACATGAAATCGGTAGTATGAGCAAGCATAATTATTACGGAAGAATTCCTATAAAAAAGCTTATTAGAAAACGAAACTACTTCGACATATAATAAAATCCGTATACTCCGGAAGCTTCTGTGCAAAAGCGCTAAGTCCACTTCATGTTAATCGAAAATTAACGAGTCGGCTATTTCGGGCGATATGCCCCCAAGCAAAGCACTTTGGCAGAAAACTGTAGTTCTTTCGATAAGCTCAGAAGGGCGGTGTTTCCACCGCCCTTCTGCTATTTAGTAAATCTTGATGTGTCTGAACACGCCTTTACAAGTGAAATTAGAATTTACCGCTTTGGTTACGGGAAGAACCGCCACCGCCGCTGCTTGAATCGTTGTCCCTCTTTTTCTCACGACGTGATACCGTGCTGTAAAGGAAGAAATCTCTCGACTCGTTTATGTACATACTTCCCTGCTTTGTATAATCGGATGCCGCAGACTTAAATCTGACTGATTTCAGCTTTCCCTTCATCACACCTGTTACAATAAGAGCAATTACAAGTCCGATGATTACTGAAATAATAAGGCTCGTAACAACACTGAAAGGCTCCTTCGGCAGTGTATCCGCCGTGTAAGGCTCTCCTGCCTTTGCCTTTTCAAGGAAATCGTCACAAAGTTCAACGTAATCGGTAAATGCTTCGGTATACTTATCATCTCCGAGATCAGGCTTGATCTTATCTATTATGTAATCATATCCCGCATCGCAGAATGCAGTAAGTGCAAATCCGTTTTTGGAAACACACCAATCTCTCGTATCCATGGTCAGCAGAAGGAGCATTCCATCCTCAGTTCCGCCGTAGCCGAATCCAAGATACTCAAACGCTGAATTTGCGTAATCCTCAATTTCGATGCCGTCAAGCTTATCGACGATCATTATTACGAGATCAAACTGATACTTATCACTGATCTCATTCATCCTTTTAAGGAGAGCTGCCTCATCATCGTCGGGAATGATTTCCGACTCGTCGATGAGTCGAGGGATCATATAATCATCCTCACCGTGACACATAACTGTCGCTGAGAACACCATTACAAATGCAAATAATGCACATATTATCCTTTTCATTATCCGCACCTCCCTCAAAGCAGCCACCAAAGGTAGCTGAGTCCGAATGCCACTGCTCCGCAGATGGCGGTAAGTCCGAAAAGCCACTTTTTGTACGCACTTTTATCCAGAGGAAGATCACCAACAAGCTTACCTGTCTGTCCGTTCATGGCAAAGGTGAACTTCTGTCCGTTCCATGTGGTATTCAGAAGCCACACGGGATAAAGTGCATACTTTGCGGAACCGTTATTCAGCTGTATGCTTGTAGATTCGGGGATCACTGTTGTATATCCCTGAACAGTTTCGGCAAATGCCTCCTCTGTGCTCCTCTTGATTCGCTCGTTTGCACGCTCGATCGACTGTTCCGCTGATACATCATACTTATCTGCAAGATATCCCGCAAGATACGCCGTCTGGAAATCCACAGCCTCTCTGAAATCATAAGGCTCGATGGATTCCATCAGGTCGTCAGCCATTTTGGTGGAGCCGTCTACGGGCACTCTCTCAAATCCGATAGAACCTCCTCGGAAAACAGAAAAGTGAGAGGTTTCTGTATATTCGTATCGGCTGTCTTCCCAATGACGGACGGTCGTACCACGATAACGGATCCTTGCATTCGCATCGGTATCAAAGAGCCAGAAGGGGACGTACACTCCCTTGACCTCGTCGATATGGTTCTGGTCCTTGAACGCCTTTGGCAAAAGTCTTTTGCCACCGTAATGCTTCTGAAGTGCCGCCTTCGCCGCTTTCTTATCAAGCTTGAAGGGGATAACGTAGTCGGGCTTTAGTGCTCCTGCGAACTGTCCCATCATTACTACGGGATTTCCGCAGAAGGGGCACGCCGTTGCCGCAAGAGTATCATCACCGACGATCTCACCTCCGCAGGAATTACAGCAGTATACACGAAGCCCGTCTGCTTCACCGTACTGCCATTCGGAGCCTGCCGAAGTCTCCCATCTCATATCATCGGATCCCTCTGCGTTCAATTCACTGTCATACGCCGCAAGAGTTTCCATTTCAAATTCCGTATCGCAATACGGACATTTCATCTTTTGTGATGCCGTGTCGAAAGCGATCGCACCTCCGCAGCACGGGCACTTATATTCCTGAAGTACTGCCAATCAAAACACCTCCGTAACTTTTTTGATATTTTGTTTATTTTGCGTCGTTTTCATCAAAGGTATCACCGCACTCGGGGCAGAATTTCGGAGGATTCTTGGGGTCTGCAGGCTCCCAGCCGCACTTATCGCAACGGTAGAGAGGTGCTCCCGCAGGCTTCTTCGCTCCACACTCTGCACAGAACTTACCCTTGTTCACTGCACCGCAGGAACAGGTCCAGCCTGCCTCATCCGCAGGCTTCGGTGATCCGCATTCGGGGCAGAATTTGCCCGTAGCCGTAGCACCGCAGGAGCACTTCCAGCCTGACTGAGGCTCGGGCTTCTTCGCACCGCACTCGGGACAGAATTTACCCGTAGCAACTGCTCCGCAAGCGCATTTCCAGCCCATAGCATCGGTAGCCGGATTGGGTATAGCTGCAGGATTAGGTACAGCCTGTTGCTGCTGTCCCATTGCAAAAAGATTCTGTGCATTCATTCCACCTGCGTTCATCGCCATTCCCATGCCCATGAAGCCTGCCATGGCACCGCCCTCGTTTGCAGCAGCGGTACGCATTGCATCAGCCTGAGCACCAACAAGTCTGGAGCCTGCCACCATGGGATTGGTGGTCATTGCGTTCTCTTCCCACTCGGTGATCTTCTTCTTCTGCTCATCGGGAATTGACAGAGAGTTAATGCTGATCTTGCCGATGGAGATACCCTTTGTATCCACCCACTCTGCACGGAGTGCCTCGTTGATGGCATTGCGGATCTCGGCAGTCTTTCCGGGGATCTCGAAATACTCGATTCCCTGTGCCGCAAGTCCGGAGATCGCAGGCTGAAGTGCATCAAGGAAGTCTGCCTTCAGGGTTGGATCAAGCATATCTCGGGTGTAGCTGTCAGCCACGTTTCCTGCAAGCTCTGTGTAGAACAGCATAGGATTCGTGATCTCGTATGCATATACACCGTTGCAACGGATATCAACGGACAGCTTGAATCCCATCGCCTCGTTTACGACTACTCGAAAAGGAATTGGGGTAGCGGTACCAAACTTATTATCAAGGATCTGCTTGGTGTTGAAGTAGTACACTCTCTGATCCTTGCCGGTGTCGCCGCCGTAGGTGAATCTCTTGCCGATAGTCTTAAAGGTATTTTTAACGCTCTCACCGAATGAGCCTGCAAAGATAGAGGGTTCGGATGAAGTATCATATGTAAATTCACCGGGTTCGGCGCAGAATTCTACGATCTTACCCTGCTCCACGATCATCATACACTGACCGTCGTTTACGATAATTCCCGATCCGTTGGAGATCACGTTATCGCTTCCCTTTGTGTTGGAAGAACGGCTTCCTGTGCGCTTTTCTCCCTTAACCATCAGGGTATCGGAATCAAGTGAGTCACAGTAGAAAAATTCCTTCCACTGATCCGCAAGTGTTCCGCCAAGTGCTCCAAGTCCTGCTTTAATAAGTCCCATAATAGAACTCCTTTCAAATTAGTTAATTATTATCTCAGTTTATGTTTATCGGTCACTGCCCGATCGGTTTGCAAATATTACACATCACGACAATCCAAGACACACGAGAATCGTCGTTATTCTTTTTGCATATTCTGTTTATTCAGTCCCTGTTTTTCTTGTATTTGTCATTTCCTTTGGAATAGGGATTCAGATTTTTCTTCGGAGGATCTTTCTCGTTTCCGCACTTTGCAGCCCAACTCATTATACCCATCCACAAAAGTATACTTATAAGCCAAATTCCGAGGGCAAGCCAGAACCACCATATTGACCATCCAAGCCAAAAATGCAGTATCAGCAAGATCCACGCCGGGATAGTCCATTCAAGATTGAATATCATATTTACAAAAAGGCAGAGAAAAAAGTTTCCGTTTGATTTTGCTTTTCTCATAATTATGACCATGCCTTTCTTTGCATTTGTGTCGTTTTTCCGAAGGAAAATGCCGAGCTCGCTTTTGCGAGGCAAGGCACAAACGGCGTTTGAAAACAGAAGATCTTAGTTTTGCACAGGTTTTGTTTTCAAACTTCTCCTTCATCGAAAGAAATAAAGCTTTCAGATAGATCACTCTCTGTGATCCGTAAACAAAAAAGACGGCAGAGCAGATCTACCGTACAATAAAGACTTATTTTATATTTATTTGAGAAGCAGTGCATAAAGTTCTTCACGCGAACAGATGCAAAGCTTTCCGTACAGAGTCCTCGTGTAAGTCTTAATGGTAATTTCCGATAAATTAAGCTCGTCGGTGATCTCTTTTCTTATTATATAATACCATATAATTATAGAAAAAGCAATATGTTTGAAAAAATTCAGAAGGTATGATTTGCAAAAAGCAACAGAACGCACACTTCTTCGTATTATGATATGATCATCTCGGTATCTTTGCAATTTCGGCTTTTATCTCTGTAATAATCCCTCTCTGTATTCATATTATGAAAGTAAAAATGATTTTACGTCATACTCAGTTAATCATCGGTTACGGGATAAAAAAGAGTCTTGATCAATCAAGACTCTTTTTGTGTTCTTGTAAAAATTGAGGCGATCAGTTATTCTTTTATACTACCCCGATGCTTACCTCTTAAAAATCACTGCGCACCTTGACGGGAGATAACAGTAAAATCCCTTACGAGTATCTTTTAGAGTAATGGTTTTGTAGCTCATACTCTCATCAACACGTTCGGCACCACCAAATTCGGCAGAATCGGTAGACAAGATCACTTTATACTTTCCCGATCTGTTTACGGGAACGAAATAACCCTCAAATGACTTTTCGGGATTAAAGTTAAACGCAAACACCGTATCTCCTACAGTATATATTATAATTTTATCGGCGTCATGCATCCACTTATTCTCGGCTTTTTTCTCCGGTATTCTCTCGTTTTTTATCAAGTCGAGCATCGCCTTATCAAAGGCTAAAAGCTCGCCGTACCGAAGGTTCGTGTCATCGGCAAGGCTCCACTGTCTGCGGCAGTAGTGATGGCTCCAGCCATTCCCCTCACGTGGGAAATCTATCCATTCGGGATGGCCGAATTCGTTACCCATAAAATTAAGGTACCCCTCGCCCGCAAGAGACGATGTCAGGAGGCGTATCATCTTGTGAAGTGCCACTCCTCTGTCTATCATCGCACTCGGAGTGAATTTACTCATGCTCGTATACATCTCGGCATCACAGAGACGGAACATTATCGTCTTGTCGCCCACAAGTGCCTGATCGTGGGACTCTGCATAACCGATATTCTTTTCCCCGGGACGTCTTGTGGTAAGCTCATACCATATCTTGTAAATATCCCACTCCTCGTCCCGATACTCCTTAAGCATCTTTATCCACATATCGGGAACTCCCATAGAGAGCCTGTAATCAAAGCCGATTCCACCTGCTGATACCGGAAGACACATACCGGGCATTCCCGACATATCCTCTGCAATGGTGATGGCTGTGGGCTTTACCTTATGGATCAGAAGATTGGCAAGTCCCAAATAGGTGACGGCATCCGTATCGGTATTCTCGGAAAAATACATTCCGTAATCGGTAAAGGCACTGCCGAGACCGTGATCTCGGTAGAGCATCGAGGTCACTCCGTCAAAGCGGAATCCGTCAAAATGGAACACCTCAAGCCAATATTTCAGATTGGACAGAAGAAAGTGAAGAACCTCTCCCTTTCCATAGTTAAAGAGCTTGGTGCCCCAGGCAGAATGATCTCCCCTTTCTCCCTCGTGGAAGAACTGGTACACCGTACCGTCAAATTCGCAGATCCCCTCTTCCGTATTCTTTATGGCATGGGAATGGACTACGTCAAGCAGGACTGCTATACCAAGCTCGTGCGCACGGTTGATAAGCTCCTTCAGCTCACGGCTGTTTCCGTATCTTGATGAGGGAGCAAAGAAATTCGACACCTGATAACCGAAGGAAGCATAATAAGGATGCTCCATGATAGCCATAAGCTGAAGGGTATTATAACCCATCTCCTTGATACGAGGCAGAACATTATCGATAAACTCACGATAAC
Source organism: Oscillospiraceae bacterium (assembly GCA_015065335.1). GTDB lineage: Bacteria > Bacillota > Clostridia > Oscillospirales > CAG-272 > UMGS1312. Next base: position 26,054 of record SVQM01000001.1, on the reverse strand, counting down.
TGCCCACTTTATATTCCTCGGTTGCCATACCTATATGGCTCTCGTAGATAAGTGGTGTTTTCTCAGGTGAAAAATCGGCATCCGTCCACGGGAAATCACCCATAGTATCCTCAAGCTCGGCACACCATGTGTAGGTCGTCTTATCCTGGACTACCCTTGTGGCATAAAGCGGAATACGACGGAGCGTTTTGCCGTTGTGTACTACTATCGCTTGAATCTTCTGTCCATACCTGAGCGCATCGTCGCCCTCAAGGAATACTTCAAAGTCACCGCTTCCCTTTCTCTGCATAGGACATCCGTAAGTGTCCCATCCGTTAAAATCACCGGTGAGGAACATTGCCTCTGCCGCAGGTGCCCATTCTCTGTACACCCACCCACCGTCGACCTTATGAAAGCCGTAGTACATATAGCCGTTGGCAAAGGATGACAGATCTCCACCCTTACCGCACAGCTCACGTTTTTTCTTATTTATCAGTGCATGACGCACCTCAATATCATTCTCATAGGGACTTAAATACGGGTCTATCTTCAAAATTCTCTTTTTAGATCTTTCTGCCATAAAACCCCCATAATATTTTAGATTATTTACAGTCGTATAAGCACGGCACCGTAGGTATCAAGCTGTATTTTCCCGTCTGCCGAAATTGCACCTACGGAAAACAGACATTTACCGCAAAGGTCAACACTTACAGGTGTGCCTGTATTAAAATACCCACGGCAAGTTTCCTCATTAGCGGTTCTGGTCAACACCGTCAAGCCGCCTCCGAGGTATTCCATAGAAACATCGCCACACATAAGTGCACTCTCGCAGGTGCGAAGCTTTGAAAGTGATCTGTAGAAGTCAAGGAGAGAATTCTCCTCTGCTCTGTCCCAATCAAAATATCCTCGGCAGAAGGGATCTGCAAGCCCCTCAGTACCTATCTCGTCGCCGTAGTATATGCATGGCATACCGGGCAGGGTAAACTGTATAAAGGCAGCGAGACGCAGTCGTCTCTCCGCTATGCTCCTTGCACTGTCCGACATACGATATCCTGCCGCCTGTGACTTATCCTCGGGATATGACTCAGGAGAAAGTATGGATAGTATTCTCGGGGTATCGTGAGTAGAGAGCATATTCATAAGCATACCAAATACACCTCGGGGATAGTTCTCCGCTATAGTCATTACAGTTTCAGCAAGCACTCTGCCGTCATCTGCTCCGCATATGTAATCAATGATCGCACGGCGGAAGGGATAGTTCATTACACTGTCAAGCTCTCCGTCTGTAAAATACCGTCTGCGGCATCCGTAGCTCATCTTATTTGAGGCATCCTCCCACACTTCACCGAGAAGAAGTGCGTCGGGATCGATCTCCTTCAGTCTTTTCCGAAGCATTGCAATAAATTCATCGGGAAGCTCATCCGCCACATCCAGCCTGAAGCCGTCGGCACCTGCACGGAGCCAATGTGCCACGACGCTGTCCTCATCCCCGATAATGAATCTGAGATAGCTCTCATCCATCTCCCTTACACAAGGAAGTGTTTCCACTCCCCACCATGAGGTATACTCTTTGGGATAATCCTGAAATTCATACCAATTAAAGTACGGAGAATTTTTATCGTGATATGCACCGCCGCCGAATACTCCTTCTTTATCGAAGTATCGGCTGTTACTGCCCGTGTGTGAAAAAACACCGTCGAGGATTATCTTTATATCTCTCTTATGTGCTTCACTGCACAACAGGCGAAAATCCTCCTCGGTGCCGAGGAGCTCATCGATCTTCATATAGTCAGCGGTATCATATCTGTGATTTGAGTATGCCTTAAAGATCGGGTTCAGATAGATCACACCCACAGACAGTGACTTCAGGTAATCAAGCTTTTCGGTAATTCCCCGAAGATTACCGCCGAAGAAGTCGGAATTTGTGACCTTGCCTTTTTCATTCAGCAGATAACAGGGCAGATCATGTTTATTCGGATGGATATAGAACGGAGCAAGCTTTCCTTCCGTATCGCACTTCCCCGACGAGTGAAAACGATCGGGAAAGATCTGATACATTACCCTGCCGCAAAAATCGGAGGGCTGAACAAAATCGCCGGGAACACAGGAAAGCTGCCATAGCTCACCCGCCTCCATGTTAGTCATGTCGTAGCCCTCTCTGTAAAGAGAGAACTCCTCATTTTCCGTAGCTATACGAAAATAGTAGAAGTAAAGGCCTGTACTGTCAAGTGAAAACTCTGTGGTGTAGATATCGTAATCATCGGTCACGACATCTTTATTCATACCGAAAAAGCAATATTCGCTCATATCATCAGACAGAAATACAAGCTTCACCTTTACGGTCTTACAGCTACATGGTATATGAATGGATATCCTGCAATTTTCCCCTTCGGTAAGAGTACCGAAGGGGGATTTGAAATTCGGATCCTTGCTGTTATATAAGATTCGCATTATTTTATATTCCAGATATTCTCGGCATATTCCATTACCGATCTGTCGGCTGAGAAGAATCCTGCCTTCGCAATATTAACAAGAGACATCTGCATAAATTTATATTTATCAAGATAAGTCTCACCAACCTCACGCTGTGCTCTGCGGTAGTCGGCAAAATCGGCAATGGTCATATATCCGTCAGCAGTTCCAAAGCGGTTTGTCAGAAGAGATGAGGCAATATCGTCAAAGCGACGGCCGAGTACTCCCGATGTAAGCATATCTATAACAGCGGAAAGCTCGGGATCAGCCGCAAGGAATTCTCTTGGATCATACCCACGTCTCCAAAGCTCGTTTACCTGATCAACATTCATTCCGAAGAGGAACATATTCTCACGTCCGACCTGCTCGAATATCTCAACGTTTGCTCCGTCCATAGTACCGAGAGTGATCGCACCGTTGATCATGAGCTTCATGTTACCTGTTCCGGATGCTTCCTTACCGGCAATAGATATCTGCTCGGATATCTCCGCCGCAGGAACGATAAGTTCCGCAAGAGATACTCTGTAATCCTCAATGAATACCGCCTTCAGCTTATCCCGTACAGTAGGATCGGAGCTGAGGAACTCCGATACTGCGGTAATAAGGCTGATTATCTGCTTTGCCATATCGTAGCCTGCAGATGCCTTAGCCGCAAAGATGAAGGTTCTGGGAGTGAACTTCTCATTCGGATGGGACTTGATATAGTTATACATATCAAGTATCTGAAGCACGTTAAGAAGCTGACGCTTATATTCGTGCAGTCTCTTTATCTGTATATCAAAGATGGAGCTCGGATCGACGTTCACACCGTTCTTATCCGTAATATATGCTGCAAGACGGCGCTTATTAGAAAGCTTTATACGTGCAAGCTCGTCAAGCACTCCCATGTCATCCTTATACTCCATGAGCCCTTCGAGAGCACACGCATCCTTAAGGAATCCCTTACCAATAAGTCCCGTAAGATATGAGGTAAGCTCGGGGTTTGACTGACAGAGCCAGCGACGGTATGCGATACCGTTGGTCACGTTGCAGAAACGGCTATTATCCATCTGATAATAATCCTTGAAAATGCTGTCGGTGAGTATATCACTGTGCAGCCTTGATACGCCGTTTATCTTGTGACAGCAAGCAAGACAAAGATTTGCCATGCGGACCTCACCGTCACCGATCACCGCCATATGATTTACTCTGTCAAAGTCTCCCGGATAGAACGCCAGCGCCTTTTCTCTGAATCGGCGGTCTATTTCCCTGACGATCGCATAGACTCTCGGAAACAGCTCCTCAAAGAGAGAAATGCTCCAACGCTCCAGCGCTTCACTCATTACCGTGTGATTTGTATAGGAAAGAGTCTTCTCAGCTATCGCCCATGCCTCATCCCAACCGAATCCGTGCTCATCCATGAGAAGTCTCATAAGCTCGGGAACACAAAGTGCGGGATGAGTGTCGTTGATGTGGATAGCCACAAAATCCGCAAGATCATTAAGGCTGTCGTGCTTCTTCAGATGCTCGGCAAGAATGCTCTGCAGTGATGCACTGACAAGCAGGTACTGCTGCTTCAGTCTGAGTCTCTTACCCTCTATATGATTATCTGCCGGATAAAGGACTTTTGATATGACCTCTGCCATGGTATTCTGCTCAAGTGAACGAAGATATTCGCCGCGGGAGAATGCACCCATATCAAAGCTCGGGATCTTTGCGCTCCAGAGCACAAGCTTATTTACAGCTTTGCAGTCATAGCCCGAAATATACATATCGTATGGTACGGCAATTACACTTTGGTAATCGGTCTGTGCTACACGGAACTGTCCGTTGTCGATCCACTCTCTTACCTTACCGCCGAATTTCACCTCATAGCTCTCGTCGTATCTCGGCTGAAGCCATACTTCGCCTCGCTCAAGCCAATTATCCGGGAATTCCACCTGCCATCCATCGATTATCTTCTGCTTGAAGATACCGAACTCATAGCGGATCGAAAATCCGGTAGCGGGAAGGTCATTTCCCGTAAGGCAGTCCATATAGCATGAAGCAAGTCTGCCAAGTCCTCCGTTGCCGAGTCCCGCATCGGGATCAAGTGCGTAAAGGTCCTCTATTTCAAAGCCCTGAGATTTCATTACCTGTCTGAAATCCTTCTCAAGACCGAGGTTGTAGAGATTATTTCTCAGAGATGTACCGACCAGAAATTCCATGGACATATAGTACACCTTTTTTCTGTCCGTCTCTTTGTAGGAATCCTTATATTCCTTTCTCTTCTTCGCAAGCATTCCTCTGAGGAGAGTGCAAAGAACCTTATAAGCCTGCTTATCCGTGGTCTCGGAAAGATTGCAGGAAAAAAGGCGGGCAGAGGTTTCGTTAAGTCTGGTCAGTAATTCTTCGTGTTTCTTTTGCATCTATTGGGTTCTCCTGTTTATCGCGCTGTCACTTTTATTCATGCGCTTATTATTTGTTTGTAAAGCTCCATATATTCGCCTGCGGGCTTTTCCCATGAAAAATCCTCAGTCATATCGTTATTTATGACAGTGCTCCATGCTTCCTTATCGTTCTCGTACATATCAAGTGCACGGAAAAGAGCATCAAGCATATCTTCTTTGTTGAAGCTTTGGAAGGTAAAGCCAAGTCCCTCTCCGGTCTCGGCGTTGAAGGGAATGACGGTATCCTTAAGACCGCCTGTCTCATGCACCACGGGAACTGTACCGTAATGCATAGCAAGAAGCTGAGATATACCGCAGGGCTCACTCTTGGATGGCATCAGATAGATATCGGACGCCGCATATATCTGCGAAGCGAGAGCACGGTTGAAGCAAAGATTGAGCGAAAGCTTGTCCGGATAACGCTCTGCCGCCTCACTGAACTTCTTTTCGTAAAGCTCTTCTCCCGTACCGAGAATGACGAACTGAATGTCACGTGACATCATTTCATCTATTCCTGCACACATGATATCAAGTCCCTTGTGTCCCACAAGACGTGAGACAAGACCGACAAGAGCCACATCTTCTCTCTCGGGAAGTCCAAGCTGTTTTTGAAGTGCAGCCTTACAAGCAGCCTTGCCCTTTTTCACGCTGTCTGCGCTGTAATTCTCGGGCAGATTCTTATCAGTCGCAGGATCATTACCTGCAACATCGATACCGTTGACTATTCCGCACATCTTGAAGGAATGATCACTTATTATCTGTGACAGTCCGTGAGCAAAATACGGATAGCACAGCTCATTTGCATAGGTATGGGAAACGGTGCTGAGTGCATCACAGGAAAGTATCGCACTCTTGACGAAGTTCACGGAGCCGTTGTACATAAATCGACTCTCGTACTCCGAGGAAAGTCCCATGACATCACCGATAAAGTAAGGATCAGCCCAGCCCTGATATTCGATATTATGGATAGTGAATACTGTCTTAGCCTTGCCAAGTGCCTCTCCGTAAAATGCATGAAGAAACGTAGGCACAAGTGCTGTCTGCCAATCGTTGCAGTGAATTATATCGGGACATTCGCCCATCTGCACCAATGACTCAAGTATAGCCTTGGAGAAGAACGCAAAGCGTTCTCCGTCATCAAAGGAGCCGTATGTGGCCTCTCTTGCAAAATACTGCTCGTTGTCTATGAAATACACCTTGAACTTGCGCTTTCTGCTCTTAAGACGGTAGAGTCCCGTGTATGCCTGTCTCCATGACAGAGCTGTCTCGAATATCGCTACCTCCTCCACTTCAATGGAAGGATTGTTTTTAATACTTTTATAATAGGGCAGAAAAAGCAGTACCTCGTTACCCTTATATTCCGACAGAGCAATGGGAAGTGCTTCAGCTACATCACCGAGTCCGCCTGTCTTTATAAAGGGTGCGGCTTCACTTGCTGCAAAAACTATCTTCATACGGTCTCCCCCTTTTTGATTATAACGGGATGCTCGGGCGTACCCTTGAGGCTGGCACCTTCGGTAACGGTAACGTTCTTATCAAGGATCACACACTCAAGGCTTGCACCCTTGCCGATCTTTGATCCTTGCATTGCGATACAGTTTTTGACGGTTGCGCCCTCTTCGATGGTAACTCCTCTGAAAAGAACACTGTCGACTACCTCACCGTACATCATACAGCCGTCGGCAACGATACAGTTCGACACCTTGTTGCCTTTTCCGTAGTAAGTGGGTGCCTCATCTCTGACCTTGGTATATATAGGAGAATCAGGCAAGAATATTCCGTCACGCACATCCTTGTTAAGAAGTGCCATATTGTTGGCAAAATAGCTCTCAATATCACCGTTGTACAATACTACACCGTCAAAACGGTATACGCCGAACTTAAGCTCACCTGAATTGAAGGTACGCTGGAGAAAGTCTCTTTCAAAGTGAGTGTAGCCTCTGGCATAAGCATCACGAATAACTTTGACGATAAGCTCTCTGCTCACGATGAACATACCCATTCCCGCAAGCTCGTCCGCATCCGGCTCCGAGTTTATCTTCATATCCGTAACAACGCCGGATTCGTCGGTTCGAAGGATCAAAGGACGCTTTTTGTTCGCAGACGAAGCAGTGGAAACCACTGTTACATCACTGCCCAGCTTTATATGCTGCTTTATCGCTGCCCTGTAGTCCACATTACAGAGCACAGTAGAATCGCATATTACGACATAGTCGTAGAGGGGATTATCTATAAAATGGACTGCCGAGTAAAGTGCCTCAAGCTTTCCCTTATATACAGATGCCATGTTTCCGTCTGCAAAAGGAGGAAGAAATACAACACCTTCATTCTTTCTGTTAAGATCCCATGCACTGCATGTACCGAGATGGTCCATAAGTGATCGGTAATTGTGCTTGGTTATGATACCTATATTATGTATATTCGAATTGGACATATTCGACAGAGCAAAGTCAACCTGCCTGTATCTTCCGCCGAAGGGCAGCGAGGCTACCGTTCTGTGATTGGTAAGCTCACCCAGCTTACTGTCGTAAATATTAGAAAAAATTATACCCATTACCTTCATGTTGACACCCTCCTTAATATATCTCCTTCGGTTTTATAACACCGTTCTGAGCAACTTCCTTTTCCTTACCCACAACGGAAATTCCCCATTCTTCTGCGGGATAGAACTGCGGATTGTCACCGATTCTGGCATTGGCATGTACGACAGCTCCCTCACCTACTATAGCATAGCGAACAGTGGAGTGATTCTGTATCTTTGCCTCCGGCATTATAAAGCTGTCGTGTATCTCAACATCCTTCTCTATAACACAACCTGTAGAAACAATTGAATTATACACCTTGCCGTATATGGTACAGCCTGCGGCGACATAGGAATTCACTATTTCTGCCTCAGGGTCTATATAGCTTGCGGGATGAGCATAATTTCTTGCATATATGGGATTCTTCGTATCTCGCATATCAAGCATCGGACACTCACCGAGTATATCCATGTTCGCCTGCCAGAGACTGTCTATGGTTCCAACATCCTTCCAGTATCCGTCAAACTCATGTACATAAAGACTGTGTCCGCCCTCAAGCATCTTTGGAATAATATTCTTACCGAAGTCGTTTGAGGAATCGGGATCGGCATCGTCCTCTATAAGATATCTGCGAAGGACCTCCCAGCGGAAGACATAAACACCCATTGATGCCATGGTGCTCTTAGGCACCTTCGGCTTTTCCTCAAATTCATAGATCTTTCCGTTCTCGTCGGCGTTCATGATACCGAAACGAGATGCCTCCTCAAGGGGAACATTAAGAACTGCAATGGTACAGTCCGCATCATTCTTCACATGATCTGCCATCATACGGTCGTATTCCATTTTATATACATGGTCGCCCGACAGAATAAGAACATGGGTGGGGTTGTACCGATCAATAAAAGAAATATTCTGGAAAATAGCATTGGCAGTACCGCTGTACCACTCGGAACCGGCACTCTTTGAATACGGAGAGAGAATATGAATACCTCCCGCCGAACTGTTAAGTCCCCAGGGTGAGCCGTTACCTATATATTCGTTAAGCTGGAGAGGTTGATACTGCGTCAATATACCAACCGTATCGATTCCCGAATTGACACAGTTGGAAAGAGGAAAATCGATAAGCCTGTACTTTCCGCCAAAGGGCACCGCCGGCTTAGCCGTGCTTTCAGTCAAAACGTAAAGTCTGCTTCCCTGACCTCCTGCCAGTATCATGGCAACACATTCTTTTTTCTTAAAATTCATTGCGTAGGACCTCCTTGAAGAATTCTCTTTATTGTAATTACTGAATTAAAGCTTGCTCTGTATTGCTTTTTGCTATAAATAATTCTATACATATATAATTGTACTATTATTTTTTAATTTTGTACATAGGTTTTTAATATTTTTTCGCATAAAATACACTTTTTTCATCAATAACAATTTAAATAGTTCAAGAATATCTGCCGTATGTAGTGCGAATAATTATTCTGTATAAATTCATGTGCATATCAGCACAACTTCAAATGTTTTCTTGTCTGTTTCTTTTTCTGTACTCTGTCGGTGTCATACAGCTAACCTCGAGTATCACGCAAAGGATATGCTCGGATGCAGAGTGATACGATTCTCCTCCTCCGATCCCGATGATGTTTATACATATATGTCATACGTAACGGAGCGCAGCGATAATGAATGAATTTCTGAAATTTGACAGAATAGGCACTACACCTCACAGAAGCTACTACATCCCCTTCTCCCCAAATGATGAGATACAAAAAAGTCACGGCATCATTGACCGCACATCGAGCTCAAGATTCATGTCTCTTGACGGTCAGTGGCAAATTAAACAGCTTGATCACGTTGAGGATTTCAGTGTGGACGAAGAACTTGCTGAAACTATTCCCGTACCATCATGCGTACAGATGCATGGTTACGACAGGATCCAGTATCTTAACCACCGCTATCCGATTCCCGTCATGCCGCCTCATGTACCATATGATAATCCGTGCTGGCATTATCGCCGCACCTTTGATCTGAGTAAACGTGAAGGTGAGAGATACTACATCAATTTTGAGGGTGTAGACAGTGCATTTTACCTTTATATAAACGGAAAGTTCAAGGGGTACTCTCAGATATCTCATGCCACAAGCGAATTTGATATCACCGAGCTTTCACTCGACGGTGAGAACACCGTTGATGTGCTTGTTCTGAAATGGTGCATATCAACTTACCTGGAATGTCAGGATAAGTTCCGCTTCTCAGGCATTTTCAGAAGCGTATATATGCTCACCCGTCCAAATGAGCACATCACCGACTACAAGATAGAAACGAAGATATGTAAAAATGACGGTATATTCACTTTCTTTAATGAAAGTCCTATTGATGTAACTGTTTCACTCAACGGCAGATGTATCACAGTACCTGCCAGCGAAAAAGGTGACATCACCGTGAGCAATGTTCATCTGTGGACTGCCGATGCACCCGAGCTTTACGAGCTCAGGATCACTGCAAATAATGAAATGATCATTGAAAGCATTGGCTTCAGAGAGATCTCAATTGATGAAAAGGTCTTCAAAATAAACGGAGCCCCCGTTAAGTTGAAGGGTGTCAACCGTCATGACTTCAACTGTAATACGGGAGCCACTGTGAGTCTTGAGGATATGGCGAAGGATATTCACCTTATGAAGGAGCTTTGCGTAAACGCAATCCGCACGTCTCATTATCCAAACGCACCTGAGTTCTATCTGCTCTGTGACGCTTACGGTATTTATGTGATGGATGAGGCTGACCTTGAGATGCACGGTGCCTGCAGTCGTGACGGTGGGTATGATCCCTGTCTGTGGTCGGAATATGCTGAGGATATGATATTCTCTCCCGGTATTACAGACCGCTGTAAGGCTCTCGTTGAACGTGACAAGAACCGCACCTGTGTGATCATCTGGTCTCTCGGGAATGAAAGCTCCTTCGGGGAAGCATTCTTTGACGGAGCAAGATTCATAAAAAGACGGGATAAAACAAGGCCCGTACATTATGAAGGCTTGCAACGTGCAGATAAGAAGTATTACTTCACAGAGCTTGTGGACATGGTTAGCATGATGTATCCGTCGATAGACACCATCAGGGAGCAGGTGCTCCAAAATCCAAAGGAAACACGTCCTTTTGTGCTTTGCGAGTACACTCATGCAATGGGCAATAGCTGCGGTGATATTTCGGAATACTGGGATCTCATATACAGCAGTGAACAGATCATGGGAGCATTTGTATGGGAGTGGGCAGATCACGCCATAAAGACCGATAAAGGATTTCTTTACGGCGGTGATTTCGGTGAGACTGAGCATGACGGAAACTTCTGTGCCGACGGGCTTCTGACACCTGACAGACAGCTGAAATCAGCAGCTCTTGAAATGAAAGCCGTTTACGGCGGAAAGACAAACTCTGCGATGTGTCATGCAGATATTCCGAAGGCTATATCTCATTCTTCCTCTATTGAGATCGAAGCAGATGAGCACACGGGTGAGCTCACCTCTATTAAGGCTGACGGAAATGAGTTGCTGCATATTCCCATGCATCTTAATATTACACGTTTCATAGATAATGACCGATATCTGGTTCCTATTTGGATCGACAGATATCACCTCGACGCCTGCAAACCTCATATATTTTCCTGTGAAAAAAACAATGGCTCCTACAACTTCAAGGGCTGTCTTGCCGCAAATTGTCTGATGCCTGCGGCAGAGTTTGAGTTAATCTATGAGGTAAGCGGTAATACACTTACAGTCACCGTTGAATACAAACTTGCAGACTATATCAACTGCTTCCCGAGATTCGGCATTGAGTTCGGTATAGATAAAAAACACGATCGTTTTTCTTATGTGGGATTCGGTCCCACCGAAAGCTATTCAGACAAGCATATCGCCTGCACTTACGGATACTTTGAGGGCACATCCGATATGAATTACGATCATGGATACGTTCGGCCTCAGGAATCGGGAAGTCACTATGGCTGTGTCTATCTTGGGGTGGATGATCTGTTTTGTATGACCGCCGAGCATTCCTTCTCATGCTCGGTCAATCCTTACACAACAAAACAGCTCTCGGAAACCCCTCACTCCTTCGAGCTTGAAGAAAATGATTTTGTAAACGTGTGCATCGACCTTGCAATGCGAGGTGTAGGCTCCGCATCCTGCGGGCCTGATCTTTCCGAGAAATACGAGATCCCGAAGACGGGAAAAAACGTATTCCGATTTACATTTTAATGATGGCATGACTCATATATGCTTTATTAAATGCTAAAACGGCATTAATACAGTCACGTCAAAATATATCACAAATACACTTTCGCCACCCACGATGCAACCGACGGCGACATCAAAAACTTCGTAACTCAGCTAAAGTAGGAAGAAGAAAAGGGCATACGTACTTCGGTACCCCGGACGCACTTTTGCACCCGTTGACGCAAGCCGGATCCTTTTTTTCTCGTATTTCATACCCACATTACGGTTTTTTTATTGGTTCATACAATAGTAGTGTAGTATATTTTCATGCATATTACAAAATGAAGCAGGTCTGTTTCCACAGACCTGCTTCATTTCACTTCGCCAGGTTATCACATTTCTTTATCCATAAAAACATATTAACTGTTTTTAATTCTCTTATCATCGGTTGCGGGATTGTTTATCACCTCTCCATCCTCACCAAACCGTGAGCCATGACATGGGCAATCCCATGAATGCTCTGCACGGTTATATTTGAGCGCACATCCCATATGAGGACATCTCGGTGCCGTAGGTGTCAGAAGTCCGACTATCGATTCAAAAGCATTTACCGCAAGCTGTGTATGCAGAATACTGCGAGATGGCGAAAATACTTCAGCATAAGGGTTATCTTTTCCCCTGACGAGATCATAAAGGATATGCGCCGAAATCATTGCGTTAGTCATACCCCATTTATTAAAACCCGTTACCACAAATACATCTGGAGTATTTTTTGAATATTGCCCCACATATGGGACTCCGTCAAGAGTCATACAGTCCTGTGTCGCCCATCTCTCACGAATTCTTGCACCACTGTAATACTTATCGGCAAGCCTCTCAAGCTCATTCCAGCCTCCCCCCGGCTTGCCCGTACGATGTCCTCCTCCACCGAGGAGTAGCAGATCACCGTAATTACGGAAAGAAAGTCCGGTGTCACACTCATCCACATACATTCCACCGACATCTTCTGCTCCCTCCAGCGCCAGTACGTATGAGCGATGTTGATACATTTTCAAAAAATATGCACCGTGTTTATTGAGGATGGGAAAATGTGTTGCCACGATCATCTTTTCATAAGAGATTGTACCACGGTTCGTCACAGCCTTGTACGGCAACAATTCAAGCACCTTAGTCTTCTCATATATTGGAATATCTTTTGCGACGTTGAAAATGAATTTCAACGGATTAAACTGCGCCTGATCTCTTACACGCACTGCACCCGATACCCGAAAAGGCAACGCTTCTCCATCAGAATATTCTGCATCTACACCAAGCCTGTTCAGTATTGTGATCTCCTCCTCGATTTTTTTGCGATCGTCGAGAGAATAAACATATGAGTCTTTTATTTCATAATCGCACTGCACATCCCGACAGAGACGTCCATACTCACTGCCTGCATGCTTTTGTGCTTCAAGGTAGAGCCGCGCCGTATCATCACCGTATCTCACCGAAAGCTTGTGGTATATGAGCCCGTGGCTGAGGGTGATCTTTGCCGTTGTATCTTTTGTTATACCGCCGCATATTCTTCCGACCTCAACAAGCATACAGTCAATCCCTGCATTACGAAGAACATATGCACAAAGCACCCCTGCAATACCTCCTCCGACGATCAGTACATCCGTATGCTTATCACCTTCAAGCAAGTCAAAACTCACCCGTGCAACATCTTTTTCCCAAACAGATCCCATTATCTCTCCTCCAACTTTCAATACAAATAGTATTCACTTTTCTGTCGGAGGATATGCCTGTAAGTCACACTTCCTTTTATATGCAAAAATCGGCATAGTCGTATCACACGACTATGCCGATTTTCAGTAAAATCAAAATATTTCTATTATTCAGCAGGTCCGAGAACTACTTCCCACTTTGCAATGTACTGAAGCATACGGGAAGCATCAGTAAGATTCACCTTACCGTCATCATTTACATCTGCAGCATCCTCTGCGAAGTTCTCGACCTCCCACTTTGCTACATACTGAAGAAGCTTTGATACATCACTGAGATTGATCTTTTCGTCACCGTTTACATCGCCATACATAACTGATACGAAATCATAATCGGGAGTCCAAACCTCAAAGTTATCAAGATTGATGTAGAGCTTTCCGCCGGCATCTTCTCCACTCCAGATAAGAATGGGGCACTTCTGAGAACCAACAGTAGAATCTACACCGTTCAGGTATACATCACCAAGCTTCTCGCCATTGGGATCGACCTCTGCAAAGCAAACAAGCTCTTTGTTAAAGTATCCCTCAATACGTCCCTCGGTAACTCTCATTCCGATATTAACATAGGGAGCATCCTCTCCAACGGAGATCTCTCCGTTGATCTTACCCTCACAGATCTTTGTAGGCTTAATCTCGTGTTTCTGAAGAATATTGTTCTCATCACGATAGGTAAATCCCTCGTCGCCATAGGTGGACTTGAGAATATAAGCATCACCGGTCTCAACCTCAATAAAGAACTGATAAACACAGCCCTGAGAGCCGGAAGGATTCTCAAAGCGATCTCTGTACCAGAAACCGATAACGTGATTTCCATCTACATCACCTGTATCATCAAAACCGCAGATCTTCACATCATAGGAAGTGTAGAACTTATCAAACATCTTGGGTTCACGAACACCGGCACCGTAATTTGTCTCAAGAACACGTGCATTGCCGTATCCGAACAGATAACCTTCATCGTGCCATTTGAACGCCGTTCCGGTATGAGACCAGTTCTTTCCCGAAAAGCCGGTAGAAAAATCGTCTCTGAGAATAAGCGTACCTGTCGCACTTGCCGTAAAGATCACAGAACACAGAAGCAATGCAGCAGCGATCAATCCCGCAAAAATCCTTTTCATTTTTTTAACACCTCGTTCCTTTTTTTAAGCAAAACACATAATTGCCAATTGTATTATATCACACATTCTCAAATTGTCAAGCATTTTTCATCAAAAAACATTGTGATCGATGCAAGATTTACAACAATTGCATAAATTCAAAATTTTCCTACAGCCTTGCCCATACCGATCTCGCCGCCATCAAGAAGGAATTTTTTAAGATTACGGCGAAGGCTTGTATCTTCGGGATACTTTGTCTTATCCTCAAGCTTTTCAAGGAATACATATTCCTCTGCCTGTGAATAACCCGTATGCTCTCCGTAGACTGTAAAGTAGCTGCGGAAGTATGCTATGGATGAGGTTTCGGAGATCATTGATTCAAGCTGAGGTGCCAAAAGCCACGAGGTGCATATGTATGTATCATATTCTTTGCCGAAATATTTCGGGAAAAATTTCTTTGCCTCCTCAAATGACTCACGGATCGAATCGGGCTTGAAGCCGTCACCGCGAGGAATGTGTACACCGAGTATCGGAGTTCCGACGGGGATTGGAGTTCCGTCGGGATAAGGAATCCCCTCATCACGGATGACACCGGGCTCAAACTGCAGTCTTCCGAGACGGAATATCCTTGCAGTAATATGAACTATGAACCATCTCCACTCAATAAGACCTACCTTGCCTGTACGGTCAAAGCATCTGTTGCTCCATATGGTCAGATCATAGAGGGTGGCAATTGCGATATCCTCCGGAAAACCCTTTTCCTGCCATATGCTCAAGGATCTTACACCCCAATTGCCTATCAGTCCGAGAGCAAATCTGTTGGGATCTTCCTTTTCTTTTACTATTTTCTCAAACTCATCGTAATCGTTAAGAAACAACTCATAAAGTCTGTCATTTTCCTCATCGGAAACAGAAAAATTCATTACTACCTCTTTTGCGGCAGCAGAAAGGCCGATCTTTTCGGCGAAAATTTCAAATGTCATACCTACCTCCAAGGTGTTTTTGATATGTATATTATATTAAAAATCCCCTGTTCCGTCAAGCCTTTATTTATATCTATATATAATTATAGACACCTTGCAAAATATGGCAACTTATAGTATAATCTATCATGATATTCATAAAAGGAGGCTGTTTCCATGAAAATCACATTTATGGGTGCAGGGAGTACCGTATTCGCAAGAAACGTCATCGGTGACTGTATGTGTACCGACGAATTGAAGGACAGCGTATTTGCTCTTTACGACATTGACGGTACACGTCTTGAGGAAAGCCGTGTCATTCTTGAAGCAATAAAAAATACTGTTGGTTGCAATGCGAAGATAGAGTGTTATCTCGGTGTTGAAAACAGAAAAGAGGCTCTTCGCGGTGCAAACTTTGTTGTTGATGCAATTCAGGTTGGACTTTACGATCCTTGTACGATCATCGATTTTGAAGTTCCCAAGAAGTACGGTCTTCGTCAGACCATTGCCGATACTCTCGGAATCGGAGGAATAATGCGTGCGCTTCGCACCATTCCCGTTCTGAAGGACTTTGCAGATGATATTGAGGAGGTATGCCCCGATGCATGGTTCCTCAACTACACTAACCCAATGGCAATGCTTGCCGGATATATGCAGAGATACACAGGTGTAAAGACTATCGGTCTTTGCCACAGCGTTCAGTGTTGTGCTTCATCTCTCATTCAGACCCTCGGTATGGACGAGAGCCTTCTTGACGGTCACAAGGAGCTTATTGCGGGAATCAACCATATGGCATGGCTTCTTGAATTCAAGGATAAGAACGGCCGTGATCTTTATCCCGAGATAAAGGCAAGGATCGATGAGAAGATCGCAGATCCGAATTGTCACAATAAGGTCCGTCTTGAATACATCAAGAATTTCGGCTATTACTGCACAGAATCAAGTGAGCACAATGCTGAATACAATATGTTCTACATAAAGAGCAAGTATCCTGAGCTTATCGAAAAATACAACATTCCCCTTGATGAATACCCCAGACGTTGCGTTAATCAGATCGCAGGATGGAAGAAGGAATATGAGGAGCTTCTGAAGAGCGGCGTAAAAAGTCCTACCCGGTCACAGGAATATGCATCATATATCATGCAGTCCATCGTAACAGGTAATCCTTTCAAGATCGGCGGCAATGTTCTGAACAACGGACTTATCACAAATCTGCCGAAGGAAGCATGTGTCGAGGTACCCTGTCTCGTTGATGCGCAGGGCATTCACGGATGTCATGTTGGAGCTCTCCCCGTTCAGTGTGCAGCTATGAACATGACTAACATCAATGTTCAGCTTTTGACTATCGAGGCTGCCGTAACTCTTAAGCGTGAGCATATCTATCAGGCGGCAATGCTTGATCCTCACACTGCATCCGAGCTTGATATCGACACCATAAAGAAAATGGTCGATGATCTTATCGAATCCCACGGAGATTACCTTCCCAAATATCACTGATACAAAAACAGACCTTGATGTACTTCATCAAGGTCTGTTTTTTACGCCATAGTTTCAAGCATTTTCAGAGTTACCTCATAAAGGCAAGGCTCACCTGAGATGTATCTGCAGAATTCATCTATCATATATTCAGACATGCGGTGGACCTCATTTCCTTTGCTTCCTGCAATATGAGGTGTCAGTATACAGTTGGACAAGGCATAAAAAGGACTATCCTTCACAGGAGGCTCAGGATCGGTAACATCAAGAAGCACCGTAATATCGGGGCGATCCCTCAAAACATCGCAGAGCTCATCCTCCACTACCTGCGCTCCTCTGCCTGTATTGATAAATGTAGCATACGGTTTCATTTTCGCAAAAAGCTCACCTGTGAGGACTCCCTTTGTCTGAGGATTGTTCGCAAGATGATTCGACACAACATCACATTCGGCAAACAACTCCTCAAGAGAACATTTGGAAACGCCGAGTTCTGCCGCACCGTCTTCTGGCAAAAATTTGTCATACACCACACACTTAAGCCGATATTCCCGAAGCATACGTATGACCATCTTACCGATCATCCCGACACCGATGATCCCGACTTTCCCGCCGAAGTTACCGGGGTATTTGGCTGCAGTGCTGCATGCATCACTTACATCTCCAACACTCATATGCCTTGATGCTGCAAAAAATCCTTTATTTGCAAGGATTATTTGCGCTACCGTAAATTCGGCTACCGGTACACCGTTTGCTGCCCAGGCACTGAATACCTTCACACCGCATTCAAGAAACGGTACGGCAAAGCCCTGTACTGAGCCTGCTCCGTAAAATACACATTTTAGTGCGGGGAAAACAGCTTTTATCTCATCTGTAGTAAAAACAGGCATTCCCCATGTACTGAAGATATACTCTGTGTCAGAAAAAAGCTGCGGTTCCGCCATAACATCGGCTTTTGTGTAAACCTTATCCTCTGCATCAGTGATATTTCTTACCCTTTTGATGGTATCAGTGGAATATACCCATCTGAATGAAGATTCTCCTTCACACAAAAATACGGTTTTCATATAGCAACCCCTTCATTTTACACTTTCTGTAATATCTCTGAGTGCGGCCGCCTCTGATATAAGCTCACTTATATCATCGTTCGGCATAAATTCAAGAAGCACCGTGTGCTCTCCTTCAAGACAGGAGAGGTATTCACACCACTCTTTTTTTGCATCTGCAAGAGGATATCTCTTATCACCCGACCAGTTGAATACATGAACAGCGGTGACATGATCCCCGGCCATTTTTATATGACGTATGTTATCCTCTTTTGTACGGTACTGATTCGGTTGCCAATACATACGGAAATTTTCACTGCGTATCTCATCCATAAGCTCTGTTATAGTTTCCGCAGTATCAGTAAAGGTCCACATATGACATTCCATAGCCAGCGTCACACCTTCAGTCTCCGCTATTCTTGCTGCCTCTCTGCATTTATCAAAGAGTTCCTTTTTCTCACCTGATCCAATAGCATCCGATCCCTTCACTCCGCACCAAACTCTGATAAGATCGGTTCCGAGGAGCCTCGCACCTTCGATATATCCGTAAAGCTCGCTCATTTCCGTCTGTCCTATACGGAAATATGTTCCGTATGAGGATGCAGCGATACCGTATTCCTTCTGCATCTCTGAGATCTCTCTCAATCGGCACATATCCGTATGAGGAGCGTGCACATCACTTCCCCATTCTATATATTCAAGTCCTGCCGCAGCAGCAGATCTTATTATCTCAACAGGGGTATTTCTGCGAAACGAAACAGAACAAAGTCCGCATTTAAACCTTCCCATTTTTCATACCTTGTACTTCTTTATTTTAAATTATACTGTAATATATGGTATCACATCAATGCCCATGTGTCAACATTTTCGCAAAGATGGGAATCCTCTTCAATCGGTCTTTTTTTAGTTTTGCCCCATCTGCTATTGACCTTTCCCAAGACTTATGTTATAATTTATTCACATTTATATTTAAAAAATGCCACCCAATATTGCATTATTTCGGGTGGGAAACATGGTGGAAAATCCCACTATGTGCTTTCACTGTATTTCAACAAAAGGAGGAGCCGATCTATGAGTAAAAGATTATCCCTTGTTTCAATACTTTCATCGGCTCTGTTTTTTGTCACATCCTGTGTTCCCCAAAAAAACAGTGTTTTTGATCTGTCTTCAGTCTATGCGATCGTTACCATATGCAGCCTTTTTTTACTTATTGGATGTATACGTACACTCAGGAACACTGAGCCATGGTTCATCGTACTGTTCTCGTCAGTTCTTGTTGTAAATACCGGATATTTCATCCTGTCTGTTTCAACAACTCTGCAGATGGCACTATGGGCAAACCGTATTTCGTATCTCGGCTCTGTTTTCTTGCCTCTGTCGATGTTTTTCGTAATACTCCACGTATGTAAATACCCTGCAAAAAAATGGCTGATCGCTGTGCTTTCCGTCATAAGCATTGCCGTATTCCTCATTGCGGCAAGTCCGGGAATACTTGATATCTACTATAAAGACGTTTATCTAATACAGGAAAACGGTGCTTCTTTCCTCGTGAAAGAATACGGACCGTGGCATTCTCTGTATCTTTATTATTTGATATCGTATTTTGGTTCAATGATAGGTGTGGTTTTGGTTGCACTTGCAAAAAAACGTCTCACCGCTACTATCCATGCGTGGGTTATCCTCAGTGCAGTTTTTGTAAACATATGCGTCTGGCTTCTTGAACAGCTTGTAGATATCCGTTTTGAAATGCTCTCCATCTCTTACATAATGAGTGAGCTTTTCCTCATTGGTATCTATGTTGTAATAAAATATGCCGAAAAAAGCATGCTCTCGTGCAGCACGGTCAATGATAACGAATCTTGTACAAACAATACCCTCACTGTAATCGAACCGAACGAAGTCGATACGACACATGATGATAAGCAACGCTATTTTGAATTTACCGAAAATCTCAAAACTCTTACTCCTACCGAGCATACGGTATTCGAGCTATATGCTGACGGAAGATCATCAAAGGATATCCTTGCAAAGCTTGGTATCAAAGAAAATACCCTGAAATACCACAATAAAAACATATATTCAAAGCTCGGTGTCTCATCCCGCAAGGAGCTTCTCAGTTTGGCTTCACTGCTCAACAAGCATGACTCCGACGACAGTAACACAAGTAATCCGCACATGATTAAATAAAATACAATTTAAAGGAGAGTCAATCATGAAAATAAAAAAACTCCTCTCTACCGTTCTTGCCACAGCCGCAGTAACAGGTACAATGACATTTGCAAACACTGCAATGTCACAAGATCCCGCACCTTTTACTCAAAAGGATAACGTGATTTCCGTATACGACGAAGCTAAGGGCTTCTATAAGGGAATGGCTCAGGGTACTACTGCTGCAGATCTTCTCAGTGAATTCGCTGACGGTCATACTCTGAAAAATGCAAAAGGCGAACCGATAGAAGGTACTGCGCTCATAGGAACAGATTACACCATCTGCTTCGGTGAGGATTCACGAAAGATCGTCATTTACGGTGATGTTAACTGCGACACTAAGATAAATCTTACAGATGTTGCTTCAATGCTCAAGCATATCGCAAAGTGGAATGTCTCTATGAATCTCAATGCAGCAGATGTTACTGTCGACGACAAGGTAAATCTTGCAGATGCATCACGTATTCTTCAGTACATCGCAAAATGGGATGTTGAGTGCGGTTTCGTGTCATGGAAATACGATCTCTCAAAGGTGGATGCACCTGCTGAGGACAGTACTCTCAAGCTCTGGTTCAATCACAGTGCCATCAAGGAATACAAGACTGATGCTGTACCCAATGATAAGCACGCATTCGATATGTACATGGCGAAGAATGAGTATGAGGGATGTCATGTAAATCTCACATCGTCCACAGGTCACAAGGGACTCAGTGCATCTGTAACTCAGTTCAAGGATAAGGCAGGTAATACACTCCCCACCGAGCTTTTCTTTGAGGATTACTTTGAGGTGGATACAGGTGATAAGTATCCCGATAGGCTTCCTCCCATTGAGGTAAAGAACGGCTTTGAGATCAAGGCGTCCGAGACTCAAGGACTCTTCCTCAAGGTAAAGACCGATTTTGATACCGTTCCCGGAATGTACCGTGCACGTGTTGACGTGAAGAACGAGTCAGGTCAGACTATAAAACGCGGATACGTTTACACCTACGTGTGGAATTTTGAGATTCCCGAAGAGCCGTCCATCAAGACTGCTTACGGAATGAGCGCATATGCTATTTATACTTCTCACAACAAGTTAACAGAGGAACATGAGGGACAGCTTTACGAGAGATACTACGAGTATTTCCTTGAAAACAGGATCACTCCCTGGTGTATGCCCTTTGACCCTACCGATGAGAGAGCAGACAAGTATATGTCTGATCCCAGAGTTACCACATTCCTTGTATATGGAGGATATGCAGGTGACAGATACGGAAACGAAGGAAGACTTGATGCTGAAGGTGCAGAATATGTTTCTGCGGCGTACGACAAGATCAAGGATAACGAGGACTGGGCATCTAAGGCACTGTTCTATATGAACGATGAGCCCAGATTCGGCGATCAGCTGAACGCCGTTGAGAGCACCAAGGGATTCCTTGACGCCAACTTCCCCGGTGCAAGAGTTCTCGTTCCTACCCACGTCAACTATTTCGCAACCGGTGACCTCAGTGACGTAAACACAGGCTTTGACAACGAGGGCAAGTACCCCGCATACGCTGATATGGACACCTACGGTATCGTTGATAAATTCACTACCGTTCTTTGCCCCAGCGTTCGCCTGTTTACCACACCCGATATGACATTTGACGGTCAGATCTGGTACACTCAGAAGGCAACCGACACCTTCGGTACTCTCAGAGAAAGACTTGAGGCGTCAAGAGAAGCAGGCAAGGAGATCTGGTGGTACTATGCAGGTGACGACAATACCGCACTTCCTCACAGCGGAATGGTTCACCGTACCGCTTACTGGCAGCAGTATGATGAGGATATTGAAGGCGTTCTGTGCTGGGCTACCAACGAGTGGCAGGGCGTTTCAAACAGACCTCAGACTCAGCGTCCCCTCTCCGCAGGTGCAGGACTTTACGTATACAACGGCGGAATATACAAGATCGACGGCCCCATCGCCTGCCTGCGCACGGAGATCATGCGTGACGGTATGGAGGATGTAGAATATCTCGTGCTTGCAGAGGAGCTCTTCGGAAAAGATGTTGCCGATGAGTACAATCACAAGATCACAACAGATATGGTAACATTCGAAAAGGATGCATATGTTCTTGAAGATATACGTCGTGAGCTTGGTACAAAGATAGAAGCTGCCGTAAACGAAAAATAAGATACAAAAAAATATCCTGTACAGTTCATTGAACTGTACAGGATATTTTATTCGTTCACCCATTTATTTGTATCCGCAACAAAGGTCTTGAATCGCTCCTTGGTGCTTTCGGGGGATGCTATTGATACACCACCGCCGAAATTCAGTATCCATGTGAAGAAATGAACACTTTCCGCCACCTTCACCGTAACTGTGAAATATCCGTCGGAGGTTGGACGGAACGGAATATCTTTACCGAATCGGTCGACGATCACTCCCGCAAGCTCATTTCTGCAACGGAGAACTACCTTGACAACATCTCCGCCAAACATTCCGAAGTGACGGTCATTATATCCGGCGATCTCATCGGCGGTGAGCTTCGGTGATGTTGCAACTGCATCCGTAACACATATCTTCTCCATTTTATCTACACGGTAATGCTTTATCCTATCTGATCGCACATCTCTTGCTATTAGATAATACTTTTCGTCATCCCAGCACAACAGAAGCGGATCTACCGCATATTCCACCCCGTCATGTCTGTATATCTTCTCCTTCTTCTCATTCCAGTCAAAATAAAGGAACGTGATCTGTCTGTTTTCAAGAAGCGCCGTATGGATCCTGTCAATAATACGGTAAATACTCTCATTCATGGATTTTATACGACCGAAAGCATATACATGTCGTCTGAGCTGCTTCGCCTGATGTGTGCTTGCAAGAGTTCCGAGCTTTTTTATAAGCTCAGCAGACTTTTTCTCCGTTATGAATTTTGACGATTGTACGGCGTCAACGAGAAGCTTCAGCTCCGGAAGCTCAAATGTACGGCTTGCAATAAAATACCCGTCCGATTCATGGCACACATCGATATCAGCATCCTTCAAGGCATCTATATAGCGATAAATCGCTTTTCTCTCTGCACCGAGACCTTCATATTCTTCCTCAAGTATACGTCCGATCTCCTCTGCCGAAAGCTTGTGATCCTCGTCGGTACGTTCCGTTAGTATCTGCTCAATAAGGAGAGTTTTCTGACTTTGTCCGTATGTTTTTGCCATTATACCGCCAACCTTTCTCTGAAAAGCATTCCTTTATGTAATTTTATCATAAATATTCTTATGTATCAAGTACAGTTGTGCGATTTATTTGTTGCAATCCTTAAAGATATGTGATAAAATAATTATATGTGATCTTTAACTATCCGGAGGAATATATAATGCATATCAATACAAAATGTCTGCAGGAGGGCTACAAGGCCGAGAACGGACAGCCCCGTGTCCTGCCTATTTACCAGAGCACTACATACAAGTACGACTCATCCGAGCATCTCGGTGATCTCTTCGATCTTAAAGCTCCCGGTCATATGTACACCCGTATCTCCAACCCCACATTTGCAGCGGCTGAGGATAAGCTTGCGGCAATGGAGGGGGGTGTTGGTGCAATGTTCACATCATCCGGTCAGGCGGCAAGCATGATCTCCATTCTGAACATCGCATCTGCCGGTGATAACTTTATCAGCCTTTCCGAGATCTACGGCGGTACTGTTAACCTCTTTGCAGTTACTCTTAAGAAAATGGGCGTTGAGGTTCGTTTTGTGTCTCCTTCTATGACAGATGAGGAGATCGAAGCAAAGATCGACGACAGGACCCGCCTCGTATTCGGTGAGACTATTGCGAATCCTGCACTGAAGGTGCTTGATTTCGAGCGTTTTGCAGCTCTCGCTCACAAGCATAACATTCCCCTTATCGTTGACAACACCTTTGCTACCCCCATTCTGTGCCGTCCCTTTGAGTTTGGTGCAGACATCGTTGTTCACTCTACCACGAAGTATCTTGACGGTCATGCTATTGCAGTTGGCGGTGCTATCGTTGACAGCGGTAAGTTTGACTGGGCTGCCGCAGGCAAGTTCCCCGAGCTGACCGAGCCTGATGAGAGCTATCACGGTGTAGTATACACCAAGGATTTTGGTGAGGCGGCGTACATCACCAAGGCAAGAGTACAGCTTCTCCGTGACATGGGTGCAACCCCTGCTCCCATGAACGCATTCCTCACAAATCTCGGTATGGAGACCGTTCACCTCCGTATGGAGCGTCACTCTGCAAATGCTCTTGCAGTTGCAAAGATGCTGAAGGATCATCCTGCTGTGTCCTGGGTAAGCTATCCCGGACTTGAGGGTGATTCCGAATATGAGCTTGCACAGAAGTATCTCCCCGATGGATGTTCCGGCGTTATCTCCTTCGGAGTTAAGGGCGGACGCACTGCTGCGATGAAGTTCATGGATTCACTGAAAATGGCGGCGATCGTTGTTCACGTTGCCGATGCAAGAACCTGCGTGCTCCATCCTGCAAGCACCACTCACCGTCAGCTCACCGATGAGCAGCTTGAAGGCGCAGGCGTTAAGCCAGAGGCTGTAAGACTCAGCGTCGGTATCGAGCACATCGACGATATTATCGCTGACCTGAAGCAGGCACTGGAAGCGTGAATTAAAAGTTTTTGCGAGGAAGCACCTTTTTGAAAAAAGGTACTCCCTCGCACTCATCGCTTCGCTTGTCGACCTGAAGGTCGTCCTCTCCAAAAAATTTGAAAAAGGGAACATATAAAGGTTAACCTAAGCCTTCGCACACATCCCATTCCCCAAAAGGAGGGCTGAAATGCCGATCCGTATACCAAATGAGCTTCCCGCAACAAAAACTCTCAGGGAAGAAAACATATTCGTAATACCCGAAGACCGTGCGGTAACGCAGGACATTCGTCCTCTGCAAATAGCTATCCTCAATCTCATGCCAACGAAGATAGTAACTGAGACTCAGCTTGCACGTCTTCTCGGTAACACTCCTCTTCAGGTTGAGATGGAGCTTATTAAGACAGACACCCACAAAGCCAAGAACACCTCTGAGGAGCATATGCTCGCTTTCTACAAGACCTTTGACGACATCAAGGACCGCTCATTTGACGGTCTCATCATCACGGGTGCGCCCGTTGAGAAGATGGAGTTCGAGGAGGTCACGTACTGGGATGAGCTTTGCAAGATCATGGAGTGGTCGAAGACTCACGTGACAAGCACCTTTCACATCTGCTGGGGTGCTCAGGCAGGACTTTACTACCACTACGGCGTGAAGAAATATCCCCTTGAGAAGAAGATGTTCGGCGTATTCCCCCATACAGTGGACTACAAGCGTTCTATCCTTTTCCGAGGATTTGACGACACCTTCATGGTACCTCATTCACGACACACCTACTGTCGCCGTGAGGATATTGAGGCGGTGCCCGAGCTTAAGATCCTTGCATCCTCCGAGGAGGCAGGTGTTTACGCCATCATCGCAGATCACGGTAAGCACATCTTTATCACGGGACACTCCGAATACGATGCACGTACTCTTGAATCGGAATATCTCCGTGACAAGAACGCAGGACTCCCCATCGAAGTACCGAAGAATTATTACCCCAATGACGACGACACAAAGGATCCTATTGTATCCTGGCGTTCTTCAGCAAATCTGCTGTTCTCAAACTGGCTGAACTATTTCGTCTACCAGACTACACCCTTCGATATCACCCACATCAGTGACCCTACAAAGAGAACAGCTACGAATGAATAAGTATTTTATTATGCGGGGAAACCCTTTTTCGAGAAAAAGGGTTTCCCCGCACCCCTTCCCAAAAAGCTTAAAAATAGAAATAATAATAAAAAGAGCCTAAACTATTAGTCTGACGGTTTAGGCTTTCTTTATCTTGTCTTTTATTTAAAAGTTTTTGGGGGAGAGCGCGAGAACCCCCTTTTATCAAAAAGGGGGTTCTCGCATAAT
>SVQM01000070.1 GCA_015065335.1 Oscillospiraceae bacterium | reverse complement strand
GTTCAAAGCCGCCGTCAAGGGTTGCGGGCAGCTTTGCGGGGATCACTCCGATAAAGATGCACGCAGGTGCTTCGCCTGTTTTTGCAAGCTCCTGCATAGCGAGAGCCTCACCCTCGTTTAGAAAATCATGTCCCACTACAAGTGCAAACTCATCTGCAGGAATGTCGGGTACGAATATCCTGTACGGAAACACTGCCCCGTCAAACATTTTCGAGGTGTGTGTTCCGTCGATCACAGTTCCGCGAAGTCTTTCGTCCATAGCTTTTATCCTTTCGGAATATTGATATATTCATAGTACCATACATTGAGAGATTTTTCAAGTAAAAGAAACATTTTCACAACAATAATATATCTTCAAAAATACACATTAAAAAAGCCTTCCCCTGCGGGGAAGGTGTCGATCGTGTCTGCGAAGCAGATTCAGGATCGTTTACGATCCGCACGATTGACGGATGAGGAGATCACCGTTAGTACGAACTAAAAATTATCTCCTCAATCCACCTGCTTCGCAAAGCGAAGCTATGTCCCCCTTCTCCGCTGGAGAAGGCTTATTTATTATTCCGTCAACGCAATAAACTCCGGATCGTCACGAACGAAGTCGAATACAGTATAATTCATTCTCGATCTTATCACTTCTTCGTTGGTATCGGTATAATTCTTGCTTGATTTTGATATATCACTGGTGGCTTCGCAAACATAAATGCTGGTGTAATGCTGTTCACCCGGCACCTGTTCATCAGCCATTTTTGCGTGACAAAGAGCTTCTTTAAGGTTTGATATTACCTCACCTCGCAGACCGAGAATCGCACAGGCTTGTGCAAGGTGAAAATACAGTCTTGCTATACGGCAGTGGTAGAAAAGATAATTACCGTCGTAGATCAGCGTTGACCACAGCTTCAATGCTGCTTCAAGTGCCATTTTCCATTCGCCGGTTGTGGGGTACGGATGATACATCATATTTGTGCATATTTTATCCATAAAACGAAGTGCATTACGATGTTCTTGCCTTACAGCCTCTTTTTTGCCTTCTTCCGTATAATATGCGTGAGTTAACAGGATTTCTCGGCTGCAAACAAATGAACCTGCCATATTTGCATATTCCACCGCTTTTTCTTCATCGGCAATAGCCAAATTATCTGTGGAATATATGAGCACAAGAATCTGTATTGCACTTTCACGGACACCGTTATCCGTACAATCGCGGAGTATCCTTTCGCATATATCTACTGCTTCCTTTGCGTTCCCGTCCTGCACACGGTCAAACTCCTCACTATGATTAACAGTTCCATACAAAGCGTGTGCAAGCATATTAAGACACTCAAAATTCCTCGGGTATTTCTGTACCGCCTCTCTCCACAAAGCAAGTTCCTCTGCAACAAGTCCTTTATTTGAAAACTCTCCGGACTTTTTCATGTACTCCTCGATCTCTGCCGCCTGCATATCGGAATCGCGGTCAAACAGCTCGTCAAGGCTGACGCCGAAGAAATTCGCCAGCGGTACTACGAGTGATATATCAGGCATACCGTTGCCGTTCTCCCATTTGGACACGGATTGATACGTTATACCAAGATACTCCGCAAGCTTTTCCTGTGTCACGTCATTCTTCTGCCTGAGATACTTTATTTTTTCACCTATTGTCATAACTATATCTCCCTTTTTAGTTTACTTGCGATCGCATCTTAAATATACACCACATTAAGGATAAAATCAATAACCGCTAAAGCAACATAAACTCAACTGTGAGTTGCAGAATACACTAACGGCAGGAGCAAGCCCCTGCCCAACTAATTTCCTTTTATTGAAAGTTTTTGCGGTGGGGGTTTCGGGGGAGGCGCTTTTTTCAAAAAGCACCTCCCCCGAAAAAAATATTCTCTTATTCCTTTACAAGCTCCCACATACGGCAGAAACGCTCGTCTGATGTGTTGGTAGTCACCACAACTCCACGGCGAAGATCGACACCGTTGTACTTTTCGCCGGTCTTTTTATCAACATATGTTGCACCGAGATCTGCTCTTGATACCTTCAGCTTTATATCCTTTGCTTTTGCATCGGTGGTAAGCTGTACGAATGTGAGCAGTATATTGTCATTCGCTTCATCTGCAAAATAGTACGCACAGTAGTTGCACTCACAGGGATTCAGAAGTCGGTAGTAATCGCCTGTCTTGATCAGCTCCTCATAGCGTCTGTACTCTGCGATCTGCTCGGGAATACGGGAGAGCACCTTGTCATCCATATGGAGAATGTTCATCTCATAACCGAGCATTCCGTTTATCGCAACAGTATAACGGTAGTCGATCTCCTTTATGCTGTCGCCGGGATGTGATACATGGCATGACATGGTGGATACAGGATAAGGCACAGTTGAACCGTACTGGATCTTGGTACGCCACTCGGGATTGGTATTATCCGATGCCCAGATCTGATGGCTGTACTTCATCATACCGAGATCATAGCGTCCACCGCCGCCTGAGCAGTTCTCGATCATTACGTTCGGGAATCTCTCACGGAACCAGCGGTACAGATCGTATGTACCGAGCATATAGCGGTGAGCGACCTCCTTCTGTCTCTCGGGAGGCAGGAAATCGGAGCCGACCTCACTGAGATGACGGTTCATATCCCACTTGATATAGTCTATCGGCACATCACCGAGAGTCTTCTCAAAAGACTCCTTAAGATACTCAACCACGTCGGGATTTGACATATCAAGGACGAGCTGTGAACGTGAGAGCATATTCTCCCGTCCGGGACAGCGTAGCGTCCATTCGGGATGAGCTCTGTAAAGATCGGAGTCGGGATTCACCATCTCAGGCTCGATCCAGATACCGAACTTCAGAGGATTCTTCTTGACTCTCTCAACGAAGGTCTTAAGACCGTCCTTGAACTTTGCGGGATTCTCCCACCAATCTCCGAGACCTGCACGGTCGTGCTCTCTTGCACCGAACCAGCCGTCATCCATTACGAGCATATCGATGCCGTACTTTGCTGACTTTTCTGCAAAGTCAAGAAGAATCTTCTCATCAATATTGAAGTATACTGCCTCCCATGTGTTTAGCACTACGGGACGGTTCTCGAATATCTCCTCGGGGAGGATGCGCTCACGGGTGAACTTATGGAAGTTTCGTGACATCTGACCGATACCCTTGTCGGTATAGGTCATTACAGCCTCGGGAGACTCAAAAGTCTCACCGGGGGTGAGGTGCCAGCCGAAATTGTCTCCGCCGAGACCGATCTGTACACGGCATCCCTCTTCCTGACCGAGCTCTGCCTCACCGAGGAAGTTTCCGGAATAAACGAAGTTGAAGCCGAAGCAGTCACCTCGTTCCTCTGTTGTCGTTCTGCGACAGATCCCCATGAAGGGGTTGAACTGATGGCTTGATGTACCTCGGCGGCTGTAAATGGTCTGACCGCCCAGTCTTACGGGATTTCTTGAATACATCCTCTCCCAACAGTGTGCACCGTGGAGAGAAATAATATCATAATCACGTCCGAGAAGATCGCACTGAAGGCTCATACACTTTTCGATATCAACAGCATTCTTACCCTTGTTTGTGATCTTCATGTAACGTGAGATCACGTCGCAATCGTAGAACACAGTGTAGTAAAGCTTCAGCTCACATTCGGTGTGGCTGTCCCACAGAGTGATCTCAAGAGTCTGATCGCCGTCCTTTACCTCTGCATAAGGCATACGGGTAATGGGAGCACGTCCCTTGAAGATACGGTGTTTTTTGTAATCAAAGAGAGTTACTGAGTTGCCGTCTGCGTTCTTTATCTTAAGTGATGTACAGCGGTAGTCACCGCCACCGAAGTAAGAATACTCAGTTCTCGCAAGATCGGGCTGGAACTGATAGAGATTCTCATGATAAGGAGTGAAAGATCCGCAACGGTAATGAAATTCGGGATCAAAGCCACGCTTCTTCTTACCGTAGTATATGTGACCGAGGTGACGTCCCCCGATGATCTCCATTATGTACAGGGTATTTTTTGTAGTAATGGTGATCTTATTGTTCTGTTTATTGAATTTGATCGGCATAGTGAGAAAATCCTTTCGGTTGTGGTAAGATAAGTTTACCATAAACGGCGTGATGTTGCAAGGGATATACAGTACTTTGTATATCATTTTATTTGAAGCTTTTTGAAGAGGAGCGCGAGGGGAAACCTTTTTCTCGAAAAAGTTTCCCCTCGCACATTTGCTTAATATTCTTACTTACACTGATTCTTGTCGCCGAGAACGAAGGACTCGCAGTCGGTGCACTGGATCATAGTGGGATTCTGCTCGTGAGAGCCTACACGGATTCTCTCAAGGGCACAGTAATTGCCCTCGCAGGAGTGGTTCGCACACTGTGTTACGGTACACTCGATCTTACTGTTCATGTTTGTCTTATCCATTTTTCTATCCTTTCGAAAGTTAAAATTTATGAAATCACCGGATTTCATATATATTGTCCCCTTATTTGATGCTGTTATTCATCAAAGCGATCATTTCATAAATGTAAGCATCTCTCGCCTATGCTCACTTTCCGCATTTCTCGCAAAAGCATGAAGATCATCTGCGGAATGGATCATCTGTCCCCTGAGTGACAGTTCAAGCTGAACGCTTGTGGGAAGTGTGAAGAAATATCTTCTGCTGACCGCACTTGATAAAATAAGGCTGTCTAAATTTTTATATTCCATATATTTGTCTCCGATCTGTAGTGCTGTTCTTATTATCTGTCGCTCAGTTCGGAATACTCAGGGGAAAATATGGCACATGTTATTGAAATATAAAAATTTGTATGATAGAATAAAATAAAAAGGAATTTGACATGAATGAAATAAAGCTTGGCAGATACCGTCATTTCAAAGGAAATATGTACGAAGTCATCGGCACCGCTACCCATTCCGAAACTCTTGAGCCTATGGTAGTATACCGTGCACTGTACGGTGACGGAGGGCTTTGGGTCCGCCCTGCCTCCATGTGGTCAGAAACAGTTGAGCATAACGGTATGACCGTAGAAAGATTCTCTTTTGTGGATTAAAAAGCCATGTGAAACCAATAAATACATGAAAAACAAATTACATTATATCAAAGACATCACTATAACTACTGTCCTGCTTTGTATAGCTTTTGGGATCAGCCTAATGTTTCAGTATTCATTCGGGGTGTGGGAGCATATCACAACAGTCTTTGTGTTTGCGGTATTCCTTATCTCACTCCTGACCGACGGATACCTATACGGCGTCATAGCCGCTTTTATCGGAACGATCTCCGTAAACTACGCCTTTACATTTCCGTATTTTGCTCTGAACTTTACGATTCCCGTCAATCTGATCTCCGGTCTTGTAATGATCGCCATTGCAGTTCTCACAAGTGCACTGACCACAAAGCTGAAAAATCACGAAGCCACTAAGGCGGAAAGTGAAAAAGAACGTATGCGTGCAAATCTGTTGCGTGCTGTGTCTCACGATCTCAGGACACCTCTCACAACGATCTACGGCTCCGGTACAACGCTTCTCGAAAACGGTGATGCAATGACCGAGGAACAAAAGAATATGATAATTACCGGAATAAAAGAGGATTCCGAGTGGCTTATCCGCATGGTCGAAAATCTTTTGTCAATTACCCGTATCGACAGCGGACAGATCAAGATCATTAAGACTCCGACTGTACTTGAGGAGCTCATAGACTCGGTGATGCTCAAATTCAAAAAACGGTTTTCCGCACAAAAGGTTGAGATTGAGATCCCGGATGATATGATCATTATTCCGATGGATGCGATCCTTATCGAACAGGTCATCGTTAATATTCTCGAAAATGCAGTCCTTCACGCTGAGGGAATGACTTGTCTGACTCTCAGTGTTTTCACTATCGGAAACAGAGCTGTCTTTGAGATCAAGGACGACGGATGCGGTATCGATCAAAAACGGATCGAGTCTCTGTTTTGCGGAGATTATACCCCGGAGGATGAAGTCGTTGACAGTCAGAAGAAAAATGCAGGTATAGGACTTTCCGTATGTGCTACTATAATCAAAGCACACGGCGGAGATATAAAAGCAGAAAATTTAAAAGACGGAGGTGCGGTATTCCGTTTTACTTTGGACACGGAAGAGTAAACGATGATACAGAATAAATACAAGATCCTTCTTGTTGAAGATGAAGCTAATATCCGTAATCTTGTTGCCACGATGCTTGACACGGCAGGCTATCAGACGATCCTTGCCGAGTCTTGTTCAATCGCAAAAGCTTTATTCACCTCATATCTGCCCGACCTTGTTATCCTTGATCTCGGCCTTCCCGATATGGATGGCATGGATCTTCTTGATTTCGTTCGCAAGGATTCCCTTACGCCAATCATCGTACTCTCAGCCCGCACGAACGAGAGCGATAAGATATCCGCTCTCGACAGAGGAGCCAATGATTACATCACCAAGCCTTTCGGATCGGGAGAGCTGCTCGCCAGAGTAAGAGCGGCGCTGCGAAACAATCGTTTCAGTGCAGATGAGGGCAAGCTTCCCGGAGGCAGGTTTACTCACAAAGAACTGGTGATCGATTATGATGCCCGACAGGTATTTATAAACGAGGAGGAAATAAAACTCACACAGACCGAGTACAATATTCTGGCTCTCCTTTCTGAAAATTGCGGTAAAATGATGACTTACGCATCTATTATAAAAGCTATTTGGGGCAGTTGTGTTCAGGAAGGAAGTATCAAAAAATTGCAGGTCAACATGGCGAATATCAGAAAGAAGCTCGGTGACAAGCCCGGAGAGGCAAATTACATCGCAAATGAGCTTGGTGTCGGGTATCGGCTCAATACATAAAACACATACTATAAAACAGCACTTCATTGCAAAAGCTCTGAGTGCTGTTTTATTATTTGCCGCATCTTAACCACTGACATGGTATAATATGTTCATAATGAGGGAGTTTGGGTAATCCTCATCCCGCCGAAAGGAGAATCTCTATGTTATCAGCAGAAGAAATAATGCAACTTATAGGAAGTCTTATATGGCTTCTTGCAGGTGTTGGTGTCTTTATTGTCGGCATGAATTTTATGAGCGAGGCTCTCGAAAAAAGTGCCGGTGAAGGAATGAAGAAGATGCTCGGGCGTATCAGCAACAACCGTTTCTCAGGTGTTGGTATCGGTGCCGGTGTTACAGCTATCATTCAAAGCTCCTCTGCAACTTCGGTCATGGTCATCGGTCTTGTAAACGCCGGCGTCATGACACTAATGCAGGCCACTCCCATTATCATGGGAGCAAACATCGGTACAACTATAACCGGTGTGCTTGTGGCACTTAAAAATGACTATTTTAATATGCTTATGTATCTTTTTGCCTTCGCCGGGGTCATGATGGAATTCTTCAAGCGTGAAAAGATAAAGATCGCAGGGCTTCTGTGCAGCGGTCTCGGACTGATTTTTGTCGGACTTAATGTAATGAGCAGCGAGGATGCCTTCGGAAACCCCTTGGTAGAATCGATGTTTCAGGGCATTTTCACTGTTATTGATTTTCCTCTGCTCCTTATATTTGTGGGAGTTATCTTTACAGCGCTGATACAAAGCTCATCTGCTGCAACAGGTGTAGTTATTACGATGGTGGGAACCGGAGTCCTTCCTCTCGACCTTGCACTGTTCATCGTGCTTGGTGCAAACATCGGTACCTGTGTTACTGCTCTGCTCGCATCTGTTGGTGCAAATGCCAATTCCAAACGTGTAGCACTGATACATTTTACCTTTAATGTGATCGGTACCGTAATCTTCACGGCGATCGTCTGGATATTCAATGAGCCGATGATAGATCTACTGGTATCAATATTCCCCGGTGACGATCCCATGTCACTCCAAATGAGAGTATCGGTATTCCACGTTATCTTCAATGTGACTACCACACTTGTTCTTCTTCCCTTTGTATCACATCTGGTGAAGTATTCCTGCCGTGTGATAAAAGACAAAAAATCAGTTGAGACTGCGCATACTCTCAAATATGTTGATGACAGACTTCTGACAATGCCTCCCGTTGCACTTATGCAAGTGAAAAAGGAAATGGATCACATGTTCAATCTGGTAAAGGAAAACATATCTCTTTCCTTTGAGGCAATGGAAACAGAGAGTCTCGAAAACGGAGAGAAAATCACCGCCGGTGAAGCTGTTATTGACTTCACTAACAGTGCATTGACACAATTTCTGATAAAGCTTTCCACATCAGTAGATGCACGTGATGAGCTCGTTATCGGCTCTTATTTTCATGTACTGAATGACCTTGAGCGTATCGGTGATCACGCCGAGAATTTTTACGAGATCGCCACAGAAATGTCCAAAAAGAAGATCGCTTTTTCCGATAAGGGACAGTCTGACATAAAGAAGATGCGAGATAAAGTTATGCGGATGCTTGAGATCTCAAAGGATGCCTTCGATAATCTAAATAAGGATGGTCTTCCGGAGCTTACGATCCTGGAGGACGAGATCGACGGAATGAAAAAAGAGCTCATCTCAAGCCACTTTGCCCGTCTTGCCGAGGGAGGCTGCAGCATGGAGGTAAGCCCCTATTATTCCTCTGCCGTATCAGGTCTTGAGAGAGTAGCAGATCATCTTGTCAACGTAGGTTACAGTATCGTAAACCCCATCGGTTCTCAAAAAGAATAATAAAAATAATCCTTCGCATAAGGTTTATGCGAAGGATTATTTTTATTCAACTTGTTTTTTCATCATTTTTCGCCAGCTTATAAAGGCATAGCTGTCATTTACAAGGAACACCACAAAGCACATTACCATTGGTACTGACGACAGATCGGTCATTGCGGCAAGTACCCATAGAACTATCAGCACCACATCATTCCATGCATATGCAAAAGCGTAATACGGACTTCTGAGAAAGGTCAGTGACGATGCAAAAAAGCTCGTTGCTATTGAAACCGTACTGAAGAACAGATTCGGTGTATCAAGCGCCTTCAGGATAAAGTAGAACGCCGCAGTCACTGCTGCGCTAAGAATGCATACTATACCGAGAGTTTTTACGGTAAGCCTGTTCACCTTTACCTGTGTGTATGTAAGCTCCTCGGATCCCTTTCCCTTATAAGGATTTCTGAACCACGATATCATTGATGCAAATGCGACGGGGCCCGTCATTCCGAGATAGGTTATCATCTCCCCATAATAACGGAAACGATATGAGATATATCCGTAAAGAAGTGAAAATACTACTGACAGCAGTTGCCCGAAAACGTCACCTCTGGCAAGAAAGATAAGCGCTGTTGCACCGATAAGTGATGCCGAAAGCACCCAATAATCCGGATCCCCGCATAGGATAAAGGAAAGAGTTATAGCAACAACGGAAAGTGACCACAGTATTTTCTCAAACATCGTAAGACTTGCAAAGGGATTTTTCTTCTTCATATACCCTCCAAAAAATATAACATCCGCAGTGTATCTTCTAAGACCTAACGATACACAGACGGATGTTTCCATCCACTACCCGGTGGCAGTGCATATGTATTGTATCATAATTCAGTGTAAATTACAAGAGGTTATCTGCAATTTTACAGCTTCACATTTACAGGTACATCTATCTTCATGGAATCAGGCATTACAATGCAGTCCATTGCAATTATTTTCACCCCTGCATCAACCGCAAATCGGAGTGCATCAGCAAATCCCTTATGAGTAACATCATTCGGTCTGAACTCATGAACACCTTTCATCTGGATGACGAAAAGCACATACGCCTCATATCCGTCATTCACAGCCGCCACAAGCTCTTTTATGTGCTTTACTCCCCGCTCGGTAGGTGCATCCGGGAACATAGCCACCCCGTCATTCTCAAGAGTCACTCCCTTGACCTCAAGAAATGCCCGTCTATCTCCATCCTCTATATAGAAATCAAAACGGGATTCACCGTACCGCACTTCCCTTTTTATCAAGGCATCCGCAGAAAAAAGTCCTCCGCTTCTCAACCATTCCTCTGCTGCTGCATTTGGGATCTGGGAATCCATATTCACCGTAATAACACCTCGCTCCGTTACCTTCTCAACAGTCACGAGATCATATTTTGTCTGTCTTTGGGGATTATCCGATACAGAAAGATAGACTGTACACCCCGGCACTAAAAGCTCTCTGCAACGTCCCGTGTTCTTAACGTGGACCGTATCTTCTGTTCCGTTTACCAAAACCTTAGCAATAAATCTGTTTGGGCGTTCCACGAACACGCCCTGCATTATTTCTTTGTATTTCATACACTTTTTACTCCATGGCACAGTTTTTACACGGCAGATATCCTGCAGCTACTGCATCCTCAAGTCCCATCGCCGTACCGCCATCACCTGCACAGCTTCTTTTTAGGTGATACTTTGTACCTGTTTGTGTTATGTATACCGCAACTCCGTCTATTTCCGTCGGCAGATCTTCAGTCTCAGTACTCGACGTACCGTCACCCACTACATTTACCGTATATTTCTCGGTAAATACATCACCTATTCTCAGGTACACCTCAGCGATCCCGGATGAAACGCCAATGAGCTCTGCTTTCACGCTTCGTTCACCGAAAACACTGTCCTTATGCACCTTTAGGTACGCCACATCTGTGTCAGAGGACACGGAAATTATCTCGTCTGCGGTATATCCATCGGGTACGGACACATATATTCCGTCGATAGTTGTACCACACTCCAGGGCAATTCCGTTTTTTATACCTGTAATTTTCAGCTCCGATGCAGTGATCTTTTCCCCACCGTTCGTATAAAAACGAACAACAAGCACTGACACAGTAAGCGCAGCCGCAATGATAAGTATAATAATATTAAATTTTTTCATATACCTTGATCCAGCATATAGCCTATCCCTCTTTTTGCACGTATGAGATTTCTACCGCACACGACAGAAGCTTTTTTATTTATATTGCAAATATGTACAGATACACGTGATGAATTCTTTTTCCCCACACTGTCAAAGCAGGTGCTTCGCACAGTTTCAGAGCTTACCCATTTACCTGCACACACAGTTAATAATGATAGAATGTTTTTCTCCGTCCTCGTAAGTTTCAGATATGCAAATCCTACAAGAACATCATCACCCTTTATAAGTACATCCCCGCATCCGTACTCCTCCGGCAATATTCCATATCTATCCCGTAAGAATCCCATAACAAAATCCATATATGAGTCATGGAACCGCTCATCATAGAACATGACATCCTTGTTGTATATCCTGCTCGGAGACTCATTCACCGCAAGAACCGGTATCTTCAGACAATAAAGCGACACCTTATTAAGATACCCCTCATTTGCAGCAAACACGATAACGCCGAGCGCCTCCGGATATTTTTTGATATTTCCGCTGTCCGTTACAACAGAAGGTATTCCCGATCCTCTCAGTGAATCTCTGAGAGAATATGCTATTTTACGTCTTTCTTCATCAACTATAAGTATCACAATAAAGCACAGTTCCTTTCATATTCTTCACCACTCACAAATATAATTATTACAGAATCTATTTACAGGAGCAATTCTTATGTTTATTTACACAGTTAAAGCAAATTCCCTGAAATTCATCGCCGTGATTCTTGCAGCGGTAGCCATACTCGTGACAGTGGCTCTTTTATCCGAAAGCTCAGAGATCCTAACCACCGACGCCATCGCCGCCGAAACAAAGGATATAAACTACGACAAGATAAAGACTGAGGAGGACCGCAAAAAATTTCTTTCTCAATTCGGTTGGGAAATTGAAGATAAAGAGATTGAATCTGTCAAGGTAAAGCTTCCCGGTGAATTTGATAAGATCATGACCGAATACAATGAGCTTCAGAAATCACAAGGGCTTGATCTCTTCAAATATAAGGGACGAGAGGTGGAAAGATACACATACAAGATTTCCAATTATCCCGATTACAGCGGTACCGTATATGCCAATATCATTATTTACCGCAATCGTGTCATCGGAGGAGATATATGCTCCTCTGATATCTCCGGATTCATTCACGGATTTTCACATTCAAACAGTAATGCCGAATAATAACTGATCCATTTAAATAATTATAACCTCTTGACCATATTTCGTCAAGCTTATGATCATCTCGGAAATAAGATTATCTTTAATCTCATCGTAAAACACTAAAAAGTATTGATTTATCACTGTGCTTGTGATATCATTTTTACATAGAAGTTTTTTATTCTTATTTCTTGGAAATAGGCAGTGTAAAGTAAATATGAAAAAATAGCTCACGAAAACACAAAAAAGCTTTAAGAAACGAGGAAAAACTCACGTTTTCTCCGATTTGACAAATT
>SVQM01000069.1 GCA_015065335.1 Oscillospiraceae bacterium | reverse complement strand
TGAAAAAAGTTTTTCTTCCCCCGGACCCCTATCTTTTCAAAAACTTTTGAATAATGAGAGCTAAAATGAAGGAGCTTTTATTCCTCGCAGGAATAAATACTTCTCATTTCCCAAAAATCAAGCTTGTCGACTACGCCGTCAGTTCCTCTTGCAAGGAGAGCCACACCGTTGCTGTCGGTACGTGTGGGATAGGCACGCATATTCACACAGTGCCTGTCATTGACGAACACCTCAACGATACTCTTGTCAACGAATATGCGTATGTTTAGATCATCACCCTCCTGCATTACCACAGATGAGGTTTCGGGGGGCAGAGGAGTGAATCTCGGGTCAAGTGAGGATCTTGTAGCATCAAGCATGATGACACTGTCGGTGGAATAAGGAAGGATCGCATACATTCCGCCCATGTGCCTGAAAAATGTTATTTTCGTAGTCTCCTCACCGTCAGGCGAGCAAAGGACCTCTATTTCAAGTGTCTGAGGAATATTCTCATACTTCAGTGATAGCTTCATCTCAAAAGCATTGCCGCAGATGCCGTCAAGGGACAGCTTTTTGCCTTCCGTAAGGGAGATGCAGCTCATCTCACGATGATCCTTGTGAAGCACCGACATATCACCGAAGGGAGTCTGGCAAAGCTCATCGTTCCAATGTCCGCCGAGTGCCATTCGCCTCGGCAAAGTCATGATACCGTTCCAACCGTTATGGGGAAGCTGTTCCATCATGTTGAAGATCACCGCAATACTGTTGTCGGGGCAGGGGAATGCAGAAGGTGCAACCATGACCTCATATCCCGAGGTGAATCTTCCGCCGCTGAAGGGTACGAAATCATGGGATTCCTTGTTGTATTCGCCGATGAGGTATTTCGGTACACATCTGTGGCTGAAGTGGAGCAGTGCACGTTTATCATCTCCGATGGGGACGAAATACGGACAAGCACCGTCATCACCCATATCTCGGAATCTGTCATGCTCAAGGAAATGCTTTACAAATTCCCAGCTCGTAAGACCGTCATCGGTACACTTGAACAGATGCATCTGGCGGAATCTGCGACCTGTGACGGGATCGGGAGTGTATCCGCCCGTGAGCAGGTAGTATACGCCGTCCTCCTTCCAAATGTAGGAATCGAATACCTGATAAGGCTTCTGATCCTTTACGGGAGGAGCATCGGGTGCAGTCCAGCATGGAGCATCTCTGTCGGGGATAACGGGGTTTCCGTCATTCACCTTAGTCCAGTTAAGGAGGAGAGGGTCGGATGACGTAGCGATAACGACACCGCATCTGTAGCCGTCATCGGTATTAAAACCGGTGTAGCCTGTGTAACCGTAATAAGCGGCAATAACACGGTGATTTTCTGTGTCAACACAAGTGCCACCTGAGAAGCAGTGATTTTCTATAGATGGTGCGATGGCATAAGGGAGATCACGCCAGTATACCATATCGTCACTGACAGCATGTCCCCAGTGGATGCATGGATCAAGCGCCTGATAGAACAGATGCCAGCGACCTTCCCAGAAGCAAAGTCCGTTGGGATCGTTGAGACTGCCGTCGGGACGAACAAAGTGATATATGGGACGGTGGGGATCATCCTTCAGCTCACACCTCAGCCTCCCAAAATCGCAAAGTTGCTCATTTTCAAGAAGCTCTGCTTCCTGCTTTTCGGGAATCACGGAGAATACGGGCATTTCACC
Source organism: Oscillospiraceae bacterium (assembly GCA_015065335.1). Taxonomy (GTDB): domain Bacteria; phylum Bacillota; class Clostridia; order Oscillospirales; family CAG-272; genus UMGS1312. Next base: position 10,693 of record SVQM01000069.1, on the reverse strand, counting down.
GTCACGGTACCTACGCCATTTTTCCATAGGATATGATTCCTTTCATATATATTTAATGAAATGTTGCCTGACTTAATTATATAATCTAAAACACGATGTGTCAATAAATCCCGATAAAATAAAAAGCGTTCACTGTGGAACGCTGATGGGCCATTCATCTTCAAACATAAGGAATTTGTACACGGGGACATCAAGCACTGCCGCAATGTCAAAAAGAGTATCAAGTGATACCGCTTTGCTGATGTTAGGCGCTTCCACATGTCCGATGAATGCAGGTGTACGGTCTATTTTTTCTGCAAGCTGTTCCTGTGTCAACCCGCGAAGCTTTCTGTAATATGCAATTTTAAGTCCAAGCTGCAGATATTCGGATTCATATATCTGTTTCATCATACCACCTCACTTTATATCATTTTATCAAAAACATTAGGCGCTTGACATGAGCAGAAAAGTATGATATACTATCTCACAGATATAAAATTTGTTTTTGTAGTTAGTTTTATATGATGGTTGACTGTAAAAATGAGTTTTATACGGTAATTTTGATAAAATACATAAGGAGAAAGAAATGAAATTAAGGAAAATTTTGTCGGCATTTTTAGCGGTGGTGATGATAGTTATGGCGTTTCCCACGTCTGTTATTGCAGATGTATTTGAGAATTACACATATTCCATTGCCGGCGGTAAAGTGACTATCACCGATGTTGACACCGCTATCAGCGGAGATGTAGTGATCCCCGAGACTCTCGGCGGTTATCCCGTAACTGCAATTGGGAGTGAGGCTTTCAAAAGTTGCACGAAAATCACGAGCGTTGTGATACCCGAGGGCGTGACGAGCATTGGCTCAAGTGCATTCTCAGGTTGCACAGGTCTTGCGAGTGTGACCATCCCCGAGGGTGTGACAAGCATTGGTGGATATGCATTTGCCGGTTGCAAAAAACTTACAAGGATCACTATTCCCGATAGTGTGACGAGTATTGGCTATCGTGCGTTTGAGAATAGTTATAATATTGTCGATGTAACTATAGGAAAAGGTGTGACAAGTATTGACGAGGCATTTTACGGTTGCTCAAGTCTAAAAAACGTGTATATCACCGATCTTGCGGCATGGTGCAACATAAGCTTTACCAGTGCAAATTCCAACCCTCTGTATTATGCAACAAATCTTTACCTGAACGGTGAGCTTGTTGTTGATATGGTTATCCCCGAGGGCGTGACCGAGATCAAGCCTTACACATTCTATGGCTGTGAGAGTATCGCAAGCGTGACCATCCCTGAAAGTGTTACAAGTATAGGTAGTAGCGCATTCAACTATTGCAGTGCACTTACAAGAGTTGATATCAACGATATTGAGGCATGGTGCAATATCAGCTTTGGGGATGCTTATGCAAACCCTCTGTATTATGCGGGTAAGCTTTACCTTGACGGTGAGCTTGTGACAGATGTGAAAATCCCGGACAGCATAGAGAAGATCAACAGCTTTGTATTCTATAACTGTCAGAGCCTTGCAAATGTAACTATTCCCGACAGCGTTACAAGCATTGGCAAAAGTGCATTTGCATATTGTACGGGTATCACTGAGATCGTTGTTCCCGACAGCGTTACAAGTATATCATATTATGCATTCTTGGAATGCTCAAATCTTGCAAGCCTTACAATTCCCTTTGTAGGAAATACAAAGGACGGCACGAGCTACACATGGTTCTCGTATATTTTCGGTAATACTTATTCTCCGTCAAGCTCAAGTTACAGCACATCATATGTTCCTGCAACACTCAAAGAGGTTATCGTAACCGATACGGATATTATTTACCCCGGTGCATTTAAGGATTGTTCCGGTATTACATCAATAACTCTCCCCGAGTACCTCCTTGAGCTTGGTGCAGATGCTTTCTACGGATGTACAAGCCTTAAGAGTGTAAACATCCCCGAGTTCCTTATCTCCATTGAGGCATCTACATTCTATAATTGTCAGAGCCTCACAAGTGTTACCATACCTGAATATATTGTAACTATCGGTAACAGCGCATTCGAAGGATGCAAGACACTCAAAAACGTTACAATTCCCGAAAGTGTTATGACTCTCGGCAGTGCCGCATTCAAGGGATGTACAGGTCTTACAAAAGTAACTCTTGACTGTGATATCACAAGCCTTAATGCAAGCTTGTTTGAAGGCTGTACGAATCTCAGTTCTATTGCAATTCCCGAGAGTGTTGTTAAAATTGAAAACAATGTATTTGACGGTTGCACAAAGCTCACAAGCGTAACCATTCCCGACAGTGTTACAAGTATTGGTGATTATGCATTTCAGGACTGTACGAGACTTGTTACAGTCGTTCTTTCCGAGAATCTCAAAAGTATCTCCGATTATACCTTCGATGGATGCAGTCTCCTTACAAACATCACCATTCCTGAGAGTGTTAAGAGCATCTACGGCTATGCTTTCCGTGACTGTACCAGACTTGCAACGATCGTTATCCCCGACAGTGTGACCTATATTGGTGCATATGCATTCTCCGGATGCAAGGTGCTGAAGGATCTTACCATCGGAAATTTTGTAAAGAATATCGATGCATATGCATTCTTCGGCTGTATCAGTCTCAGAACAGTTGTGATCCCCAACAGCGTGACATACATCGGTAACTATGCTTTCTCCGGCTGTACCGGCCTTACAAGCATGACTATACCCGAAACAGTTACATCCATCGGAACAAGCGGAGTGTTTACCGATTGTAAGGTGCTGACCATCACCTGTTATGAGAATTCACAGGCTCACAAGAGTGCAAAGAACTACGGTATCCCCTACGTTCTCATTCCCGTTGACGGCATCAACCCCGCAGATTTCGTTATCAAGGACGGTGTCCTCACCAAGTATTACGGTGACGGCGGTACCGTTCGACTTCCCGAGGGTATCACCGAGATCGGTGAGATGGTATTTGCAAACCGTGATGATGTTGTATCTGTTATCATGGCTGATGGCGTTACAATTATCCGTGAAGGCGCATTCTCCTTCTGTAAGAATCTTGAGAGTGTATCTCTTCCCGCAACTCTCGTGACCATTGAGGAGGGCGCATTCGCATTCTGCGAGAGCCTTACGGGTATCGATCTTTCCGAGAGCGTTGTGACTGTCGGAGACGGTGCATTCGGTTGGTGTACTGCTCTTGAGGAGGCTTATATTCCCGACGGAATTGAGACGATCGGTGAAGAGACCTTTGAGGGCTGTGCGGAGCTTACTATTCGCTGCTATGAGTCTGCGCCTACGGCGATCTCCTATGCGGAGGAAAAGGGAATCGACTACCGCTTTATCGTCAGCGGTGACGTTGACGACAACGGTGTTGTGAATTCCTCCGATGTGACCATCCTCGGACGTAATCTTGCCGGTGCCGATGTTTCCGCCGAGTACGGTGCGGACTACAACCGTGACGGTAAGGTCAACGCATCCGACCTGACAATTCTCCGCCGTCTTATTGCCGGTGCAAACGTATAATGAACAAGAAAAAGAGACTTCCTCGGAAGTCTCTTTTGAGTGAAGACAAAATGTTTTTATAAAAACTATAGTGTTAAAACACACAAAAACAAAGCCTTCCCCTTGAGGGGAAGGGGGACCGCTTGCGGGGGATGAGGTGTATACCTTTCGATTTTAGTAAATTTATATGGTATTCTCCTCATCCGACTCGCATACGCTCGCCACCTTCTCCGCCGGGAAGGCTTTTTGTGCAAATTGTCACTTTTATTTTTCTATATATAGTTTGTCTTCAAACTGAAGAGACTTCCTCGGAAGTCTCTTCTTATCTTATTTTCCCTTAAGTGATTTATATGTAGGCAGGAGCACAAGCTCGGATATGAGGGGATTGTGGTCTGACATATATTCACCATCAAGAGTTGCATCCCCTACTTTGTAGGACCTTACGGGGAACAGATCATTAACAAAGGTGAAGTCTATATACTTCCCGTCCTTGCCCCACGCCTGGAATGTGGGAGCGATGGTGCCGTACTTGTTTGTAGCTCTGAAGCCCTCATCGTTGAGAGTAGTGATCCCCGGAGTACCTTCGGTGCAGTTGAAATCTCCCGTGATGACTGTGGGATATGCTGTGCCGAATTCCTCCTTCAGGAACTTTGTCAGGAATACAGATTCTGCTTTTCTCACCGTATCACTTGCAAGATCATAGTGAGTATTGGCATAAACGAATATCTGCCCGTCGGAGATCCTTTTAAGCTTAGCATATGTAGCAATTCTGGGAAGTCCCGCTCCGCTGTGAATGGACCATTTGTGAGGAGTGCGTGTAAGCCAGATCGTGCCAGAATCAAGAAGCTCAAACTTATCTGTGCGGTAGAAGATGTTGCAGTTCTCACTGTCATCGGTGTTGTCTCGTCCGATTCCCACCATTTCGTAATTCTCACCAAGATAATCGTAGATGGTGTTGCACGTGTCGAGCATACCCTCTTGTATACCGATCACATCGGGTTCCTCGCTTTTTATGATCTTTGCAATACCTGCGAGCCTTGCTGCGGTAAGATTGCTGTAGTACACGTTAAAGCTCATTACCTTCAGCGTCAGACTGTCGTCGGTGAAAAATTCTGCCGCATCTTGTACGAGAGCCGTAGCCTTGCCGATGTTTGTGACCTTGGATTTGTCCGCATCGGAGAGAGCGTTGTAATCCTCAATGAGCTTAATAAGCTCTACTGCTTCATCATATGATGTGATATCGCCGAGAGCATTGATTTCCTTTACCATAAAATCACCTTTCGTATATGAAACTTCTTCGCTTGTGCCGGAGGGGAGCCTGTGACGAACCTCACTCCATTCAGTTGCCGCTTCTTCCCATATGGTATCACCGATGGAGAAGTGTGAGAGATTGGGGATATATGTGTGAGTATATCCGTTTTCTGCAAAACGGTCGATTATAAGCTGATATTCCGCCTCAAGCTGTGCAATGCCTGCTTCATTTCCATCGTTGAGATAACGGAAGAAGTTTGCATAGCATCCGCAGTAGTATATGCTGAGAGAGAACATCTCACCAAGTGCTTCTTGATAAGGATTGGTTGCAAGGGTTATGACCTTTTCAATGAGTGATGCCATGATCTCGTAGTTTTCCGCAATGTATGCCATATCATACATATCAATACCGGAAACTCTGTCGGCATATCCCCAACAGTTCCAGCAAAGATCGTTTTCAGCCTCACTGTACATGGCGAGAAGCTCCTTCATGTGCATCCATCCGTCGCCGTATTCTTCTTCAAGACAGCGGTCGAACAGAGCTTCGTACTCATCCCATGTCATATCGATGTCCCACAGGAGATACCATGCGAGAAGGTGCTCAACAGTTTTTAGCCCCATTCCTCGGGCATAGTTGTAGAAGTAAACACCCTTTACTCCGAGATCATGCATATATTTATAATCGTAGTATATAAGATCCCAGACGCTGTAATAGTTGAAGCTGTCGCCAATGTGATAATACCAAACGTAAGTGTTATCGGACACAGCACACCAATCGGCAAGGAACTGACCGAATTCACAGCCTGATTCATCAAGGAATGTGTTTGTGTCGGGATCGCACTGTAGTCCGTCCATGTGATGGTTTGCACATGAGCCGTTAGGTGCGTAGGAAACAGATACCCATTCGTTTGGCAGAGTTACGGCAGGGACTTCAAGAGCACCGTAGTAAGCAAAGACCTTAAACAGCATTTCATGACCGGGGTATTCAGCATTGACAGATTCGGAAACATAATTTGCAAATCTTATAACTCCGCCGAGGAGTGATTTTTCCTCCGCCATCATTTCCATGCATCTTTCACACTGACAGTATGTACCGGAGTCGCCCTGAGCAATGTCAATATCACGGATGGTCTCACCGACGATCTCACCTTTTGCCTCCTGCTCTTCCAGATATGTGAGGATGTTTGCAACAGTGACATCGTAGAATGCCTCGGTGCTGTAGCAGAGCTGACCGGAATGGTTATTGGGGATCCAGCCTGCCCATTTTTTGCTTGTGAGTCCGTGATTCGCATGCTTTATCGGGTAGGACTGCTGTCCCTTGGTCATGTTGAGATAACCGGGTTCTCTTATAGTCTTGTCGGTCTTAAAGAGATGATTGCTTCTGTTCTGAGAAACGATATGCCACTCAAAAGCGGGAACCTCAGTCTTGTAAAGCCCTGTCTCGATCACGAGGTGATCGGTCTCCTGCAGATCGGAGTTTCCGTAGATGAGCCAATTCCAATTGCACTCATTCTCAAGGAATCTGTAAACACCGTTGGTGCAGCCTTCACGAACGGCACCGCTTATTACAAGATCTCCGTTTTTCTCGAAATATTCGTATCCACCGATCTCAAGCTCCTCTTTATAGGAATGTTCAAGTCGGATCACGGGGGAGGCATCTGTCTCACCTACTACGAGAGGAAGCTCTGCACCGCAAGCTTGCTTTATGAGCCTCTGAAGCTCAGATGCCGCAAAGGACATATTCTCGTTGTAATCTTTTGATGTACAAACGATGGTGTAATCGGAGATATCACGTCCGAAAAGAGTGAATTTTTCGACACGGTATCCCTCGTGGTATACGGTGTCCTTGATATCCTGACCGAGATCTACGGAGTTGGCATATTTTCTTGCCGCAAGGTCAAGTCCTTCTGCAGTCTTACCGATAAGGACAGTATCAGCACCGACAGATTTTATGATATATCCGTCATCCTCAAAATCGGTCATGTCAATACCGTATTCGTTGTCATTTCCGACTCCGAGAACAAGAGAATCGGGGACATCTCCGTCAAGCCTGTCGGTAAGCCATTCAGCAATGCCTTCGGCACCTGAGGATGCCGTGATGCTCTTACTGATATTTGATCCTTCTTCCGTGGTACATGATACGAATGATGAAAGGATCATGATCTCCGCAAGAGCAAGGGATATGAGTTTTTTCATGTTTGCAGGTCTCCTAAAGCTTAATTTATTTGCGATTATGCCTAATTATATCATTTTCTTAATGAGATTTCAATAAAAATCATACAAAATTATATTTGTGTGGACAAATTTACGATTATATGGTAAAATAATGAAAAACCTTTAGGGGGTATCATAAATGTACAAGCTTTTTACAAATAACAAAATAAAACCGCAGGGATGGCTTCGCCGTCAGCTTGAAATAGAGGTGCAGGGACTTGTAGGAAATCTTGACCGTATCTGGGGTGATATTGCAGACAGCTCATGGATCGGCGGTGCCTGCGAGGGATGGGAGAGAGTGCCGTACTGGCTTGACGGATATATTCCTCTTGCATATATGCTTGAGGATCCGGTGCTGCTGAGAGTGGTAGAGAGATATATGACCGCTATAATCAGCCGCAGAGATGAGGATGGCTGGATCTGTCCATGCGAAAAGGATAAACGTGAGGAGTACGATCTGTGGGCATATCTTCTCGTTTGCAAGGTGCTTACACTTTATATAGATTTTGCCGGAGACGGCGCAATAGAGGGCGCTGAGACAGCTCTTTATGATGCCATGAAATGTCTTTGGAGAATGTTCAAAAACGGACATAAGCTGAAGGACTGGGGAAAATTCCGTTGGTTTGAGGGACTTATTCCTCTCCTTTGGCTGAAGGAGCGTTATAATGAGGAGTGGATAACCGAAGCTGCTGAGATACTTCGCCGTGACGGCACGGATTTTTACAGCCTTAAGGAACAGTGGGAGACTATGGCGACAGGCTGGACATATGAGAAGCACATCGTAAACATCGGTATGATGTTCAAGTATGAGGCGCTTTGCCATGCAATGTTCGGTGATGAGATCACCGGTGTTGCCGATGAGCTTTGGGATCATCTTAAAAAGTATCACGGCAATGCGGTAGGTGCCATCAACGGAGATGAGTGTCTTGCGGGACCTGACAACAATCACGGATTTGAGCTTTGCAGCGTTTGTGAGCTTATGTATACCTGTGAGGTGATCTACGGTATCACGGGGGATAAAAAGTGGGCGGACAGACTTGAAAGACTGGCATTCAATGCGCTTCCCGCTACCATCAGCGATGATATGTGGACTCACCAGTACGATCAGCAGGTGAATCAGGTGGCGTGTATCATCCCAGAGGCTTCTTCGTTCTTTACAACAAATCGCGGCAGGGCGAATATGTTCGGACTTGAGCCTGAGTACGGCTGCTGTACGGCGAATATGGCACAGGGATGGCCAAAGCTTGCAATGAACGTATTCCACAGAAGCGAGAGTGGTATCATGTGTTCACTGATGCTCCCCGCCGTTCTTGAGTGCGATATTGCAAGGGTGGAGATCGTGACCGATTATCCCTTCCGCCACAGTGCGACCTATATCGTGGAGTCGGATGCGGAGTTTGAGCTTTCCGTGCGTATTCCCGCATGGGCAAAGAGTATTACGGTCAACGGTGAGACGATGGATAACTGCGGTATTTTTACCGTAAATAAAAAATGGTGCGGCAGAGAGGAGATCACCGTATCTCTCTGTGATACACCTCATCTTGTACAGCGTGAGTGCGGACTGTATTTTGCACAGTACGGTGCTATGGTATACTCACTCCCCATCGAATGGGAGAAGAAATATGTGTTTGAGCAGGGACTTGTCAGAGGTCCGTGGGAGGAGTACGAGCTTCACCCTGTGCAGGATTGGGCATTCGGCTTTGCCTGTGACAGCCTTGCGGTGGAGGAAAGAAAGCTCGGTGAGGTGCCATTCTCATCTACTTCGCCGTCTGTTGTGCTGAAGGCAAAGCTTGCTCCCGTGGAGTGGAAATATGTTGACGGATTCGCTATCGCAAAGGCTCTACCCGAATCGGATAAGGCGGTGGGAGATGTCCGTGAGATAGTGCTTCATCCCTACGGTGCCACCATGCTCAGACTGACAGAGATGCCCATGACTCGGTGACATACAATACCACTTGACATTACATCTCAGCTGTGATATCATTTAGTCAGTAATCGAAAAACGGAGATCTTTAATGAAAAAAATAAATCGCATAGAGAGAATCATAAGAATAGTGTTTGGAGCGCTGTTCCTCATATTTGGACTTTTGGTACAGATTATCCTATCGGGATCCTATACCTTTGTGTCGGTAGTGCTTTACATAAACGGTGTTCTCTGTATTGCAAGCAGTGTTATTGATCTTGTGAAGATCAGCCGTGCCGCAAAGGCAGAAGAAAAAAAGCCGACGGCGGAAAAAGAAAAGCAGACGGTCTGATCGGTATGAGTGAAATAAAAGGATACCTTTGTGGGTATCCTTTTTATTTACATATTATGCCTTTACATTTTTGTCTGTTGGTAGTACAATAATTATAACTGTGTAAATTTTTGAATTGGAGACAGTATGAATATACCCGAGAAAATATTAAAACTTACCGCTGAGGCGGAAAGGGAGCTTGCTCCCGTATTTGCCGAGATCGACAGACGCTCATTTGATGGAACTGTGCGTGTTCTTGAGGCATTCAAAGAAGAAAGACTTTCCGAGGCGATGTTTGCCGCATCTACGGGATACGGCTACGGAGATGCGGGCAGAGATGCCGCTGACAGGATCTGTGCAAAGATATTCGGTGCCGAGGCGGCATTTATCCGTCCCTCCATCCTCAGCGGAACTCATGCAATAACTGTGGGACTTTTCGGACTTCTACGTCCCGGAGATGTGATGCTCTCAGTTACCAATGCACCGTATGATACTCTCCACGATGTTATCGGAATAAAGGGAGCTGACGGAACGGGAAGCCTTGCGGATTTCGGTGTGACATATGATCAGGTGGATATGACACCTGACGGAAGGATAGACATTGAAGGTGCGAAGGCAAAGCTTGCGGAGTACGGCGACCGTGTACGGGTGATCTTTATTCAGCGATCGAAGGGTTATATCCTCAGACGTTCTCTCTCATCCGAGGAGATCGGTGAGGCGGCTCGTGCCCTGAAGGCTGTATCACCGAAGTCATTCGTGGTGGTGGATAACTGCTATGGCGAATTCACCTGTGACAAGGAGCCGTGTGCTCTCGGTGCCGACATGATCATCGGATCACTTATCAAGAATGCAGGTGGCGGAATGGCTGATATCGGCGGATATATCGCAGGTACTGCTGAAGCTGTGGAGCTTGCAGGATACAGGTTGACTTGCCCCGGTGTGGGACTTGAGGTGGGTGCATCTCTCGGTCAGACGAGAAATATTCTTAAGGGATTGTTCTATGCGCCTCACACTACGGCGCAGGCACTCAAAACCGCACATCTCACTGCGTACATCTTCGAGAAGCTGGGATATGAGGTATCCCCTAAAGCAGGAGAGATGCGGAATGATATCATTCAGACAGTGACATTCCGTGATCCCGTGGCAATGGTGAAGTTCTGCCGTGGGATCCAGTTCGCATCCCCCATCGATTCACACGTTTCCCCCGAGCCATGGGATATGCCCGGCTACGACGATCCCGTGGTCATGGCGGCAGGTGCATTCACCGGCGGCTCATCTATCGAGCTTTCAGCCGACGGACCTATGCGTGATCCATATACCGCATTTATGCAGGGCGGTCTCACTTACGAGTCCGGCCGCTACGGCATCATGTGCGCCGCAGGGTACGTGATTAGTGAGTGATTTTTTGCGGGGGAAATGCCTTTTGAAAAAGGCACCTCCCCCGCACCCCCTCCGCGAAAACCTTCAAACTAAAAACAGGATAAGGTGTATCCGAATCGTAAAGGAGAATAATTTCATGATAAGATCAATG
>SVQM01000068.1 GCA_015065335.1 Oscillospiraceae bacterium | reverse complement strand
GCGGCACACATCCCTGTATGCTTTGATGACGGCGATAAAAACGTGCTGTATTTCCAGCCACTTTGCAGTGCAACTACAAATCTGACACTCATGGATATTCCCGTCGTATTCGATCTGAAGAAATAAAAAAGATAACCCCATTAGAGTAGATCTTGAAAAGCCAAAAGCTTTCGAGGTCGACTTAATGGGGTTAAATTATCTTTAATTGCCTTGTCGGTGTTGGCTTTTTGGGGCAGGATGGAGTGGGGTAAACAAAGTTTGTCCTGTTTTGATAAGTATGTGGTTGGCAGGGAGGGAATGGCCATAATATAGAGTTTACTGCTTGTTATAAAAATACTTTTTTATTGACAATGATTTTATAAAAGTATACAATACTTAAAAGTGTATTGATAATTTTGAGCTTTAGCGAAAGGAGAAAAATATGCTGAAAAGGATTTTGATATCATTCCTTGCAGCGGTAATTCTAATTGGAGCTGTCGCTGTAGAGGTATCTCTTCCCGAGAAATCAGTTTCCGTCACTGCTTCTGACAGTCTTAAGAGTTACAAAGAGCTTTTTGAGAGTCGTGCCGATTCTATGCCTGATGAGCTTATTATGGCTGTAGGCAATGAAACACTTAAATACGGCGTTGATATGACTGAGTTTATTGATGACGAAGGTTTTGTTGCCCGTGCAGAGAATGGACAAGTAGTGCTTCTGGGTAAAACAGAACGGGGAATGGACCGTGCTGTTCGTCATTTTACAAGGAACGGGAATTACGATCATTACAGCTATACCTATGGAGAAGGATACAGAGTTGAGAAACTCACGATCATGGGAAATCCTATTTCGCAGTATGCGGTAGTGATTCCCGATGATGCTGACGAAAGTATGATCTTAGCATCGGAAGAACTGACAAAATTCATCTGTATCGCAACCGGTGTAGTTATACCTGTCTATCGTGAGAGCGAATACGTCGAGGCGGCCGATGCTCCGAGTCACAGCATTAGCTACATAATTGATTATCCCGGTCATGGGAACGAGGCTTTTTCTATTGACGTAAAGAATGACGGAAACATTGACATTCTGTGTGGTAGATACCGCGGTGCACTCTATGGCACCTACGGACTTCTTAAGGATATTGGATGGCGCTTTCTGGCTGACGGTACGGAGTTCATTTACGAGGCTGACCTTGTTGATCTGACTAACAGTATCAACAGACGCGAAGAAGCTGCTATTCCCAACCGCTATGCTGCAGCCTATCCTCTTGAATTCAATAACTACTACGGTGTAAGACTAAACATGCACTCAAGATATGCGACCGAATCCGAAACTGTTAAATACGGCGGTTACGGTCTTGTGGCAGAGGCTTGTCACGGACTCTCAACCCACCCTATTCCTTGGGGTGATTTTGCAGATGGAAGTCAGACTCAGCCTTGCTTTACAGACGAAGAACTTTTGCAGCTGCTGGAGGATTACTACCGCGGCTACATTGAGGACAAGCTCAATGCAGGAGCGATTGTGGGATACGACTTTAATTACATTGACGTAGCCCAGCATGATATGAATGATTTTTGTAAATGTTATACCTGCCTTGAAGTTTTGGCTGAAGAAAAATCTCAGGCAGGAGCAGTACTCCGTATGACGAACCGTATGGCGGATATGGCGGCTGAATATGATCCTAATATTAAGGTTCTTATGCTTGCCTATCAGAAGACTGCTGCTCTTCCGAAAGTTACACGTCCCCGTGACAACGTAGTTGTAGCTCATTGTTTCTTTGCAGGTGACGGTAAGATCACGTGTTCCAATCACTGTATTTCGGGAGAAGACTGCATCAATGAAAAGGATATTACCAACAAGATTCTCGGAGGCGATCTTAAAGATTGGCTTGAGGTTTGCAAAGAGGGAACTGTTCAGGTGTGGTATTATCCTATGGAGGGAGACGAACCCTCATCCCTTACACCTTGTTATGACACCGGTTTTCAAGATATGAAATTCCTTATTGAAAACGGCATAAGCTGTGTTATGCTTTGCGGAGGCAATATCTTCCAGATAGCGGCACACGCACTTCTAATGTGGGATGGTGATCTTACTGAGGAGGAGTACTGGGATTTCCTTAAAGAACAGTATCTGATCTACTACGGAGAGGGCGGCGAGGAGCTTTTTGAGGTTTCACGTATGATCATTGAAGCGGGAGATCTGAACGGATGCTGGTGTTCCTTCTCTTACTCCGATCTGTTTGATAAACTGAATAAGGCATACATCGATTCCAACTTTGAGTATATGGTATATCTGCTTGACCGTGCCATGGCCAAAGCGGAAACAAAAGAGATCGAAGAGCATATTGAGGTTTTTCTCGGAAAGGTATATTATATGTGCCTGACTGTTCTTTATGAAAAGAATTACCATAACGGCACGGAAGAGATTCGTGAAATATATCGTGAGCGGTACTTAAGAACTCATGATATCTTCCTGAAGTACCATCTGCAGACCTATTTGTCCCCTCCTACATATGCATCACCTGAGATCGATTTTGAAAAGAGTCCCGGACAGGCTTGGGCACCGGCAAGGTATCAAAGCTGATATATCATCTCCGTAAGTGAATATCACGTAAAGTGATATGCAGTGAAAAACACCGGCGAGGTACATTTACGTACCTTGTCGGTGCTCTTTTTTTTAGGGGAGGATGAGGAGGGTAGTGCAGAAATAACATCGTGACTGTTGATTATGAAAACAGATAGTGATATAATAAACATAACATATTTTTTGATGGTATATTTAGATAAAGTATTTACAATATCAATGATCTATTCCTAAGGAGACCGCAAATGAAAATTGTTTTTTTGGACGCAAACAGTGTCGGAGAGGATATAGACTTTTCGAAATATTCCGATTTTGGTGAGTTTGTCAAATACGGGCACTCAACTGCAGAACAGATTCCTGAAAGAGTGTGTGATGCCGACGTTATTATAACAAATAAATGTCTGATAAATAAAGATTCGGTAGGCAATGCGACGCATCTGAAGCTCGTATGTGTCACTGCAACCGGAACAAATAATCTCGATAAAGACTATCTTGCTAGGCGGGGAATTGAATGGCGGAATGTAGCCGGATATTCCACCGAATCAGTGGCACAGCACACCTTCGCTATGCTTTTTTATCTGCTTGAAAAGCTCAGTTATTATGATGCGTACGTTAAAGACGAAAAGTATGCCAATGATACACTTTTTACTCATTTTGCCGAGCGCTTTCATGAGATAAACGGTATGACTTGGGGAATAATCGGGCTTGGTAATATCGGCAGAAGAGTTGCCGATATCGCAAAAGCCTTCGGTGCTAATGTTATATATTACTCCACTTCAGGCAAAAATGATCAGGTGGGATATGCGAGAACGGATCTTGATACTCTTCTTAAAACATCAGACATTGTTTCAGTACACGCCCCGCTTACCTCGGATACAGAGGGCCTCATGAATGCGAATGCTTTCAGAAGGATGAAATCCACAGCGATTTTTATTAATGTGGGTAGAGGAGCCATCGTTGTGGAAAAGGATCTTGCAGAGGCCCTCAAGGCAGGGGAAATCGCTGCTGCGGGGCTTGATGTGCTTACAGAAGAGCCAATGAGTACGGACAGCCCTTTTCTCCCGATTAAGGATAGCAAAAGATTACTTATCACACCTCATATCGCCTGGGCAAGCGTAGAGGCAAGACATAACCTTATGAATATTATCTATGGTCAGATAAGAGGCTTTGTAAACGGGAATTGACTTAGTGTGTCATCTAGGCTTGAGAATAAAAACATTGCTCCCATTTTTTATAATGCATTTGAAAAATGAAAAAAGCACCTGCGAGGTAAATATCCTTACCTCGCAGGTGTTATATTGTTTAAACATAATTTTGTATAATCCGCCTATCACAACCATTACATCCTCATTCTCGATTTCGTGATGATCGAAAAACACCGACGGACATAGTATATACCTTGTCGCTTTTGACTTTTTTAGTGGGGGATAATGAATTTTTTGATCTTGATCGCCACAATGTGTTGACAATATCACTTATAAATGTTAAACTAACCCTGTGGGAGTTATCATCCCATTTTTATGCGAAAACTGAGAAAGGACAAACTACATAAATGCCCTTAAAATGATATCGGCATTATGTTATCGGTTATTATGGACAACACAATTTTTTCCGCTACACCAAAGAATATGACTCCTGTAAAGCAGGACTATTCCAACGGTCTCGGAGACAGAATGGACGCTATCAGCTATACCATCAACTTTGGTATGACGGATAAGCCCGGTGAATTCAAACTTATTCAGACGTACGAAGGTGCACTTGAGATTCAGAAGATGGTTAAAAACATCACAAACAATGCACATCAGCTTTCCTATACTATCGGACAGGATAAGCTTCGTTGGGGTACTGTACCTTACCTGTATGAGGATACTGAATATCCCATGGGAGACGGTACACCTGGATCCGGATATGCAAAATACCACAAATACGTGGAAGATTCTTTCAAGAATAACGCAGACGTAGCGCAGATCATTGAGCCTCTTCTTGTGGGAAGATGGCGTGACGATTATGCGCCTGACGAGGAAGATAAGATTCCGCTTTCCTGCTATACTCACGATGAAGAGGGGAACAAGAAGATCGGATGGACCGCAGGTGAAGAGGGATGGTATCTTCTGAGCCTTTACAACCTGTACGAGACCGGATATGCTCAGAGGGCATGGAAGAAAATGCAGGATAACTGGAACTTCCGTACACACATGTACTACGATGCAATGATCCCCGTTCCCGAGGGATTCTACAACAACCCCAACCGTACCACAAAGTACGGCGGAATCATCACCAATACCGAAATGGAGTGGGATGCTGTTCAGAGAGAGACACTGTACTCCTGGGAAAACTTTGCGATCTCCAGCGCACAAGAGCATATCCATCCTAAGTATAAGGGAATTTCCTGTTCTTTCTCCATTCCTTATGGCCCCATTTCCGACGAGGATTTTATTGACACATGGATGAACTCCGTAATAATCGGAACACGTGGAAACGAAGCCCGTGACCTTGTTTTCGGAGCTGAGCTTGGTGGTGCAGATTACTCCACCGGTACTACTCCCAATGATCCCGAGTGGGAAAAATTCATCACCAGACTTTTCAAGTTTAACCTGCAGTACCTCTACATGATGGAAAGAAGACCGCTCAGCTTCATTAACACCGATGATATCTATCAGGTAGTATTTAGCGGAGATATGATCTCCACATACGACAGAAAGACAGAGAATTACACTCTTGTTGAAAAGGGCGATTTCGTTATCGCAGACGGCGGTGATCGCTTTATTCCTCAGGTGGGTGCAGGTTGCAAGATCTACGTTTACAGCCGTGACGGAAAGGTTCGTACATGGAAGCTTCCTGAGACATGGGCAGGCGTGTCCGATATCGATATTTACAAGCTGTCTATTACCGCTGCACCCGAGAAGATCGGTTATGCCGCTGTTGTTGACGGAAACGTTACACTTTCTATGGATGCGAAGGTACCTTACGTTATCGTTCCTGCTGGCAATAATCCTACACCGAAGACTGCTAACTTCAACGATCTTGCCTCCGGCACGATCGTCAAGGAGTATCAGGATCTTAAGTTTGACGTAGAAGGTGAGGCTGAGTTCAAGGTATACGGTGCAAATGCAAGAGGTGGATTTGCTTCCCCCAGTATTTATGCAGAGTGTGCTGACACGACCAAGATCGCAAAGATCGGTATGGCTGAAGGAACTATCCTCCACAGCATGAAGATCGGAAACAGAGGCGGTAAGGGAAGAGTAGTGCTCCATTCCTCCAACCCCAAGAACCCCGATGTTATGATCGAGCTGCCTGAGACCGATCAGGTCTATAAGTTCAATACCTCTTGGGTATATGGCGAGACCGGTGACGTGACTGTGACCATCGAGAATGATAAGACTGCATCCTACGTTCTCTTTGACGCGATAATGTATTCCTGAGTTTAATATAGTTGCAGAGACGTAAACGAAGACAGTAAGAGAAATCAAAATGACACCGACCGGGCAAGTTTACCTGCCTTGTCGGTGTTATGTTTTTGATCCACGGAAGTCGACTTAAGGAAACTTACACAAACTGTTGATTATGACAAAGTATGATGTTATAATTTAAATATAATATTGACTTATAGTCGATACTCGGCATAAACTACAGAAAGGGTAAACCAAAAAATGAAACGAAGAATCATCAGCATTATGCTGTCAGCGATCATGGCTGTATCAGTATTGCAGCCTGTCATTGCCGCAGAGGACAGCACGACTCTTGATACGCTTTTCTCCCTGACGCCTAAGGATATGACACCCGTGGAGCAGGATTATTCACCCGGACTTGGTGACAGAATGGATTCCATAACTTTTACCATCACCTTCGGTATGATCGGTGAATCTCCTAAAGTTCAGCAGTCCTATGAGGAGGCTCTCGAGGTCCAGAAGAGAGTCGCCAATATAACTAACGGTGCACACCTTGTGTCATATACAATCGGACAGGACGTGCTTCGCTGGGGTTCTGCGCCTTATCTTATTGAGGATACCTCTTATCCCATGGGAGACGGTACACCCGGCTCGGGATATGCTAAGTACCGTCAGTATGTTGAGGATTCATTTAAGTACAACGTAGACGTGGCTCAGATCCTTGAGCCGCTCCTTGCGGGAAGAAACCGTAACAATTATGCCTCCGAGGAGGAGAAGATCCCACTGTCCTGCTATACTCACGATGAGAACGGAGAGAAGAAGATCGGCTGGACTGCAGGAAACGAATATTGGTATCTGCTCAGTATGTATAATCTGTATAATACAGGTTATGCACAGAAGGCTTGGCAGCATATGCAGGATACATGGAACTTCCGCACTCATGTTTATTATGATGCGATGATCCCTGTACCGGAGGGCCTTTACAACAATCCCAATCGCACAACAAAATACGGCGGAGTTATCACCAATACAGAAATGGAGTGGGATGCAGTTCAGAGAGAGATAAAGCACTCCTGGGAGAACTACGCCATTTCCAGCGGACAGGAATACATCCATCCGAAATATAAGGGGCTTTCCTGTTATTTCACTTTGCCGTACGGTGTAGTGACCGATAATGATTATCTGAATCTTTGGGGTAATTCCGTTTTGATCGGAACCCGTAATGACACTATGCGGGATCTGGTATGGGGAAGTGAGCTTGGTACTGAAGACTACTCCCTTGACTATTACAGCAGTGACGAGCAGTGGAATAATTTTATTACAAGACTTATGGAATTCAACCTCCAGTATCTCTATATGATGGAGAGAAAACCGCTGAACTACACGAGCAACAAGGACATCTATCAGGTCGAATTCAGCGGAGATCTTTTATCTACATACAATAAGAAAAACGACAACTACACACTTATCGAAAACGGGGATTTCATCATCGCCGATGGCGGAGACCGCTTTATTCCTCAGGTAGGTGCAGGATGTAAAATATATGCTTACAGCCGTGACGGTAAGACACGCACATGGAAGCTGCCCGATACTTGGGAAGGCATAGAGAACGTTGATATGTACAAGCTGTCATTCAGCTCTTCTCCTGTCAAGATGGGTACACTTGACGTGGTTGATGGCAGTGTTACATTAAACATGACATCAAAAACCCCGTACCTTATCGTTCCCGAAGGGGATTCTCCCACACCGAAGACGGCAAACTTTAATGAGCTTGGTGAAGGTGAGACTATCGAAGAATATCAGGGACTTAACTTTGATATGTCTGCTGATACTGATTTCAAGCTCTACGGTGCCAATGCGAGAGGCGGATTCGGCTCTCCCAGCATTTTTGTTGATTCCGAAAACACAAAAGAGATCGTGCAGATCGATATGGAAGACGGTGCTATCATGCACAGCATGAAGATCGGAAACAAGGGCGGAGAGGGAAGAGTAGTTCTCCATTCCTCAAATCCTTTGAATCCCGACGTCATGATCGAGCTGCCGAAGACAGATCAGGTATACAAATTCAATACCTCATGGGTATACGGTGAGACAGGTCCCGTGACAGTGAAGATCGAAAACAGCGATAACGTCTCAAATGTTCTCTTTGATGCGGTAATGTATTCCGAAACCTCGCAGGTGAAGAACTGTATGGGCGGCGAGCACGTATATGCACATCATCACGTAGATGCACTCTGCGGTGTTGACGGAAGAGATTCCGATATGTGCAAATTCTGTGGTCATGAAATAGATATTACTGTGCTTCCTGCGATCGTGGGAGAGCATATCTTCGCTGATGAGGAAGTGATCCTGACAGCCACTGAGTACAACAACGGAATGGCCGCAAGGTTCTGCTTGAAGTGTCCTTATAAGACCGAAAGGGAGATCCCGAGGACAACAAGCATCGGAAATCTCGCATTCCATCACGATTTCGGTAATAACTATATGCAGACGGAGGATGTTAAGCCTTATGTCACCTCAAACGGTACTGTCGCTTTTGATATCCTGCCGCTGGATGTGGCGTCACGTTCAAATCCGACCGGCCCCTGCTATATTGGTGTCTGGTTCGGTAAATATTCCATATGTGCAGCATATGATTTCACTGCGCAGAAGTTTGTAATCGGATCAAACAATATGGAGTTCAAGTCTTCGATCTCAAAACCTCTTGCATCGAAGGCGTATTCATGGACAAGAATGTCAAACGGAGAATATCCTGCACATCGCTTCGCATTCAGCCTTGTCGGAAATACTGCAACGATCTATCTCGACGGTACACCAATGCTGTCGTACACGGATAAGTCTTTTGCATCCTCGGATGATGTCCTTCTGTTGTACACAAAGGGAGAATTCATCATTGATAATATCACAGTCTCGGATTCCGACTATGACGTTGCGGCGGGAACGGGGAATACAATTCTGGCTACGGATTTTGAAAATGGTTCGGAGTCACTTTCAGACTGGATTCTCGGCGGTTACATTACCACCGATATCCGTGAATTTGATATGAGCGGATATTTCTCCGAAAGCCACACCCATATGAACGTTCTTAAAGCTTCACATGAGGCGACATATTCCCATGGCTCCTATGATGAATACGAATGTTCCCTCTGTCACAAGCGTACTATCGTTGAAACAGGCGATGTGCTCGTCGGGGATGTGCTTGTACATAAGAGAGAAGTGAAGCCGACTTGTACCGATGACGGACACCTTGAGTATTGGTACGACCGTGAAGGAAAACGCTTCTCCGATGCCGCAGGAGATAATGAGACCTCACTTTCGGAGATCACTACATCCGCTCTCGGTCATGATCTCACATATTATCCTGCGATAGAGGCAAGCTCTGCCGAAGAGGGATTTGTTGAGTACTGGAGATGCTCACGCTGCAAGAAGTGCTTTGCTGAAGCGGATGGTAAAACTGAGATAGGGCTTGTAAAGACCAATGCCATACGTGAAACGGAAAAATCCATAGCGGCGATCGGTAAAGTAAAATATCGTGAGGAATCATATGTTAACGGATCAGGTATCGTCGGTACCTTTATGTCATTTGACGGAAATGCGTGCTATTCCGTACTTGATGTCGGAAACTCTGCCTCAAAGCTCAATGCTGATTATACCGTTGAAATGCTTATCCGCATCCGTGATGTGGATAAGGAAACTATAATCGGCGGTATTCCAGGTGCATTCTTCGGATTATCCTGTGAGAATTTCACTGTCGGATATGATTTTGTAACCGAAAAGTGGGGTATTTCTCCCATTTCAGGACTATTTGCTTCATATCCTTTTAATCCGAGTGAGACCGGACCGATGTGCGTTCTCGACGATGGATATTTCCACAATATAAGATTCGAATGTACGACTGAGGCGATACGTGTCTTTGTTGATGATACCTGTGTTTTGAACTCAAGCTCTCTTGTACGTGAGAATAACAGGTACTGTATCTTCTATCCCAGAATGTGTACTGTTGAATTTGCAAGCTATGCGTTTAAGTACAATGGTGTATGGTTGAACGATCATCTTAAGGGACGTGATATCATCTCTGCATCAACATGGACATCAAGAGGTTCCGGTTACGGTACTACGGTTCAGAACTTCAGTGGTACTACGCTAATAGATTCACTGAGAGCCATCGAATATGCCGAGAGCCTGTATGACTCACTTTCAGCTAATGAAAAACTTCTCGTCTCAAATTATGATGTTCTTGTGGATGCGAGAAATACATACGATTGGCTTGAGGTAAGACCACTTTACGGTGATGCAAATGATGATGGAAAGGTCAATATCTCCGATGTATCAGCGATCCTTAAACACATCGTTGGTTGGGATATTCAAATAAATACAGAACTCGCAGATGTCAATTGCGATGGCAAAATAAACCTTTCTGATGCTTCAAGGACTCTAAAATATATTGCAAAATGGGATATTGTTCTCGGTAAGTAAAACGAAGAGACCACCGATTTTTATGATCGGTGGTTTCTTTGATGCGATAATGTATTCATGATTTCGTCTATTCAGACTTTAATATCTTCGATCTATCGATAAAGATCTGATCGGTGGGAGAAGATTCTATAGTGTTGTTCTGTGGCGAAAAAAGTTAGCGAAAAAATTTTTAAAAAACTATTGACTTTTGTGCTTTATAGTGCTAAACTATACTCGTAAATTTGAATATCACAAAAAACGACTATGATGAAGACGGTCGGAACAAAGTGCTTTTCAGAGAGTTGCCGTTTGGTGCGAGGCAACAGGCGAAATATTCCATTGACCTATCACTTCTGAGTCGGAGGACCGAAAGGCAATGCTTAGTAGACTCCTTCCGTATTGCTGCGTAAAGGCAAAGGACTTGTCAGAGTCCGGTAAGTGACGGAAATTTTCCGTAATTTGAGTGGTACCGCGGGTTTAATAACTCGTCTCAAAGATTTTTGAGGCGAGTTTTTTTGTTTTATTCAAATTCGTAACCATTATCTAAACGTCTGAATTGAAAGGAGACAATACAAATGGATTACAGTTTGAAAGAGGTTGCAGGAAGAATCAAGGCACTGCGAGAGGCAAAAGGATACTCACAGGAGGAGCTTGCAAAGCTCACCGGTGTATCGATCGAGGAATACCGTGTATTGGAGGAGGGTAACTCGGACTTTAGCTTCACCTTTATTTACAAGTGTGCAAAGGCTTGCAACGTTGAAGTTGTAGATCTGCTCGAAGGAAGAAGTACAACTCTTACGTCCTTTGCTATTACAAGGAAAGGCGAAGGCCTTAAGATATTAAAGCAGCACGGTGTTGAGTACAACAATTTGGCACCAACGTTTAAGGAAAAGCTTGCCGAGCCTTTTCTCGTTAAATTTCCGTATCTCCCCGAAGAACAAGATGCACCTATGAAGCTCAATTCTCATAACGGTCAAGAATTTGACGTTATCGTTAAAGGCTCACTTAAAGTTCAAATCGGTAACCATGTGGACGTTCTTCACGAAGGTGATTCCATCTTCTATAATAGTCTTATCCCTCACGGAATGATTGCTGTTAGTGAAGGCGGTTGTGAGTTTCACGCCGTAGTTCTTAATCCTCAAGACGGTCTTGTAAGCGAAGAATATCCGGAAGTACCGTATGTTGCTAAGAATGTGGTAGAAAAAGGCAGTACCACCGAAACCGTTGCAGATAACTTCATCGAATCGTACTACGATGAAAACGGTGTGTTCAGCGGTATAAGCTTCAAGAATGATGATAAATTCAATTTCGCTTTTGATTGTGTTGATGCCATCGCTGAGAAAACTCCGGATAAGCTGGCAATGATGTGGGTGGCAAACGATAAGACAGATCGCAGATTTACTTTCTCCGATATGAAGAAATATTCTGCTAAAACTGCCAACTATTTTGAATCACTCGGCATCAAAAAGGGAGATACTGTGATGCTTGTTCTCAAGCGTCATTATCAGTTCTGGTTCTGTATGCTTGCACTTCACAAGATCGGTGCCATCGCTATTCCTGCAACAAATCAGCTCGTTGAGCACGATTTCACATACAGGTATAAAGCAGCAAAGGTTAAGGCGATAGTTTGTACCGCTGATGGAGATGTATCGACAGAGGCAGAAAAAGCTGCAGCAGAATTCCCCGGAATGCTGAAGATCCTTGTCGGCGGCAAGAAGGACGGTTGGAACGATTTCAACGTGGAGATGGAGAGATTCAGTACTCACTATTACCGTACGGATGACACTCCTTGCGGAAATGATCCCATGCTCATGCTCTTCACGTCAGGTACCACCGGTTATCCTCGTATCGCAACTCATTCATATAAATATGCCCTCGGTCATTATCCCACTGCAAAGCATTGGCACAACGTAAATCCCGATGGCCTCCACTTCACCATCTCTGATACCGGTTGGGGTAAGGCTCTCTGGGGTAAGCTCTACGGTCAGTGGCTCTGTGAGGCAGGTGTGTTCACCTATGATTTCGACAGATTCCACTCCGAAGACATTCTGCCGATGTTTGCAAAATATCATATC